>NZ_JBICXB010000012.1:0-150109 GCF_043200055.1 Streptomyces sp. NPDC048496 | reverse complement strand
TCAAGCTTGTGACTAGACACCTCAAGCCTTGCAGGAAACGGCGTGTTTCATGTATCAGCGCAGGTCACAGCACCCACACATACGGCAGGAGAGCCTGATTTCAGGCTTCGGGGATGGTGCGGCCGTAGTCCGCGAGGGTGACGGCCTCCGGCTCGGGGCCGCCGCGCCGGCCAGTCTCCAGAGCGTCGAGGGACTTCAGCTCGTCCGCGGTGAGTTCGAAGTCGAAGACGTCGATGTTCTCGGCGATCCGGTGGGGCTTGGTCGACTTGGGGATCACGGAGCGGCCGTGTTGGAGGCCCCAGCGGAGCAGTACCTGGGCCGGGCTCTTGCCGTGTGTCTCGGCGATGCCGGTGACGACCGGGTCTTCCAGGACGCTTTTGCGGTTTTCGCCGTAGCCCGGGTAGAAGGTGATGCCGCCGATGGGGGACCATGCCTGGTTGAGGATGTGGTGCTGGTCGTCGAAGTCGAGGACGGCGCGCTGCTGGAAGTAGGGGTGGATCTCCAGCTGGTTGACGGCGGGGACGATGGTGGTGGCGTCGAGCAGGGCGGTCAGGTGGTCGACCATCAAGTTGCTGACGCCGATGGCCCGGACCTTGCCGTCGGCCAGGAGTTTCTCCAAGGCGCGGTAGGCGGCGAGGGTCTTGTCGAAGTCCGACGGGAGGGCCTGGTGCAGGATGAGCAGGTCGATCCGGTCCACGCCGAGCTTGGCGGCGCTCTTGTCGAAGCCGTGCAGGGTCTCGTCGTAGCCGTAGTCGCTGATCCAGATCTTCGTCTCGACGAAGATCTCCTCGCGGGGCACTCGGGAGTCACGGATGGCCTGGCCGACCTCGCGTTCGTTGCCGTACGCGGCGGCGGTGTCGATGTGCCGGTAGCCGAGGTCGAGTGCGGCCGTGACGGCGGCCCGGGTCTCGTCCGGCGGGGCCTGGAAGACGCCGAGTCCGAGGGCGGGCATCTCGACGCCGTTGTTGAGGGTGAGGCTCTGCATCACAGGGACCTTTCGTTGCGGGTGGCCGGTGAGGGCATGATGAGGGTCAGGACGGCCGCGACAGCCAGCGCGAGCAGGACGGCGGAGCCGGTCAGGGCGGCACCCGAGCGGGCCGCGATGTCGCCGGCCCCATGGCCGGTGGAGACGGTGGCGGCCACGGCGGTCTGGATGCTCAGGCTCAGCGCGCTGCCGATCTGGTGCACGGTGTTGACCAGGCCCGAGCCGGCTCCCGCGTCCGCGGGGGCGACGCCGTCGACGCCGCTGGAGGTCAGCGGGGCCAGCGCCAGACCCTGGCCGGCGCCGATGAGCACCATGGGCAACGCCACGCCCGTCAGGTAGGGCGTGTGCAGGTCGAGGCGGCTGAGCCACACCATGCCCGCCGTGGTCAGGGCGACCCCGGTCAGGAGTACCAGCGGCCTGCGGACCCGCTCCAGCAACCGGGGCACTTGGACGGCGAGGACGAAGTTGACCAGCGTCATCGGCAGGAAGGCGAGCCCGGCCTGCAGCGGCGTCCAGCGGTAGACGCTCTGCACGAACTGCGCGGTGAAGAAGAAGAACCCCATCATCGCGCCCATGTAGAGCATCCGGGTGACGTAGGCGCCGGTGCGCTCCCGGTCGGCGAACAGCCGCAGCGGCACGATCGGCTGCGCGGCCCGCCGCTCCACCCGGACGAACAGTCCCAGCATCACCGCACCCGCCCCCAGCGGTATCAGGGTGGCCGGGGCGGTCCAGCCGAGGTCGGCCGCGTCGACGATGCCGAGGACCAGAGCGGTCGAGCCCAGCGTCGCCAGCAGCGCGCCGGGAACGTCGAAGCGGCCCGGCTGCCGGGTGGTGTCGGGCAGGAACCGTACCGCCAGCACCATCATCACGGCGCCGATCGGGACGTTCAGGAAGAACCCGGCCCGCCATGAGATCAGGTCGGCGACGAGCCCTCCGACGACCAGGCCGAAAGCGGCGCCGAGACCGGCGACGGCGCTGTAGGCGGCCATCGCCCGGTTCCGGGCCTGACCCTCGGGGAAGCTGCGCGTGAGCAGGGACAGAGCGGAGGGGGCCAGCACGGCGGCTCCGACGCCTTGGAGCGCCCGGGCGCCGATCAGCCACCACTGACTCTGCGCGGCCCCGACCAGGAGTGACGTCACGGAGAAGACGACCAGGGAGAACATGAACACCCGGCGGTGTCCGAACAGGTCACCGGCCCGGGCTCCCAGCAGCAGCAGGCCGCCGAAGACCAGGACGTAGGCGTTGGTGATCCAGGACAGGCCGGTCTCGGAGAACCCCATGTCGGACCGGATCTGCGGCAGCCCGGTGAACACGATCGAGTTGTCCAGGATGACCATGAAGTAGCTGACGCAGATGATCGCAAGGATCAGTGTCGCGTGGACCGGGGCCCGGTGCGGCTGCGCCGCCGGGCGGGCCGGCGGATGCGGAGCGGCGGTGGCCATGAGGTCACCGGGCGCTTCGGTGGCTCCTTGAGGGCTCGGACCGACTGTACGCCCGGCGTGGACGTCGCCGATTCCGGACAAGGGTGCTGTGCGCACGGTGCTCCTTCAGGTCGGTCTCTGGTCCGGGCCCGGTCGTGGTCGGCCGGACCCTCGGCCTTCTCCAGAGAACCGCGCCTCGGCACCCGGGTGGGAGTCACTGCTCTTCCAGGTAATGGCAGTACCTCGCAGGCACTCGCCGACGGATCTACGGTGAAGTCGCCGGCACAGGATGCACGTCGATCAAGAGGAGCCACCGCATGTCCGCCCTTGCCGCGGCCCAAGCAGCCCAGGGGATCTGAGCATGGCCGACAGAGATAAGAAGAACCTGGCCGCCGAGGTCCGCGAGTTCCTGAGCACCCGGCGAGCCCGGATCACCCCGGAGCAGGCCGGGCTGCCCGTCTACGGCGGGAACCGCCGCGTCACCGGCCTTCGCCGCGAGGAGGTCGCCCTGCTCGCGGGCATGAGCGTGGACTACTACATCCGGCTCGAGCGCGGGAATCTCACTGGCGCCTCGGACTCGGTGCTCGACGCCCTCGCGCACGCACTGCAGCTCGACGAGGCCGAACGCACCCACCTCTACGACCTGGCCCGGGCAGCGACGCCGTCGGGCCGGCGCCCCACGGTGACCGCCTCCCGCGTGCGGCCCACGATCCTGCGGCTGCTCGACTCGATGACCGACGTGCCGGCCTACGTGCGCAACGCGCGCTTCGACATCCTGGCCGCCAACACGCTGGGGCGTGCGCTGTACGCACCCGTCTTCGACTCGCCGCTGTTTGCCCGGCGCGGTCCGGTCAACAGCGCCCGCTTCATGTTCCTGGATCCCGCCAGCCAGGAGTTCTGGACGGACTGGGAAAAGGGCGCCAACGACGCGGTCGCTTTCCTGCGCACCGAGACGGGCCGGGCGCCCCACGACAAGGCACTCACCGACTTGATCGGGGAGCTGACGACCAAGAGCGACGACTTCGCCCGCCGGTGGGCCCGCCACGACGTGAAGTTCCACCGCTCCGGCATCAAGAACCTTCACCACCCGCTGGTCGGCGATCTCGCGCTGCCCTACGAGGCGATGGACCTGCCGGCCGATCCCGGCCTGCGCCTCAACTTCTACACCCCCGAACCGGACTCCCGGGAAAGAGAGGCCCTGGGCCTCCTCGCCAGCTGGGCGAGCACCGCCACCGTCGTCCCGACCACGAACGACTGACCACATTCGATCCGAGGAGAATCACTTCATGCAGTACCGACCGCTCGGCCGCACCGGCGTCCAGGTCAGCCCGCTCTGCCTGGGCGCGATGATGTTCGGTCCCTGGGGCAACGAGGACGAGGCCGACTCGATCCGGATCATCCACCGCTCTGTCGACGCGGGCATCAACTTCGTCGACACCGCGGACGTGTACTCCGCCGGCGTCTCGGAGGAGATCGTCGGCAAGGCGCTGAAGAACCGCCGCGAGGATGTGTTCCTGGTGACCAAGTTCTTCATGCCGATGGACCAGGACGACCCCAACCAGCGTGGTGGCAGCCGACGTTGGATCATCCGCGAGGTCGAGAACTCCCTGCGGCGGCTCGGCACCGACCACATCGACCTCTACCAGGTCCACCGCCCCAGCCCCGACACGGATATCTCCGAGACGCTCGGTGCCCTCTCCGACCTCGTACACCAGGGCAAGATCCGTTACCTCGGTTCCTCGTCCTACTCGGGCTCCCAGATCGTCGAGGCCCAGTGGATCTCGCGGGAGCGGCACCTGGAGCGGTTCGTGACCGAGCAGCCGCCGTACTCGATCCTGGTCCGCGGCATCGAGGAGGACGTGCTGCCCACCGTGCGCCGCCATGGCATGGGCACCCTCACGTACAGCCCGCTCTCCGGCGGCTGGCTCTCCGGCCGTTACCGCAAGAACGCCACCGAGGGCCCCGCCTCCGCGGCACGCCCGCAGGCCCGCTTCGACATGAGCACCCCCGCCAACCAGCGCAAACTCGACGCAGTCGAGCAGCTCGCGCTCCTGGCCGAGCAGGCCGGCCTCACGCTCATCGAGCTCGCCGTCGCCTTCGTCATCAACCACCCCGGCGTCACCTCGGCGATCATCGGCCCGCGCACCATGGAGCAGCTGGAGGCGTTCCTGCCCGCCGCCGACGTCACGCTGTCAGCCGACGTACTCGACGCCATCGACGAGATCGTCGCGCCCGGCGTCACGGTCAACCCGGTCGACAACAGCTACGGCGACTTCGACCTGCGGGCCGACCAGCGGCGGCGCTGACGCGCACCCACGCGGCGGTGAGATCACGTCTCCTGTGGGCTGCGAGCCAGGGCTTCCTGGGTCGCGGCCCACGACGCGAGCAGGCGCAGACCCTCTTCGGAGGGTGAGCCGGGTTCGGCGGTGTAGACGGTGAGGGTGAGACCAGGTTCGGCGGCCATCTCCAGGCCCTCGAAGGCGAGGGTCAGGTCGCCGACGGCGTGGTGGTGGAAGTTCTTGGTGCCGGTGCCGTGGTGGCGGACGTTGTGGGCGCCCCAGCGGGTGCGGAACTCGTCGCTGCGGGTGGACAGTTCACCGACGAGGTCGTGCAGGTCCTTGTCGTGGGGGTTGCGCCCGGCCTCGGTGCGCAGGATCGCGACGGTGACGTCGGCGGCGAGGCCCCAGTCTGGGTAGAAGCGGCGGGAGACGGGGTCGAGGAAGGTGAAGCGGGCGAGGTTCGCCTGGTTGTGGGCGGTGGCGTAGATGTCGCTGTAGAAGGCGCGGCCGAGCGCGTTGGTGGCGAGGATGTCCATGCGGCCGTTGCGAACGAAGGCGGGTCCTGCGGTGATCGCGTCGAGGGTCCATTGCAGGCTGCGGTGCGGGGTCCACTGCCGGGCGGGGCGTCGGCGCCGGGGGCGGGTGAGGGCGTCGGAGCCGTCGGCGGCCTGTGCCAGGTGAAGGAGGTGGGCCCGTTCGGCGTCGTCGAGCCTCAGGGCGCGGGCGACGGCTTCGAGGACGGCGGGGGAGACGCCGGCGAGGTTGCCGCGTTCGAGCTTGGCGTAGTACTCCACACTCACGTCGGCCAGGGCCGCGACCTCGCTGCGGCGCAGACCAGGGACGCGGCGCCGGGTCCCGGAGGGCAGTCCGGCCTGCTCGGGGGTGATCTTGGCTCGCCGCGAGGTGAGGAACTCGCGGACCTCGTGCTGGTTGTCCACTCTTCGACCGTACGTGCAGTGGGCCGCGGGAGGGATGTACTGCTGGTACACCCATCGACGGTGACTGGCTGCCCCTGGTGAAGAGGGGTTTCCTGGAAGACGTGGTGCTGTTCCCGGCCGTACGGCGGCGGGGACGGGCCGCCCGACCCCCGTGCATGGACGCTCCGCGTCCTGGGGCCGGTCACACGCGGACCCCCCGAATCGGTCCGACCTCACGTACGTATAGGAACCCTCATGCGCGGCGCAGTGATTCACGCCCCCGGTGACGTCCGCTTCGAGACGCTGGACGACCCGAAGATCCTCCACCCCACCGACGCGATCATCCGGACGGCCGTCACCTGCGTGTGCGGCTCCGATCTGTGGCCCTGGCGGGGTCTGGAGCCGATCGGTAAGGCCCATCCGATGGGGCACGAGTACGTCGGTTTCGTCGAGGAGGTCGGTTCCGAGGTCACGGCGGTGAGGCCGGGGCAGTTCGTGGTCGGCTCGTTCGCGACCTCGGACAATACGTGCCCGAACTGCCGTAACGGCTTTCCGTCGAACTGCCTGCACCGCGAGTTCATGAGCACCTGTCAGGCCGACTACGTCCGCATCCCCAACGCCCAGGGCACGCTGGTCGCCACCGACGAGGTGCCGGGCGAGGAACTGTGGCCCGGTCTGCTTGCCGTATCCGACGTGATGGGCACTGGCTGGTGGGCCGCCGACGCCGCCGAGGTGAAGCCCGGCTCGACCGCCGTGGTGGTCGGTGACGGGGCCGTCGGCCTGTGCGCGGTGATTGCAGCCAAGGAGATGGGCGCGGAGCGGATCATCGCGATGAGCCGCCACGAGTCCCGGCAGAAGCTGGCCCGCGCGTTCGGCGCCACCGACATCGTCACCGAGCGTGGCGAGGAGGGTGTCGCCCGGATCAAGGACCTCACCGGCGGGATCGGCGCCGACTCCGTGCTGGAGTGCGTGGGCACGGCCCAGGCCATGCAGCAAGCGCTGCACTCCGCACGGCCCGGCGGCAACGTCGGCTTCGTCGGCGTCCCCCACGAGGTCGCGGTCGACGGTCAAGAGCTGTTCTTCTCCCACGTCGGCCTGCGCGGCGGCCCCGCCCCCGTGCGCCGCTACCTTCCCGACCTCATCGACCATGTCGTGACCGGCGGGATCGACCCGGGCAAGGTCTTCGACCTGACCCTGCCCCTGGACCAGGTTGCCGAGGGCTACCAGGCGATGGACGAGCGCCGCGCCATCAAGGCACTGCTCAAGCCCTGACCCCGTACGTTCCCGTTTCCGCCGGGGCCGGACGCCCGGCCCCGGCCCCTGTTGAGGAGGAACCGCCAGCGTGACCACGTACGCTCTCGTCGGTGCCGGTCCCGGCCTGGGCCTTGCCACCGCCCGCCGCTTCGGCACCGCCGGCCATGACGTCGCCCTGATCGCCCGCAGCGCCGAGCACCTCGCGCTCCTGACGGACGATCTCCGCCGCGACGGCATCGAGGCCCGCGGATTCGCCGCGGACGTCCTGGACCCGGCCGCGCTCGCCGCCGCCCTCCACGACGCGGCCGAGACGCTCGGGCCGATCGAGATCTTGCAATACAGCCCGGTGCCGCGCGCCGACTTCATGAAGCCGGTCCTCGACACCACCGTCGACGACCTGGACGACCCGCTCGCCTTCTCCGTGCGGTGCTGCCGTCGGCCTCGCCGACATCGGCGAATCCGCCCTCGACACGGCGGTCAGCAGCTCGCCGACGAAGGCCACCGGGTGCTCGCCCTGACCTGTGACGTCACCGACGAGTCCCAGGTCGCCGCCGCCGTTGACCGCACAGTGGACACCTTCGGCCGCCTGGACATGGCCTACAACAACGCCGGCATCCAGATCCCGCCCGCCGACGCCGCGGAGGAAGCGGTGGAGGTCTTCGACCGTGTCCACGCCATCAACCTGCGCGGCGTCTGGGCGAGCATGAAGCACGAACTGCGTCATATGCGCGCCCAGGGCAGCGGAGCGATCGTCAACTGCTCCTCCCTCGGCGGCCTCGTCGGCATCCCGGGCCGCGCCTCCTACCACGCCTCCAAGCACGGCGTGATCGGCCTGACCGGCAGCGCCGCCCTGGAGTACGCCCCGCGCGGCATCCGCATCAACGCGATCTGCCCCGGCACCATCGATACCCCCATGGTCAGCGACATGATCGCCAAGGGAGAGCTCGATCGCGCCGAGGCCGAAGCGAACCA
The DNA here is from genome assembly GCF_043200055.1 of Streptomyces sp. NPDC048496. Taxonomy (NCBI): domain Bacteria; kingdom Bacillati; phylum Actinomycetota; class Actinomycetes; order Kitasatosporales; family Streptomycetaceae; genus Streptomyces; species Streptomyces sp. NPDC048496. The sequence continues at coordinate 142,281 of NZ_JBICXB010000012.1, read as the reverse complement.
GCCCATCAACCGTCTCGGCACCGCCGACGAGATCGGGCAGGCCGTCCTGTGGCTGTGCAGCCCCGGAGCGAGCTTCGTGGTCGGCGTCGCTCTGCCCGTCGACGGCGGATACGTCGCCCAGTGACCACAGAGCAGGCGAGCGGCTGCCTCTTCGACGCCGCCCCGATACGCAACAAGGAGTGACACCATGCCCAAGCAGTCCGCCCCCAAGGAGCTGGAAGCGATCGCGCCCAAGCTCGTGGAGATCACCGACGAGGTGCTCTTCGGTGACGTCTGGGCGCGTCCCGGACTCTCACCACGCGACCGCAGCCTGGTGACCGTCAGCGTCCTGGCCGCCCTCTACCGCAGCGAGCAACTGCCGTACCACCTGGGCGTGGCGCTGGAGAACGGCCTGAGCGTCGAAGAACTGTCCGAGGCCATCACCCACCTGGCCTTCTACGCGGGCTGGCCCAACGCCATGACCGCGATCAACCAGCTCAAGCTGCTCGCCGACGAGCGCACCGCCTGACACCGGCACACCGCCACCCCTCCCGCACCCGCACAGCAAGGAACACCTTCCGTGGAACACGTCACGAAGCCCCCGACCGTCAAGGCTCCCGCCGAGCGCTTCACCGGCGACGTCTACCTCAACATGATCGAGGTCCCCGTCGAACCGGCCCGACTGGCGTCCGCCCTGGTCCGCTTCACCCCCGGGGCCCGCACCAACTGGCACTCCCACGCCAACGGCCAGACCCTCTACGTCACCGACGGCACCGGTCTCGTCGGCACCCGCGACGGCGGCGTCGTACGCGTCAGCGCCGGCCAGACCCACGATGGGGACGGCGTCGGTGGCGGGGTTTGTTCACGATTCTTGACGCTCTCATGACGCTTGCGGGTGAGCCGGAATCGGTGGAGTCTCGGCGCCCGGAGGTGAGCGCCGTGCACCGCTGGCAGGAAGAAGTCCAGGACGTTCGCCTTGCGCGGGCTCGGAGAGGGAAGGTTCGTGGAGTCGAGGCCAGACGAGGTTGGCCGCATCCCGTTTCGTAGCGTCCCTGAAGCCAAGACAGCGGCCGCTGCGCAGCCGGAGTCCTGCAGGAAGGCGTCATCCACGACGTATCACGATCGCGGTTTCGGCGACACTCCGTGGCTCCGGCACGGAAAATCGATCCGGAACCGAAATTCGCGGAGTGTTGACCCGCGGACTATCCAACGGCGGTTTGCCGCGACCGCATTGTATTGTCAGTTCTCGTGGGCGCGGCATCGCGGTAGCGGCGGGGGCGACATGGCGTAGCTCCCGACGAGGGAGGTGCATCGCATCTGTCGGATGGTCTGCGACGGTGTGCGGCGGGTAGTGCACGCGCTCATCGGCCCGCGCGGTGGTGGTCGCGACCATGCCGTTTCGGACCTGCCCGCGGGAGCCGGGGTACTGACGGGACACATAGGCCGTGGCGTGCCCGGACTTACGGTCACCGGAGTCGTCCGGGAACAACGCCCCGCCGTCGTGGGGCGCGGTCGGAAACAGGAAGGCGCTGATTCATGGCTGCCCACCGGTCCGATGAAGGGCCGCACCTTCACCTTGCCTCAAGAAGTCAAGACCCGGAACACCATCCACCGATCACGGCAAACCACCGCAGGTCGACCGGACGCGGTGGGCATGTGACCGGCCGGCCGGCGCCCGCGGTGCTGCCCCCATCGCTGCGCGCGTGGCTCGGGCTGATCGCGGCCCTCGCCGCGCTGGCGGTCGTCGTGCTCGGGGTCCTGTACGCCGGCCACAGCGAGCCCGGCAGCGTGGACGTGTGGATCCAGTCGGCGGTGGACGGTGTGCGGCCGCCGTGGCGGAACATCGCCCTGGCCATGGACTTCTTGGGGGAGCCCGTGGGAGCGGCGACGCTGGTCGTGGCCACCGTGACGGGCTGCCTGCTGCTTCGGCGTCCTCGCGCAGCGGTGCTCATCGTTGCCGGCGTCGCCATGGCCGTGGGGGCGGCGAGGCTGCTGAAGTACCTGGTGGGACGCACCATCCACGGCGACAATCTGTCCTACCCGAGCGGGCACACCGCCTTCCTCACCGAGCTCGCCCTCGTGGTGGCGCTGCTCGCGACCGGCCTGCTCGGCCTCGGCAGGACGGCCGGCACGTTACTCGTGCTCGCCGCGGCGCTGGTTGCCGGCGCCGCCATGGGCTGGGCGCAGGTCGTCCTGGGCGCGCACTACCCGACCGACGCCCTCGGCGGCTGGTGCACCGCGCTGGCGGTGATACCAGCGACCGCGTGGCTGGTCGACCGGATGGCTGACTGGCTGGGCGATGGGATGGCCGACGCCGGTCGGCGGGAGCGTCGCTGACGTCACGTCACGCCCGGCGGCGGAATACGGGCTTCACCGGTCGTCCGGCCAGCCAGGGGGTGGGGTCTGCGGCGTCCAGTGCCTTCCGGTACACCGCACATGCCTGGGCCACCACGTCGACGGTGTGATCGATGTCGGCGTCGCTGAGCGCGCTGCTCACCACGAACGACGGGGCCAGCACCCCGCCCGCGAGGAGCCTGCGCAGGAACAGGGTGCGGTACTGCTGCGACGGCTGCCGGTTCTCGTCGAGGGTGGCGAAGACCAGGTTGCTGGCCCGGCCTTGGACGACGATGTGGTCGCCGACGCCCATGCCGGCCGCGGCGTCGCGGACACCGGCGGCCAACCGCTCGCCGAGGGTGTGGAGCCGCGCGGTGACGCCCTCTTCGACGTAGGTGGTGAGCACGGCCATCGCGGCGGCCAGCGAGTGCGTTTCCGCACCGTGCGTGGTGGACAGCAGGAACACCCGGTCGCCGGAGTGACGCAGCCCGCCCCGCTCCATCAGATCGCGGCGCCCGGCCAGCGCGGAGACGGCGAACCCGTTGCCCAGTGCCTTGCCGAACGTGGAGAGGTCGGGGACGACGCCGTACAGGCCCTGGGCACCGGACTCGGACCAGCGCAGGCCGGTGATCATCTCATCGAAGATCAGTACGCAGCCGTGCCGGTCGGCCAGTTCGCGGAAGCCCTCGAGGTACCCGGGCGGCGGCTCGGTGTGACCGGCAGGTTCGAGGATCAGACAGGCGACCTCGTCCTGGTACCGGGTGAGCAGCTCCTCCGTGGCGGCCAGGTCCCCGTAAGGGAACGCCACGGTGAGTTCGGTGGTCGCCGCCGGAATACCGGCGGACATCGGCGTGGTGCCGATGAACCAGTCGTCGACGGAGAAGAACGGATGGTTGCCGCAGATGGCCACCCGCGGGCGCCCGGTGACGGCGCGGGCGAGTCGCACCGCGGCGGTGGTGACGTCGGAGCCGTTCTTCGCGAACTTCACCATCTCGGCGGTCGGCACCGTGGCCAGGAAGCGTTCCGCGGCCTCGACCTCCACGATGGACGGCCGGACGAAGTTGCTGCCGCGGTCGAGTTCCCGCCGCACCGCCTCGATCACGCGTGGGTGGGCGTGGCCGAGGCTGACCGACCGCAGGCCGGAGCCGTACTCGACGTAGCGGTTGTCGTCGATGTCCCACACGTGGGCACCGCGGCCGTGGCTGATGACCGGGGCCAGGTTCTCGGGGTACTGGTCGTCGCCCTTGGCGTAGGTGTGCGCGCCCCCGGGGATCATGGCGTGCAGCCGCTCGTTCGCCATCCGCGACCGGGGCAGGAGGAACTCTTCGGTGCCTTCGGTGTCCATGCCGACCTCAACTCTCTTTTTGCTGCAGGGCTTCGGCGAGGCAAGGCGCCTCCCGGTCCCGCTGGGACATCGATGTGACCGGTAGCGGCCAGAGAATGGCGAGCTCCGGGTCGTCGAAGGCGATCGTCACGTCCTCGGCCGGATCGTGCGGGCGGTCGATCCGGTACGAGGTGTCGGTGGTCTCGGTCAGCGCCTGGAAGCCGTGCGCGCACCCCGCCGGGATGTACAGGGTCACCTGCGTCTCGCCGGACAGCTCGAAGAAGGCCAGGTTGCGGTACGTCGGCGAGTCCGGCCGCAGGTCCACGACGACGTCGAAGATCCTCCCGTACGAGCACCGCACCAGCTTGGCCTCGCCGGCGCCGGAGCGCAGGTGCAGGCCGCGCAGCACGCCCCGGACCGAGCGGGACAGGCTGTCCTGGACGAAGGCGTCCGGGTCGAGGCCCACCGAGCGGACCACGTCGGCGTCGAAGGTGCGGCAGAAGAAGCCGCGTTCGTCGGCGTACGGCGTCGGCTCGAAGAGGTACGCGCCGGTGATCTCCGGGACTTCGGTCGCCTTCATGGAGCCTTCCGCAAGGTGTGGGCGTGCTTGGTCGCCGGGAACAGGGCCGCGGTCAGGGAGTTGAACTGGTGCTCGAGGTGCCGGGCGGCTGCCAGGTTCCGCTCGGTGAGGGTCTGCCGCAGTTCGGCCGAGCGCTTCTCCAGCGCACGGAACTGCTCGAGGAGCCGGTCGGCGTCGACCTCGCGCGCCGGGTGGCAGTACGCGCCTAGGCCCATCTCCGCCATGAGCGAGTCGCTCTTCGCCGCGTAGCAGAGAGCGAGCACCGGCGTACCGGTCTTCAGCGCGCAGATCAGGTTGTGGTACCGGATCGCCACCACGCTGTCGGCGGCCGCCATCTCCTGCATCAGGTCGGCCAGTGAGGACGTCTCGGCAGCGGTGACCAGCGGAGAGTGCACCGTGTCGAGGATCGCGGCGACCGCCGACGCGTCGCACTCGTCACCGGTGAGCAGCCGGACGGCCCTGCCCTCCTCGACCAGGGCGCGGACGAACCGGACCGTCCCGTCGAGGTAGCGCCGGTGTATCTCGTCGGCCCGGGCGCGATCGTCGTTGCCGCCGTGGAAGTCCATGACGCCGACGCAGACCGGGCCCGGCGGGGCGGACGGGTCCCAGTGCGCGCTCACCCGCGGCGCCGGCAGGGCGAACGCGAGGTCCGGGTAGACCTCGTCGCGCGCGGTGTCCACGCCCATCGCCCGCATCGCGTCGCGGGACTGCGCGTCCCGGTACGACCGGTATGCGGCCAGCCGCGCCGACCAGCGCACCAGGGCCCGGGTCGGCCGGTCGCCGATCGTCGCGGCGCCGACGCTGACCAGCGCCACCCGGGTGCGCAGCAACCGGCCACTCGCGCAGAGCAGGAACAGCGAGTACGGGAAGCCCCACGGCCGCAGCGGCAGCGTGGCCTCCAGGACACCCATGCCCGGCACGATCACCACGTCGTGCCGGCGCACCCAGGCAGCGGTGCGGAAGACGTCGACGAGTTTGCCCAGACCCTTCGCCACGATCGCGCCCGCGCGCGACGCGGTCCGGTACTCCCCGCGGTACCAGTGCAGCCGCGTCGCGGGGATCCCGAACCGGGTCGTCACGGCCTCGGGTCCGCCGCACAGCGCGTCCACGACCGCGTCCGGGTGTTCGGCGCGGAGGTACCCGAGCACGGCCTCCAGCGACCCGTCGTTGCCGAGGTTGCCGGAGCCGAGCAGCCCGAACACCCCCACGCGCACCGGAGTCTCGTTCGCGGGTGTCATGTCTGCCTCCGCTCACGGCCGGCGACGAGGGCGTCGACGGAGATGGTGAGCCGGCCCGGGTCGACCGGGGCGCGGTCCTCGACCCGCTCGCCGGCGTCCGGCCGGACCCGGCTGGTCATCCACGCGGCCAGGTGGCGATAGCACGCGCGCCGGTCGGCCCGGGACAACGACGCCCGCCGGATCGCCGAGACGAAGCCCCAGACGTACTCGGCGAGCAGCCGGGGCGTCGGGTGCAGCGGGCCCGCCCGGCGCGGGTCCAGATTGACGCACCGGGAGCGCTTGGACGGGTTCGCCCGCTCGGCGCGGGTGGGGTGGTCGCGGCGGAAGTACAGCAGCTCCGGCACCTGGTGGAAGGAACCGTGCAGGGTGATCTCGGCGACGTACGTGCGGTCCGCGTGGTGATAGCTGTCCATCGGTTTCACCCGGCGCAGCACATCGGCCCGCATCACCCCGTAGAAGTCGTCGCCACCCGGCTCGAACAACAGACTGCGGAAGCGCTCCGGCGCGTGCGGGGAGTCGGTGGCGAGCGTGTACTCGTAGGGGACCTTCACCTCGCCGTCGCCGTCGATGACCGCCTGGCCGGTGTGCGCGAGGATCACGTCCGGCCGCTCGTCCAGCGCCTCCACACAGCGCCGCAGCAGGTCCCGGCCGTACAGGTCGTCGTGCGAGGCCCACTTGAACAGCTCGCCTCGGGACTCGGCCAGCACATGGTTGTGGTTCGGCGTGGCGCCGATGTTCCGGGGCAGCCGGAGGTACCGGACGCGCGAGTCCCGCGCGGCGTACTTGCGGCAGATGGCCTCGGTCCCGTCGGTCGAGGCGTTGTCGGAGACGACCAGCTCGAAGTCGTCGTAGGTCTGGCCGAGCAACGCGTCGAGCGATTCGGTCAGGTACTCCTCGCCGTTGTACACGGGCAGGCCGATGCTCAGCCTGGGTTGGGCGGTCATGAGGTCCTCACTTCGGGGATGGGATTGCGGTGGCGCTCGCGCAGGGCGGACCGCAGTTGCAGCCACCACACGGCCGAGCCGCTGATGGTCGCGGCGGCGACTCCCCAGGCCGAGCCGACCGTTCCGGCGGCGGCCGCCCCGCCGAGCCCGCCGCCGACATAGCAGGCGGAGGCGAACAGCTGGCAGCGCAGGCTTCGCCGGGCCGAGCCGAGCGCGCGCAGCCCGGCCGCCGCACCGGTGCCGAGGCCGACGCCCGCGACGCCGAGGGTGATCGGCACGATGAGCTCCGAGGCGGAGTGCCAGACGCCGCCGAGCACCAGCTCGCCGAAGCGGCCGGGCATCAGCAGCAGCGCCGCGCCCCAGAGCAGCGCGCCGACCGCCTGCCCCCCGCCGAGGAGGAGGCAGAACGGGCCGAGCCGGTGCGGGGCCTGCCGTAGCACCCGTGCCGCCTCCGGGACGGTGACCAGCGAAAGCCCCATGAGCACCGCCAGGAACGGGCCGAGCAGGAGCTCGGCGCCCCGCACCGCACCCACCGCGCCGACCCCGACGATCGCGCCGAGCCCGTACGCCCGCAGCTGGCTCGCGCCACTGAGGCTGACGTTCTCGGCCAGGTACCGGTAGCCGAGATCGCGCTGCTCGCGAAGCCACCCGCGCGCCTCGGTCATCCGGGGCCGGATGCCGGACTGGAAGTAGCCGTACCCCGCCGCCACCGTCGCGGACGCACCCCAGGCGAGCACGAAGGCGGCCACACTGCCCACCCGGGCCGCCACCACCATGGCCGGGACGAGTGCGACGCCCCACACCACGTCGTTGACGAACGCCTTCCGCCCGTTGCCGGCGGCGAAGAACGAGAACCGCCAGGCGTCCTGGAGCAGCAGCCCCGGCAACATGACACCCAGGGCGGCGAACGCGGGCCCCACGCGTCCGCCGAGGCCGAGCCCGGCCATCAGACACAGCGCGCCGAGACCGGCACCGACGCCGAGTGCGGTACCCGTCGACCGGCCCACCGCCGCGCGCCAGGACGCGCCCGGCACGCCGCTGAAGCGGACCACGAGCGGATCGGTGGCCAGCCCGCGGGAGACGTTGAGCACCACGCCGTACGTCACCCAGGCGAGGCTGAACACGCCGAACGCGGTCACGCCCAGCGACCGGGCCACGTAGATGCCCACCGCGAAGTTGCTCACGCTGGAGGCCGCCTGGTCGGCCAGCCCCCAGGACAGCCGGCCGACCATGGCCCGCTTGGCGGTCCCCCCGGCGCGTTCCGCCGGGGCCGCCGATGCCATCGTCTTCTCCCCCTCGATGGTCATCGGCGTCATCCCTTGATCAGCCCGGCGCCGTGCAGGGCGCCGGCCGCGGCGGCGACGGTGTCGAACGGCAGCCCGGACCGCTCGGCGACGTCCAGCAGACTGTGCTCGCCGTCGGAGAGGCTGAGCACCCAGAGCATGGCCATCTGGGCCTGCTTCGCGTTGCTGCGGCCGCCGAGCGAGTCGTACAACCCGCGTCGGCCCAGCTGTGGCTCGCCGTAGGGGCTGAGGTTGACGTACTGCCGGTTGCGGTCAAGGACGGCGAATGCCTCGCGGCAGACGGCGAGGGTGTCCGCCATCGCCTCCGGGGAGACGAAGTCCGGGTTGTCCGCCGAGGTGTGGTACTCGGGGTAGCCGGCGTACGGGGTCCGGCTGAGCGAGCCCACGCCGAGGTCGAATCCGGGCGAGCAGTACTGCCGCTCGTCGTAGCCGTACGGGGTGAACTCGGTGACGTGGTGCGGGCGTTCGGAGGCGGCAAGCACGTGCCGCATCACCCGGTCGATCTCCGCGTCGCCGCGTCTGCTCTGTTTGTAAGTCAGTTGGCCCGGGTCGCCGGCGCAGGCCAGCACAAGGCCGTGCTTGACCCGTTCCATCCGCTCCGCGTTGCGGGCCAGCCAGGTGATCGCCCCGATGGTGCCGGGCGCGTAGATGAACCGGTAGGTGTAGTAAGGCGTTTCCTGCGCCAGCGCGCGGGCCAGGAACGTCGCCACCGCGATGCCGGCCAGGTTGTCGTTGGCCAGCGACGGGTGGCAGACGTGGCAGGAGACGATCACCTCGTCGGTGACCTGCCCGGGGACCACGTGCTCGGCGTAGGTGAGGTGGCCGTCCGCGAGTGTGGAGTCGATGCGGACCTCGTACTCGCCGTCCGGCATCGAGTCTAGGGTCTCCTGGGCCAGGCAGAATCCCCATTCCGGCTTGTAGTAGCTGGTGCGGTACGGCACCCAGGCCGGGTGGTCCGGCAGGGTGTGCAGGTGCGCGCGAAGCTCGGCCAGCGGCATGGTCGCCGACACCGGCACGCTGTAGCCGAGCACGTGCAGGCTGGAGGCGGCGAAGTCGACGACCCGGTTGCCGGCGGTGTCGGCGATGTACGCGTCCCGGATGTTCCACTCCTGGGGCACCGTCCAGTCGAGCACTTGCGTCCCGGTCGGCACCTCGTGCACCTGCAGCGGGACGTACTCGCCGACGATCTCCAGGGTGGCGCGGACACCGTCGCCGGTGATGCTCCGGCACAGCGGGTACAACCGCTCCACCAGCGCGTGCATCTCCTCGCCGGCCGCTGTCATCGGCGCCACCGCAGGGTGTCGTCGACGGCGCCGGCGTCGGACGCCGCGCGCAGCACGGCCAGCCGGGTGAAGCGCTGCTCGAAGTCCTCCCGGGTCAGGCCGTGTTTCCGGTAGGCGTCGGCGAGTTCGAGCGCGCCCCGCTTCACCGTCCACTCGCAGTCGAAGCCGGGCACCGCGGCGCGGAACCGGGAGAAGTCCACCCGGTACGAACGCGGATCGGCACCGTTCTCCCCGGTGATCACCACCTTCGCGCCGGACACCGCCTCGGCGACCTGCTCGGCGATCTCGGCGACCGTGACGTTGTTGATCTCGCTGCCGATGTTGAACGCCTGGTCGTGCACCGATTCCCGCGGCGCGACCAGCGCGGCCGCGAAGGCCCGTGCGATGTCGGCGGCGTGCACCAGCGGGCGCCAGGGGGTGCCGTCGGAGAGCACCAGCACCTCGCCGGACAGGAGCGCGTGGCCCACCAGGTTGTTCAGCACGATGTCGGCGCGCAGCCGGGGTGAGTAGCCGAAGGCGGTGGCGTTGCGCATGTACACCGGGCTGAAGTCGCCGTCGGCGAGCGCGTGCAGGTCGTCCTCCACCCGCACCTTGGACTCCGCGTACGGCGTCACCGGGCGCAGCGGCGCGTCCTCGGCCACCAGGTCGTCGCCGCCGGCGGCGCCGTAGACCGAGCACGTCGACGCGTACAGGAAGCGCCGCACCCCGGCCTCGCGGGCCAGCGTGGCCAGCCGTACGGACGCGTGGTGGTTGATGTCGTAGGTGAGCTCCGGCGCCAGCGATCCCAGCGGGTCGTTGGAGAGCGCGGCCAGGTGGATCACGGCGTCCACCCCGGCCACGTGTTCGGCCGTGACGTCACGCAGGTCGACCCGGGGCCCCGGCGGGTCGGTGGGCGTCGGGCCCAGCACAAAGTCGGCGAACAGGCCGGCGTCCAGCCCGACGACCTCGTGTCCGGCGGCCGTGAGGACCGGGGCCATCACGGTTCCCAAGTAGCCCTGGTGCCCGGTCAGTAGTACGCGCAAGGTTCATTCCTCCAGGTTGAGAGTGAGTTTGGTGACGGCGAACGCCTCGGCGTAGCGCGCGTGGCTTTCGATGCCGCGGATCCGGGCCAGCCCGAGGAAGGCTTCCCGGTCGTACCAGGGCCGGTGCTGCTGCGAGGGGTAGTGCTCCTGCAGCAGCCGCACCTTTTGTTCGGCGATCTCCGGCGACAGCGGCTGGTACGCCGCCGGACGGCCGAGGTCGCCGTCCCACTTGACGATCTCGTAGCCGAGCACGAGGTGGTCGCGGAACGCGGTGGTCATCAGCTTCGCCAGGCCGCGGTGATCCTGGTGCGCGTCATCGGTGCGCGGGGCCAGCACGAGATCCGGCTCTGTCCCCGCGCGCAGCTCCTCGACCGCGGCCTTGGCCTCGTCCCAGCGCGCGGGCAGCCGGCCGTCCGGCAGCTTGTGCACGGTCAGCCGCAGGTCGGCGCCCGGGCAGAAGGCGGCGAGCGCGGCCTGCTCCTCCTGCTCCCGCTCGCTGCCACCGCCGGAGAGCACCAGCGCGTCGACGCGGATACCCGGCCGCGCGAGGCACATCGTCAGCAGCGTGCCGCCGGCGCCGATGGCGATGTCGTCGCAGTGCGCGCCCACCGCGACGATCCTGTCCAGGCGCCCGGCCCCGAGCCGGATCACGCCCTCGCTCCGGCACCGTGCCTGCTGCCGGTCGCGCTCGCCCCCGCGCCGTCCCGTTCCCACACGGTCCACGGGCGGTCGCCTTGGGCGTAGGCAGCGTCGAGCGCGGCCCGCTCCTTCACGGTGTCGGTCGGCTTCCAGAAGCCGCGGTGCTGGTGCGCCACCAGCCGTCCGCGCTTGGCCAGTTGGGCGCAACCGTCAGCGACCAGGTCCCCGTTCTCCGGGATGTGGTCGAAGACCTCCTGACGGAGCACGAAGTAGCCGCCGTTCTCCCACAGCGGCATGTCACTCACCGCGGTGATGCCTCCCACCAGGCCGTCCTCGCCCAGTTCCACGCAATGGAACGAGGACTGCGGCGGCACCACCATCATCGACGCACCGGCGTCGCGCCGGGCGAACCGGTCGATCATCTCCGGCAGCGGGGCATCGGTGAGCACGTCGGCATAGTTGGCGAGGAACATCTCGTCGCCGTCCAGGTGGTGCCGCACCCGGCGCAGCCGCTCCCCGATCGGTGACTCGACGCCGGTCTGCGCGAACGTGATCGTCCAGTTGGCGATGTCGGTGGACAGCAGCTCGGTCCGCCCGCCCCGCAGCACGAAGTCGTTGGACGTCGTCTCCTCGTAGTTGAGGAAGAAGTTCTTGATGTGGTGAGCCCCGTACCCGAGACACAGGATGAACTCCGTGTGCCCGAAGTGTGCGTAGTAGCGCATGACGTGCCAGATCAGCGGTCGCGGGCCGACCATCGCCATCGGCTTGGGCGTGTCGTCGGAGGCTCCGTTGCGCATACGCAGCCCGTAACCGCCGCAGAACAGAACGACCTTCATGGCTTGACCTCGACAATGCTCAGTTCCGGGATGGGAAAGACGAGCCGGCCGCCCCACTCGTGCACGAAGGACAGCTGCTCGACCAGCTCGTCCCGCAGGTTCCACGGGAGGACGAGGACGTAGTCGGGTTTGTCGGTGCTGATCTGCTCGGGCGGCAGGATCGGGATGCGGGTGCCCGGGGTGAACCTGCCGTGCTTGTAGGGGTTGCGGTCGACCGTGTACGGGAGCAGGTCGGGCCGGATGCCGCAGTGGTTGAGCAGGGTGTTGCCCTTGCCCGGGGCGCCGTAGCCGACGACCGTCTCGCCGCGCTCGGCCGCCTCGATGAGGAACCGCAGGAGGTCTCGGCGCACCTTGGCCACCCGAGCGGAGAACTCGGTGTACCCGGACAGCTCCTGCAGCCCGGCGGCCTTCTCCCGGTTCAGCACGTCGGCCACCCGACGGGTCGGCTCGCCGGCCACCTCGGCCGGCCGGGCCCACAACCGGATGGATCCGCCGTGCGTGGGCAGCAACTCGACGTCCACGAGCGCGAGTCCGCCGCTCGCCAGCGCCCGGATCGCGGACGCGACCGTGTAGTACTGGAAGTGCTCGTGGTAGATCGTGTCGTACTGGTTCTCCTCGATCAGGGTCAGCAGGTGCTGCACCTCGATGGAGAGCCAGCCGTCGTCGGCGACCAGGGCGCGCAGCCCCCGGGTGAACCCGACCACGTCGGGGATGTGCGCGTACACGTTGTTGGCCACGACCAGGTCCGCCGGGCCGTGCTCGGCGCGGACGTTGGCGCCGGTTTCCGGGGCCAGGAACTCCGTGAGCGTGGGCACACCCGCGTCCCGTGCCGCGGCGCCTACGTTCACCGAGGGCTCGATGCCGAGGCAGCGGATCCCGCGGTCCACCACATGCCTCAACAGGTACCCGTCGTTGCTCGCGACCTCGACCACGAAGGCGTCGGGGCCGAGACCCAGCCGGTGTACGGCGTCGGTGACGAACGTGCGCGCGTGCTCCACCCAGGAGGTCGAGTAGGAGGAGAAGTAGGCATACTGCGTGAACGTCTCCTCCGGCGTGATCAGCGGAGGGATCTGCGCGAGCCAGCAGTCGGTGCAGACCCGCAGATGCAGCGGGTACGCCGGCTCCGGCTGGTCCAGTTGGTCCGCGGCGAGAAAGCTTTCACACGGCGGGGTCGTCCCCAGATCGACGACGCTCTCCATCGCCGCCGAGCTGCAGAGTCGGCATCGTGTCATTTACTGCTCCCATCTCTGCTCGCGCGGGTGCCCCGCCGCGAGCCAGCGTTTCCGTTCCCTACCGGCGGCGCGCTGTCCCCGCCGCCGGACCGACCCGCGATCGCGGTGCGGTATCCCTCCACCAGGCGCTCCAGCCCGACGGCCGGGCTGAAGTGCTGCTCGTAACGGCGCCGGGTCGCCTGGCCCATCTCCCGGTTGCGGGCCGTCTCGGCCGTGATCCGGCGCAGGCAGGACGCGAGCGAGGCGGGCTCGCCCGGCCGGTGCAGCAGCCCGGTCACCCCGTCCTCGACGAGTTCGACGAAGGCGCCGTGACCGGCGGCGACGGCCGGGACACCCGCCGCCATCGCCTCCACGACCACCAGGCCGAACGCCTCCAGCCACGTGGAGGGAGCCACCACGGCGATCGACCGCGCGATGGCCTGCCGGCACTCCGCCTGGTCGTACAGGCCGACGTACCGCACGTCGTCCCGGCCCGCCGCCCAGGCGGTCACCTCTCGCTCCAGCGGCCCCGCGCCGGCGACCACGAGCGGCACGCCCACACCGCCGCCGACGGCGATCTCGTCCCACGCGGCCATGAGCAGCCGCACGCCCTTGGCCTCCGCGAGCCGGCCGAGATAGAGCAGATGCTCGCCATCGCCATCTCGGCGGGCGCCCGGTTCGGGCACGAAGTTGTGCTTCACCGCCAGCCGCTCGGCCGGCATGCCGGCCCGCACCAGGACGTCGCGCTGCGCCGCGGAGATGCAGAAGAACCGCTCCACGCCGGACCACCACCGCCGTCGGTTGACCGACAGGCTGACCGCGAGCGGCACCGTAGCCAGCCGGGAGCTCCGGTAGCAGCCGTGCCGGACGGCGGGCAGCGGAGCGGACCCGACGCACTCGGTGCACGGCCGGCCGTCCCGCTGCAGCGTGCCGGGCGGGCAGACCTGGGTGTAGTTGTGCAGCGTGGCGACGGCGGGCACGTCGGCGTCGGCGCAGGCGGCCAGCACCGCCGGCGACAGGAGCGGGAAGACGTTGTGGACGTGCACCACGTCCGGCCGCTCGGTGCGAAGCCGGGCGGCGAGCTCCGCGCGGACCGCCGGGTTCCACGGCACCAGCAGCGGTACCGCGACCTTGCCCAGCAGGGATCGGGCAGCGATGTCGTCGCTGCGCCGCTCGAACACTTCGACCCGGTGGCCGGCCCCTCGCAGCAGTGCCACCTCCTGGTCGACGACCTTGTTCTCCCCGCTCGGCTGCGCCGAGGCGTAGCGGTTGTGCACCACGAGGACGTGCATGCTCAGGTCACCTCCGATCTCTGGGCCGATCGCGGGACGCGTCGTCGAGGGACTTCGGGCGTCGAGAGGGGAGTGGCCGCGGCAGGTGCCGCCAGCAGTGAAGCGGCCACCGCCAGATGCAGCAGATACGGCGAGGCGTCGCCCAGCCCGGCCTCGGTGTACGACGCGATCGCGCAGTAGCTGATCAGGAAGATCGCGCAGGCTCTCGACAGCGACGGTGGCCGCAGCAACGCGACGCCGCCCAACACGATGATGATCGCCGCCACCAAGGCGACGCCGGTCATACCCTGCTCGTTGTAAACGGCCAGCCAGCTGTTGTCGATCGGCAGCCCGCCGAACGACTTGTCGCCCAGGCCCGCGCCGAACAGGTACTCCGAGGTCGTCCGGGGTGCTGTCAGCAGGGCGTCCCAGACCTTGGCCCGACCGGTGAGGCTGGTGAAGTACTCCTGGCTCTGTCCGCGCAGGAACCACGCCTGCAGCGCGGAGGCGAACCCCACCGCGGCCACGGCGGACACCAGCACCGCCCAGGCGAAGAACCGGCGGGCGGCGGCGCTGGTCAGGACGAGCGAGCCGATCGCCAACGCCAGCCCGACGAGCAGGCCGAGCGTGGCCGTCCGGGTATGGGTCAGCGCGAGCAGGACGAGTGACGGCACGATGACCACCGCCGCGCTGGCCTTGTCGGTCCGGCGGCCCAGAACGAGCAGCACGGTAAGCCCGATGATCACCGCGGCGTACTGTCCGATCTGCGGCGGGGTGAGCGGCCACAACGCGCCGACCAGCCGCCCGCCGTAAGTCTCGGGCATGGCCGCGCCCGGTGAGATGACCAGGCCGGCGGCCACCGACCCGAGCACCGCGAAGTACATCCGGATGTGGTGCCGGAGGAACGTCAGGCCGCCGTCCCACCAGCGGCTGAGCAGCCACAGCGTGCCGACGAAGAGAGCCAGCCGGGCGCAGCGGAACAGCGCGCCGAACCCGGACTCCAGGTTCGCGCTGGAGATCACGCTCAGCACCAGCAGCAGGGTGAGCAGGAACACGAAGGCGCTGGCTCGGATGCGCAGCCGGAGATTGACTGCGAGCACCAGCGAGAACGCGGCGACCAGCGAGCCCATGGTGACCATCTGGATGAGGGAGCGGGGCAGCGGAATGATGGTCTTCGCCCCGGCGGAGCCGAGCGTGTTGAGGATCAGCAGCCCCCAGACTGTACCGACGATCTTCGGTGTGTGGTCCGTGCTCATCTCAACCACCGTCCCCTGCGCGGAAGGTGCTGCCCGCGTCCTGCTGGTACGGCGCGCCCTGCCACTGCCCGGAGTTGAGGATCCGGCTCGGGTCGTGGGCGACGAATTTCCATGGTCCGAGGTAGACGTTGTCGTGCCAGCGGTTGTGCTGCTTGTGGGTGATCGCCTCAGCCACCCGCTCGCCCTGGTACGGCGACCAGTCCGGATAGGTGCCGTAGTTGGCCAGCACTGCCATTCGGTCGCACTTCACCGTGCAGTCGAGGACGGACTTGTCCAGCACGAAGCGGTTGCCGTGGATGTCCACCCGCTGGGTCTTCCACCGGCAGTCGGCGTAGAGCGGTGCGGTGGCGATCGCCGGCTGTGCGCAGCGGTCGGTGCTCTTCACCAGCAACGTGCAGTCACCGGACGAGGTGTTGGCCGGGCTGTTGCAGAACCGGTCGGCGTTTTCCCACAGGGTAATCCCGTTCCAGTTGTTCTCCAGCACGTTCCGGTAGATCTCGATCTTGTCCGTGCGGGCTCGGATCCGTGGTTCGCCGCCGGACTCGGACAGGTAGATGGTCGCGAACGGGAAGTTGTCGTCATGGTCGGCGTACTTGCGGCCCTCGACCCAGTTGTTCCGCCGGATCGTGTTCTTCCGGATGACCGCGTTGTAGCTGGTCTCGTAGATCAGCGCGGCACCGTCGTTTTCCTCGAGCACGTTGTCCTCGATGCGGAAGTCGTTGTTGTTGGTGTCCGCCCACAACCCGGTTCCGCGGTTGTCGTGCACCCAGTTGCCGCGTACGTCGGCGCCGTTGACGGCCCAGAACTTGATGCCTCCGGTGCAGCCGCAGCCCTTCCGCCGCTGCTCCCAGTCGTCGGTGTTGTTGCCCACGATCTCGTTGCCCTCGACCACCAGGCCGCTGATACGGCCGGTGGCCTTGTACGCGTTCATGCCGTACTGACCGTTGTCGCGCAGGCAGCTGGCGCGGACTTGCTGGCGTGCACCGGCCATCAGCCCGGCGCCGGAGTTGTGCTGGATCGTCGCGTGCTCGATCACCCACTCGTCGGCCGAGTCATGGTTGACCACGCCCTCGTCGCGCGGCGCCACGAAACGTTGCACGGTCAGGTAGCGGATGGTGACGTTGCGGGCGGTACCGCCGAACGCGTACTGGTTCTTCTTCCGGCCGTCGAGCACCGCGCTCGGCGCGCCGAGGTAGCGGTTCCCCTCCTTGGGGATGACCTGGGCGTAGCGGTCCGGGTCGAGCCTGTGCTTGCCCGGTCGAAGCCAGAACGTGGTGCCCGGGGGGCTGCTCTTGGTCTTCTCAGCCAGGTCGTTGACCACGGCGGGGTCGACCGTCACCGCGCCCGCCGGCGCCTTCGCCGGTCCGGCCGCGGGCTTGGCGCACACCCGGGCCGCGGGCGTGGATGGCGCAGCGGCCGGCTTTGCCTGGGCGCCCGGCGTGCTCTCACAGCCGGTCGCCGCCAGCAGGGCCAGCGCCAGCGGTACCGCCGCCAACGCCCAGTGCTGCCTCTTGATCCCCATGCGCCCCCCTAGCCGCGGAACCTGAGTACGGTGGTGAACCCCTCCGCGCCGTCGGCGAAGCCGGTGCCGATCAGCGTTGTGGTGGGTTCCTTGCGCCCGAAGCCGGCGGAGTACCAGCCCAGCGGCGGGTCACTCTCGCCGCGATGCGCCCGCCAGCACAGCTGCCCGGGCAGGTCGAGCGCCGCGGAGCGGTCCTCGCCGTCCCGGGTCCAGGTGAGCACTGCCCGGTTCCCCACCAGGTCCGCGGCGATCGCCGGGCCGAGGTGGAACGCCAGGTGCACGGCCCGGCGCGGGCCGCGCACCTCGTCAACCACCCTCAGCTCCTGGCTCGCGGCCGTCAGATCCACCCGGCGGCGGTGCACGGAGCGCTGGTAACCGTCGTGCTCGGCGCACCATCGGGCCGTCCCCCCATCGGAGGCGCCGGATGTGTCCGCGACCAGGACGTTGCTGCGGGCATGCCGGGTCCACAGGAACGGGCCGCCGGAGACGGACTGGTCACCGCCATCCAGTTGCAGGGTGTTGTGGCCGAGGGTCGACCGGAAGTACTGCCGCCACTCGGGCTGCCCGTGGTAGCAGAACGTCCCCGGGTCGGCGAGCACGTCGACCCCGTCGTGCCGGACCTCCACGGATAGCGCGTCCGCGTGAGCATGCGCGGCGATGGACAGGAATCCGTGCGGACCACCGTCGCAGCGGCACCAGATCTCCGCCGGACCACGCAGGATGGTCATGCCCGCGTCGGCGAAATGGGCCGGTCGGCTTGCCGGGCGGGACACGGCCGGTGCGGTGGGCCGGATGAGCGCGGCCAGCAGCGGGGTGCGCACATCGGTGCCGGTCACCGCCGGCCACCAGTCGAGCCGACCGAACACCGCGTCCCCGGTAGCCAGCAGCGAGGCCCAGCGGTCGGTGCCCGTGCCGTCGACGACCAGACCGTGCCCGTCGTCCGCGTCCCCCTGGCGCGGCGGCCGTAGCCGGCTGTCCACGATGGCCGCGAGCGCGTCGGTCATCCGCAGCAGCACCAGCCGGATCGACGCGGGGACCGGCCTGCCTGCGGCATCCGCCTCGGCCACCGCGGCCAGGCCGAGCTCCAGCACCAGTCCGTGATACTCGGTGGCCAGCTCGCGGTTGAGACCGGAGCCGAAGGTGTTGCCTCGCAGATGCCGCTCCAGCGACCGCAGCGCGTCGGCTCGCCAACGCGCCGAGGAGGGGAACCACCCGAACGCGCAGGCTGCGGCGAACTGCCCGGCGGCCTCGGCGATGACGTGGTTGTTCGCCGAAGACCCCCGGCTGGGGAAGGCGGCCAGCCAGCGCTGGTGGTGCCAGATCTGGTTCACCGCCACCGGGTTGCCCTCGAACAGCCCGGCCGCGCCCGGCCAGCCGTCGAGCAGCCGGCGGATCCACACCCAGGACAGCAGCCGGATGCCCAGCTCGATGCCGCTGATCCAGTGCACCCCGCGCAGCGGTGGATTGGCCGCCCACCACGACCGCAGGTGCGCGGCCACTCGCTCGGCGTACCGCTCGTCCCCGGTGATCGCGTAGGCGGCGGCGAGCACGGTGAGGTACTGATGCCGGGACAGCTCCCAGATCTGCTTGATGTCCCCGACCGCGGCCTCGTTCCGGTACGGCACGTCGAAGGCGTAGCCCCACGGAGCCCGGCGCCCGGTCTTCGGGTCGTACCACCAGTCCGGGTCGGCCAGGTCGTCGCGGTCCACCCCGAAATACTCGGCGTGCCCGGCCATCAGCCGGTCCGCCTCGGCGATGAGACGTTTCGCGGCGTCCGGTGGCACCGCGGCGATCGTCCCTGCGGGCAGTACCGCGGTGAACCGGGTGCCGGTCACGCTCGGGCAGTCCGGCCGGGTCGACCGCCACCGCCGCCTGCGCACCGCGTCGCCCACCCGGCCGCCGACCTCCCGCGGTCTCATTCGGGACAGCCGCCGCAGGTACCAGCCCGCGCTCATGGTCATCGCGCCCTCGCCAACGTCACCGGCGCGCCGCCGGCCAGGCCGGCCTGCACGGCGAGGGTGGCCGCTGTGGTGGCGGCCAGCGACTCCAGCGGCACCGGCATCGGCCCGCCGGTCCGCACGGCCTTGATGAACGCGGCCAGCTCGGCGGACTGGCCCTTGTCCCGGGCCTTGGGCAGCCGCGAACTGACCCACCGCTTGCGGCCGTACACCGAGGCACGGACGAAGTCGTCGAGCCGCAGCACTTTGTTGTACGCGACGAGGTCCAGCGTCTCCTTGGGGAAGCTGGGCGCGCCGGTGGTGACGTAGCTGATGGTGGCGGTGGACCCGTCCGGGTAGTGCAGCACGACCTGCAGGTCCTCGTTGCCGGACGTGGCGACCGCGTACACCGATACCGGGTCGGCCTCGAGCAGCCAGCTCGCCGTGTCGATGAAGTGTCCGCCCTCGCCGGCGAAGCGCGAGCCCTCGGTGCCCTGTTGGAGGTACCAGCTGCCGTGCTGCAGCCGGCCCGCGTTGACCAGGTAGCGCAGGCTCGCCGGACCGGTCCGGGCGCCGAACCGCTTCCTGGCCTCCTGCAACAGCGGCGCGAACCGGCGGTTGAAGCCGACCTGCAGCCGGTCGTTGCCGGACTCCTCCACCGCCGCGAGCACACCGGCCAGCTCGTCCTCGGTGAGGGCCAGGGGCTTCTCCACGAACACCGTCTTGCCGGCAAGGAGCGCCCTGCGGGTCAGTTCGGCGTGCGAGCTGTGCCGGGTGACGACGAACACCGCGTCGATGGACTTGTCGCCGAGCACGGCGTCGAGATCGGTGGTCGCGTCGGCGAAGCCGAACTTTCGCTGCGCGTTGGCCGCGGACAGCGCCGTCGTGGTGACGACTGTCGACAACTCGACGCCGTCGCGTTGTGCCAGGTGCGGCAGCAGCATCGACGTCGCGTAGTTTCCCGCGCCGACGAACGCGAGGCGCACCGGCGTCTTGGCGGACCGGGCCGGGGTGGGCGCTCCGCCGCTGCGTCGCACCGCGGGCACGGCCACCGCCGGGGCGTCCGCTTCCCCCTTGTGTTCGCGGTACCGGAACAGCACAGCCACGGCCTTGAGGTCGCCGTCCTTCAGGCGCTGGTACGTCTCGACGGCGTCATCGAAGTCAGCGATGTGGGAGACCAGGGGCTCCACGTCGACGCTGCCCCGGGCGACGAGATCGAGGAAGCACGCCAGGTTGCGGCGCTCGGTCCAGCGCACGTATCCGATCGGGTAGTCCCGCCCCTCGAGCTCGTACTCCGGGTCGTAGCGCCCGGGGCCGTACGAGCGCGAGAACCGGACGTCGAGCTCCTTCTCGTAGTACGCGTTCCACGGCAGGTTCAGGCGGCACTTGCCGATGTCGACGACCCGGCCGCGGTCCCGGCAGAGCCGCGCGGCCAGCTCGACGGGCTGGTTGCTGCCGCCGCCGGCGGCCAGGTACACCTGGTCCACGCCATGACCGCCGGTGAGTTCGGCGACGACGGCTTCCACGGCCGCGGACGCGGGATCGCCGCAGGCCGCGGCGCCAAGGCGTTCGGCCAGCTCGCAGCGCACGGGGTCGGGGTCAACACCGACGACGCGGACTCCCGAGGCGGCGAGGAGCTGCACCACCAGCTGCCCGATCAGCCCGAGGCCGATGACCAGCGCCACGTCGCCGAGTTGCGGCTCGCCGCGGCGGACGCCCTGCATCGCGATCGACCCGACGGTGCCGAAGGCCGCGTGTCGCGGCGCGAGGCCGTCCGGCACCCGGGCGTAGAGGTTCTTCGGCACCCAGTTCAGCTCGGCATGCAACGCGTGCTCGTTGCCGGCGCAGGCCACGAGGTCGCCGACCGCCACGTCGTCGATCCCGGTGCCGACCTGCTCGACGACCCCGCACAGCGAGTAGCCCAGCGGCGTGTAGGAGTCCAGCTTGCCCATCACCTTGCGGTAAGTGGCGGGCACCCCGTTGGTGGCCACGCTCTGCATGACCTTGGCCACCTGGTCCGGCCGGGAGCGGGCCTTGCCCAGCATCGACATGCCGGCCTCGGACACCTTCATGAGCTCGGTCCCGGTGGAAATCAGCGAGTAGGCGCTGCGGACCAGCACACCGCCCGACTGGCACCCCGGCACCGGCACGTCGAGCACCGCCAGCTCGCCGCTCTTGTAGTTCTGCACAACCTGTTTCACCCGAGCTCCTCTTGTTTCTATGCCGTTAAGCCGTCTGGCTCTGGCCGGAGCCAGAGGTCGCGCCGCGATACCAGTACTCCAGGGTCAGCACGTGCCACAGATGCTTGGAGAAGTCCCGCTGCCCGGCGGCGTCCTCGGCGACCATGCGCGCCAGCGCGTCGCGGCGCAGGAACCCGGAATTGACGAGCACGCCGTCGTGCACCACCTCGCGCACCAGCGGTGCCAGATCCCGGCTCATCCAGGCGCGCAGCGGGGCGCTGAACAGGCCCTTCGGCCGGTACACGATCTCCCGGGGCAGAATCGAGGTGGCCGCCTCCTTGAGGACGGCCTTGCCCTGTCGTCCGACGATCTTGCGATCGCCGGGCACGGCGAACGCCGCCTTGACCACCTCGACGTCCACGTACGGCACGCGTACCTCGGTCGACGCGGCCATGCTCGACCGGTCGGTGTACGTGAGGTTCAGGCCCGGCAGGAACATCCGGGCGTCGCCCAGGCACATGCGGTTGACGAAGTCGTCGAGGTTGTTGTCCTGGTAGACGTCCGCGTGCTCGGTCAGCACGTCCTCGACCGTCCCGGCCAGGTCCGGATCGAGAAGGGCGAGCAGCTCGTCCTGGTCGTACATGGTGTAGCTGCGCCGGAACGCAGTCTCCTCCGGCAGATCGGCGAAGGAGAGGAACCGCTTCGCGAAGCGCACCGACCGGTACCCGCGGCGGGACGTGGCGACCGGCAGCCGGTCCACGGCCCTGGACAGGCCGCGACGCAAGGGCCGCGGGACGCGCTGATAGCGCAGCGCGAGCAGGTTGGCCAGGTGCTTGCGGTACCCCGCGAACAGCTCGTCGGCGCCCATCCCCGAGAGCATCACCTTGACCCCGGCCTCCCGAGCGGCCGAGCAGATCAGGAAGGTGTTGATCGCGGCGGGATCGCCGATCGGCTCGTCCAGGTGGTACGTCATCTGAGGCAGCAGGTCGAGCACGTTCGGGGCGATCTCGATCTCGTGCAGGTCGACGCCGAACTGCTCGGCCACCTTCCTGGCATAGCGCAGGTCGTCCGGCATCGCCTCGAACTTGGCGTCCTCGGCGCGGAACCCGATCGTGTAGGCGGAGATCTCGGGTCGGTGGCGGGCCGCCAGCGCGGTCAGCCAGCTTGAGTCGAGGCCGCCGGAGAGGAAGGTCGCCACCGGTACGTCGGAGAGCAGGTGCTGCCGAGTCGACTCCTCGACGATGGCGGCCAGGTTCGGCCGCTCGCCGCTCCGGGCTCGCTCCAGGCCCTCGGCGGCGACGTCCTTCAGGTGCCAGTACCGGCCGCGCTCCACCCGGCCGTCGCGCCGGCACCTCAGCCAGCTCCCCGGCGGCAGCTTCTCCGCTTCGCGGTACGCGCACCGTGAGTCCGGCACCCAGTAGTACAGCAGTGAGGCCACCAGCGCCGCGTGGTCCACGTCCAGCGACCTGCCGGTCGCGGCGGCGAGCGCCTTGAGCTCGGAGGCGAACACCAGACCCTCGCCGCGCCGGAGCAGGAACAGCGGCTTGATGCCGAGCTGGTCGCGGGCGAGCACCAGGTCACCGGTTCGCTCGTCGAAGATCCCGAACGCGAACATGCCGCGCAGCCGGGGCAGGCAGTCCGTGCCCCAGCGCCGCCAGGCCTCGAGGAGCACCTCGGTGTCGGAGGTACCACGGAAGCGCACCCCGGCGGCGGCCAGTTCGGCACGCAGCTCGGGCGCGTTGTACAGCTCGCCGTTGTACGTCAGGGCGAGGCCGTCCGAGACCATCGGCTGGGCGCCGGTCTCGGACAGGTCGATGATGGCCAGTCGGCGGTGCCCGAGGTGCACTTCGCCCTCACCGACGGCGTGGCTGTACCGGCCCGCCCCGTCCGGACCGCGGTGGGCGAGGGTATCGGTGAGCCGGTCGGTCACGACCTTCCCGTCCGGCCATCGGTAAGTGCCTGCGATGCCACACATGTCCTACCGCGCCTCCTGGTCGCTGTCCGGGACCCGTGGCGCCCACATCGGCGGCCGCTCAGCCCGCCGTCGGCCCGTCCCGTTCTGTCGGGCCAGCCACTCGTTCTGGCCGCGCAGCGCGGTGTGCAGCCCGTCCCACAGCGTGCCGTCGGTCCGGTCACGCGGATCGGGGTCGATCAGCACCACACCGATCACCGGAATGCGCTGGTCCGCGAGCTGCCGCGCCACGGTGTGCAGCCATGCGGCGCTGCTGTGCCCGGCACGCACGACGAGCACGGTCTGAGTGCCGAGGTACTGGAGGTCGGTCCACGCCGCGCCGGGCGCCACCGAGCCGACGCCGAGCCGGCGCTCCTGATGCGACACGGCCGCGGCACGCTCGCCGCTGACCACCGTCGGATCTCCCGGCTTCGGGCGGCGCTTGGCGAGCTGCGGGCCGGGCAGACCATCGATGATGACCACTGGCCCATCCGCCACCAGTGCCCTGGCGAGGTCCAGCGCGATCACGCTCGTGCTGCGCGCACAGCCCAGTTCCAGCAGCGACACCGGTTCCGCGGAGCCGCGCACGGTGCGGGCCAGTGACGCGGTGAGCCGTTCGCGTGCCGCCCGGATCCGTCGGCGCTGCCACAGCCTGCCCGACCGGCGGGGCAGCTCCGCGATGACCGAGGCGCCCAGGTTCGCCGCGATCTCCCTGCGCAGCACGGGGCGGTCCGCCACCACCGTGCCGACCGCGGCCACCGCGAGCCCGAGGACGAGCCCGAGGACGAGCCCGATCGCGGCGTTGGTGGCAGCGGCCCTGGGCAGGGAGTGCCGCACCGCGCGCGGGGCGTCCACGATTTGTGTGCCGGCGATGAGCTGGGGCGTGCCGATGCGTGCCTCCGCGGCGCGCTGGCCGAAATCGGTGATCCGCGAAGTGAGTTCGGCCCGGCGGGCGAAGAGCGACTCCAGGTCGGACGACGCCGTCGGCCCACTCTCCGGCGATCCGTTTCCGATGGCCTTGTTGACCTTGGCGAGATCGTCCCGCATTCGGTCACGCTGGTCGAGCAGGGCCTTGGACTCGGCGTTCGCGGCTTCCTGTATCCGCCTCACATGGTCCGCGACGAACGCATCGGCCAGCGCCTTGGCGCGGGTCACCGCTTCCGCGTCGCTGTCACCTGTCACAGTGATCTGCAGCAGGTTGTTGGTCAAGCCGATGACCCCGTAGTCCTGCATGAAGTCCTCTGGTTTTTCCGGGGAGTCGAGGGACTTCAGGGCCTTGTCGGCGATCCGCGTGGTTTGCAGCAGCGCGGCGTCGGTGCGGATCAGCGTTCCGGGGTCGTTCGGCTGGTCCTCCTGATGCGCGACCAGCACCTTGGTCACCGCGGTCGGCGGCGATGGCAGCAGGACCGCCACCGCGGCGCCGACGAGCAGTCCCAGCAGCGCCATGGAGCACCAGAGGCGGCGCCGCCTCCGCACCGCCACCACCAGCGCCTGCAGGTCCAGCAGCGGAGCGGCGGCAGACGACTCCGAAGATGTACTCGTCGTCACCTTGAACCTCCCGTTGCGTCGCCGCCAACCGCGAGCGCCGGCACGGCGGCATCCCATGGATGGCCGGCGGACCGCGTCGAACTGACCCGGACCGTGTCGGCGAGGACGATGCCGACGATCTCGTGCTCGGCGTCCGCACACGCCTCGGCGATGCCGGCGAGTTCCCCTGCGGTCCAGCTGCCCGCGCTGAGCACGATCAGGACGCCGGACTCGTTGTCGCGGTCCGGGACCATCGGCTGGGACACCGAAACCCCCACCACCCGCAGCATGGGGTATCCCCTGCTCGAAGAGCTTGGGGAAGGATCGCTCTCGGCCTCGGCGACGAGCTGCCCGGCGGCCCGGCGGGCGATCTCGTCGCCGTCCGGGACGACAACCAGCGGCCGCCGGGGGGCCGGCAGCTGGTCCCGGAGGCGGGCGCACACCCGCCGGTAGCGGATCTGCCTGCTGGCCTCGTCGCCGGACGTCTGCGGGGTCGGTAGGTCCCACCGGATGTCGACGCCCAGCAGCCGGCGGATCCGGGCCCGCGGGCCACGGTCTTCCGGCCGGTGCGCGGACGGTTCATCAGGTACGTCGACGGTACCCAGCAGCGCCGAGCCCAGCGCCGCGGCGATCTCCGGTTCGGTGCGCAGTCGGCGACTCATCCGTGCGGCGGTGAGATGGCCGATGACCGCGAGCAGGAAGAACAGCAGTGCCCCGGCGACGATGAGCTGGATCCTCGTCGGCGGTGCCTCGCCAGCCGGCCGGGCCGCCGGTCCCATGACGACCATGTTGACCTTGGTGGCGGCCGGGTCGGCCTGGTCCAGCTTGTTCATGGCCTCCTGCAGCGAGGTGCGCAGCTTCTCGAGCTCGGTGCGGGTCTGCACGCTCTCCACGGTCTGCCCCGGATCGGCCGCATCGGCCAGCTCGGTGATGCGTAGGTTGGTCTCCGCCACCTGCTTCCGCAGCGCCTCGGTCCCCGACGCCGCGTCGGAGTCGGTGCTGCCGCCTGCGATCCGCGCGGCGTAGCTGACGAACTGCTGGGCCATCCGGTCGGAGAGCTGCTGCGCGCGCTTGGGGGTGTCGGCCGTGCCCGAGATCTTGATGACGTTCCCGTCAGCGGCCTTGGCGCTCACTCGGTCCCGCAGGTCGGCGCTGCTGACGCCCTGCCAGTCGAGCGTGGCGGCCGCGCGGTCGGCCACCGAGGAACTGGTCGCGATGTCCACCTGGGTCAGCAGCTCGCGCTCTCCCCACTGTCCAGGCAACAGTACCGATGCCGACGCCGTGTATCGCGGCGGAAACAGCAGCACCGAGGCACCGTAGCCGACGAGCGCGCCCACCACGGTGAGGACGGCGAGAAGCCGCCAGCGCCGGCGGAGAATCCGCCCGATGGTGACCAGGCGGATCGTGTCATCGTTCAACGCCGCGTCCTCTTCCCTGTTCGGACCGTCTTGCCCGCCGACACCGGGGCGTGGTCACGGCAGGCAGCGGCGTAGGCGGCGATCAGCGACGCTTGCGAGTTCCGCCAGGAGAGCGACCCGCTGATCCGCTCCTGGCCGATCTTGCCCATCAGGGCCCGCTTCTCCGGATCGTCCATCAGCAGCGCGATGAGCCCGGCGAACGCGGCCTCGTCGTTGGCGGGCGCGTAGACGGCGGCGTCACCGGCGGAAACTCGCGCCTCCCGGAGGTCGAACGAGACGATCGGCCGGCCCATCACCATGTACTCCAGGACCTTGTTCATGGTCGACACGTCGTTGAGCGGATTGTGCGGGTCGGGGGAGAGACACACGTCCGCGGTGGACAGGTAGCGCACCAGATCGGCGTCCGGAATGCGCCCGGTGAACTGCACCTGCTCCGAGAGCCCGAGCCGCCGGGACAGCTCCACCATCGCGTCGAAGGTGTCGCCGGCGCCGACGAACACCGCATGCCAGTCGGTCCGCCCGAGCTCGTCGCGCAGCTTCGTGAGGGCCCGCAAGGCATAGTCGACGCCGTCCTGCGGGCCCATGACGCCGAGGTAACACAGCAGATGAGGCTTGCCGCGCTTCAGCTCCGGCTCGGGCGGCACCGGTTGGAACCGGTCGATATCGGGCGCGCTGCGCACCACGAAAACGTCCTCCGGCCGCCGACCGCCACGGCGCACCGCGACGTCCCGGTAGCTCTCGTTCGTGGCGAGCACGACGTTCGCGGTCCGGTAGGTCAGCCGTTCCAGCGCGCGCACGGCGCGGTAGAGCAGATCCTCGCCGCGGTCGAACCGGGAGAGGTACAGCTCGGGTACCAGGTCGTGCTGGTCGAAGACGAATCGCGCCCCGCGCCGCTTCAGCCACAGTGCCGGCAGGAACAGCAGGTCGGGCGGGTTGCAGGCGTGGACCACGTCGACCGGGCCGACCTTCCGGGCCAGCCGGACCGTATGCCACAACGCCGATCCGTACTCCCGCAGGTAGCCGGCCGGCCCTCCGGTGGCCGCGCGCAACGGGTAGCGGTGGATCCGCACCCCGTCGATCTCCGCCTCCGGCTCCGTGTCCCGCTTACTCCCCTGGGGACAAATGACGTGCACCTTCCAGCCCGCGTCGCGCAGTGTCGTGCACTCCTGCCACACCCGCCGGTCGAACGGCACCGACAGGTTCTCCACCAGGATCAGCGCGCACCGGTCCGCCCGGTCGCCGCTGGTCGTGTTACCAAGCAAGGCCCATGTACCCCGGTTCGGCCCGGCGCGTCTCGGCGTCGGGAAGGTGGATGAGGTCGACAATCACCGGGCCGTCGGCGCCATGGGGCAGCGCCGACAGCACGGCCGGATCCCTGGTCCCGACGAGGCACACCTCGGCGTGCTCAAGCACCTCGTCGACGGAATCCGCGAGCAGCTGCGCGAGGTGCGGCAGCCGGGTCTCGATGTACTCGCGGTTCGCGCCGAGCAGCCGGGAGAGGCTCACGTTGGCGTCGTAGATCCGCAGGTCGTAACCCTTGCCGAAGAGCCTCTCCGCCAGCTCGACGAGCGGGCTCTCGCGGAGGTCGTCGGTGCCGGGTTTGAAGGACAACCCGAACAGGCCCGCCCGGCGCTTGCCGGTGCGCTCGACCAGCTCCACCGCGCGCTGCAGATGCGCGGAGTTGGAGTGCAGCACGTGGGCGAGGATGGGCACCGAGACGTTGGCCCGCTGCGCCGTGTGGACCAGGCTGCGCAGGTCCTTGGGCAGGCAGGAGCCGCCGAAGGCGAAGCCGGGCCGTAGGTAGGCGGGGCTGATGTTCAGCTTGCGGTCGGCCAGGAACACGTCCATCACCTGGTGCGAGTCCACCCCGAGCGCCTGGCACACCGCGCCCAGCTCGTTCGCGAAGCCGATCTTGAGGCCGTGGAACGCGTTGTCCGCGTATTTGATCGCCTCGGCCGTCGGGACCGGTACCCGGAACACCTCGCCGGGCAGGCCGTCGTACAGCGTCAACACCGCATCGCCGCTTGCCGGGTCGAGCTCGCCGATGACGGTCCTGGGCGGGTCGAAGAAGTCCCGCACGCTCGTGCCCTCGCGCAGGAACTCCGGGTTGACCGCGACCCCGATGTCCACCCCGGCCGTGCCGCCGACGTACTTCTCCAGGATCGGTACCAGCAGGTTCAGGCAGGTGCCCGGGAGCATGGTGCTGCGGAACACGACGGTGTGCCGCCCACCCCGCTCGGCCAGCGCGGCGCCGATCTGCTCGGTGACCCGCTCCAAGTACCCGGTGCACAGGCTCCCGTTGGGCTCCGACGGCGTGCCCACGCAGACCAGCGACACCTCGCTGCCCATGATCGCCTCGCGGACGTCGCCGGTAGCGCGCAACGCTCCGGTCCGCACGACCTCGGCGATGAGCTCGCCGATACGCTCCTCGACCACCGGGGCCTTGCCGTCGTTGACCAGGTCGACCTTCACCTGGTTCACGTCCACCCCGATGACCTCGTGACCCATGCTGGCCAGGCACGCGGCCGACACGCAGCCCACGTAGCCGAGCCCGAAAACGCTGACTCTCATGACCCGTTCCTCTCCCCAGGCAGGCCCTCCCGGCCTGCGGTCCGGGCGCCGGCCGGATGGCGACCCCCGCGCATCAGTAGGCCCCCTGCCCGTAGAGCACCGCACGCAGCGTCTTCCACAAGATCACTGTGTCCAGGGCGAGCGACCAGTCCTCCACGTACCGCAGATCCAGCCTGACCGCCTCCTCCCACTCCAGGTCGCTGCGTCCGCTGATCTGCCACAGGCCGGTGAGTCCAGGCTTGACCAGCAGCCGCCGCCGGATGTCCGGGCCGTACGCAGCGGACTCCCCCGGCAACGGAGGCCGCGGACCGACGAGCGACATCGATCCGGTGAGCACGTTGAAAAGCTGCGGGAGCTCGTCCATCGAGTACCGGCGCAGCACTGCTCCCACCCGGGTCACCCGCGGATCCCGGCGGAGCTTGAACAGCAGGCCGGCGCCCTCGTTGCGGTCGGCCAGCTCGGCACGTGCCCCGTCAGCCCCGGCGACCATGGTGCGGAACTTGAGAATGGTGAACTCGCGGCCGTCCTTGCCGATCCTGCGCTGGCGGTAGAACACCCCACCCCGACTGTCCACCAGCACGAGCAGCCCGACGAACACCATCAGCGGCGCGAAAAGGATCAGCAGGATCGCCGCGCCCATCCGGTCGACGACCTCTTTGACCGCCCGGCTGCCCCCGGTGAAGGTCGGCATGCTGACCCGCAGCAGCGGGATCCCGAGCACCGCGTCGATGCGCAGCCGCGGGCCGGCCACCTCCATCAGCACGGGGGCCACGACCATCTCGGCGTCGCTGCCTTCGAGGTTCCAAGCAAGCCGCTGCAGCCGGTCCGGTGACCAGTGCGGGTCCGGTGTGACCGCGACGACACGGTAGCCGTCGCGGTGGACGTGGCCCGCGACATCCGCCAGTCGGCCGACGACCGGCACTCCGTCCAGTTGGTCACCGTCGAGCCCGAGACCGTCCGTCGTGCACACCGCATCCACCCGCCAGCCGAGGTGCGGGAACTTGCGGGTTCGGGTGACCAGGTCGCTGACGGTGGCCAGGCTCCCGGCAGCGAGCACCGGTCGCAGGCACCGTCCTTCCTTCCGCTGTTTGTGCAGCCAGAGGCGCAGCAGATACCGCTCCGTCATGGTGATGAGCGCGATCGCGGGGATCGCGACGAAGATCCAGAGCTTGATGTTGCGCGAGGTGAGGGCGATCCCGCCGAGCGCCAGTACGACGGTCGCCGCGAACAGTGAGCGTCCGAGTCGGCGGAATTCCTCGGCGCCCTGGCCGAGTACGGCCGGAGCCCACGACCGGCTCACCGCAAGCGCCCCCAGCACCAGCAGCTCGGTGCCGAATGCGAGAATTCCCCACTTCTCATGCCAGTTGGCCGCGTCCCGGGCCCCGAAGAAGTTGCCGATGGCCGCCACCACGAAGGCGGTGGCCACGGTATCGCTGGTGATCACGGCACGGCGGTACCGCTGCTCCCATTCGATCGCGGGCTGTCTGATCGCGCCGTTCGCCAGACGCTCGCGCGCCGACGACAACGGGCTGACTAGTCCCCCTTGCAGCACAGAACCCCCCAGGTCCCCAGTGGCTCGACGGGTTCGCCCAACACTGTTCCTCCTCCCGGGAGGCCCACGCCCCCGCACTGTTCCTCCCCCCGGGAGGCCCACGCCCCCCGCACTGTTCCTCCCCTCGGGAGGCCCACGCCGGCCGCATGACATCCCGGCTAGGCCCGGACCGTGCGGCCCGAGCGTTGATCGGTCCCGGCGTGACGCCGAGAGCGCACACTTTGGCCCGATCGCCCGATTTACGGCAGACACCTCGATACGTGTTACGAAATGCAGACATTTCCGTCACGCACGCATGCATTTGGCACGCATTCAACTACCCGGGTGCCCGTCAATCACTGACCACTGCATCCACCCGTTCGATACCGGCACACCCGGCACAGCGCGCGCCACGCCAACCCGCGCGCACCACGGCTCACCCCTGCGAGACCGGCACGGAATTCTGTAACAGCCGTCGCTCGACCGGCCTCGAACGGGCTTTCTGCCACCCGGAGAAAGGAGAAAGAGGGTTCTACCTCTCTGCCGCCACCGACGGCCGCCGATCATTGCGCGGCGGACACAACGGTGGTTCAGTGGGAGTCGGCGCTCCAAGCTGATGACCGCCGCTCGCGACGGTGAACCCTTCGACACCCAGTCAGGTCTGCCGGCCTCCGAAATCCGGGCGTTGAAGCAGCGGACCACTTGGTACGTTCTGGCCCGGGAGTACATCGAGCAACGGTGGGACCGCACCCCAGGAAATACGCGCCGCGCCCTTGCAGACGCCTTGGCGACTATCACTCCGGCCTTCGTTGAACCAGGGGCCGTCTACCGGGCGCCTCGCGTACTGCAGCCAGCGCCGAGGGCCAAAATGGCTGCGGACAGGGCGGCTCGACGGGCTGCGGCAAAGGCAGCGGGTTCGACTACCTGCCAGAGCGGCGTAGGTGATCGCCTGGAGGTGCACGTCCCGGCCTCGCTCGCCCAACGGCCGACCTCGAGTCGGAGGCCGGTCTCTCATCTGTGAGAGGGGGGCCTTCCGTGCGTCCGGGGCCGCTGCAGCCGGGCTGCGAGCTCCCCCGGCAGGACGTCCCGGTTTGCCGGAGTGAGCTGGACGACCTCGATGTCGGCGCGCCGCTTGAGGGCGTCGGTGAACGGATCGCGGTGCGTGTGGACCGTGGCGACGACGTCGACCTCTGCGGCGAACAGCGCGTCGACCGCGTGCCGGAACGCCGTGCATGCCAGTTCCATCCGCCCCAGCTCGTCGATGAGCACCAGCCGCCCGGTAGCCTCCTCGGTTGCTGCCGGCCGAAGCGACGGCAGAGCCAGTCGTTCCATGACGCCCAGGTCAACGCCGTATTTCCCCACCCGTGGCGGACCGGGCAGGTCGACATGGGCGAGTACCTCCCGCCGGCCTGCCAGAGTCTCCAGGGCGAATCCGACGCGGGCGCCGGATTGCCGGATCTCCTCGGTGGTGAAGCCGGTGGCCGCGTGGGTGGGCAGCAGCGCGGCCAGCCGACGGAGGGCGGTCGTCTTGCCCGCGCCAGGGCGGCTCTCGAGCAGGATCCTTGTCGGCACACTGCCATCTTCATCCCCGCTTCCGGCGGCGGCCCGGGTGGGCTCGGCCGAACGGGGGTTTTGGGGTGCGGACCGGTGCCGGTGCCGCCGTTGCGGGTAGGGCGACGCGCATGAGCGGAATTGAACTCAGCAGCACCGCGTTCGACGACAAAACGGTGATCCCCCGTCGGTACAGCGGGGAGGGTGAGAACATCTCACCGCCCCTGACCTGGTCGGGGGTGCCCCACGAGGCCACGGAGCTGGTGCTCCTGTGCGAGGACCCGGACGCGCCGGGGACGACCTTCCTGCACTGGCTGGTGACCGGCATTGATCCGGGGACCACCGGGGCGGCGGAGGGCCAGAAGCCCCTGGGGGGCCTGCCGTGGCCCAACGGCTTCGGCCGCGTGGGCTGGGGCGGGCCGATGCCTCCGCCGGGGCACGGGCCGCACCGCTACTTCTTCCGCCTGTACGCCCTGTCAGCGCCGCTGCCGCTGCACGACCACCCGGGTGCCGAAGACGTGCACCGAGCCCTGAAGGGCAGGGAGCTGGCCTCCGGCACCCTGGTCGGGACCTATCAGCGTTGAGCGCGTCACCGCTGGTCGTAGCCATGGGCGCCGTACAGCCGGACGAACCGGGCCGCGGTGACCGTCCTGCGTTGCACCAGGCCGCTGGCCCGCCGCTCGTACAGCTCGACGCGCTCCTGCCCGCCCGGCCCGATCGGCTGGACGAGCCGGCCACCGGTGCGGAGCTGATCCACGAGCGGCTCAGGCACTCGCGGGAAGGCCGCGCACACGATGACGGCGTCGTACGGGGCACGGGTCGGTATCCCCAGCGTCCCGTCGCCGAGTACGACCTCGGCATTGCCGACGCCCTGCCCGGCCAGCCGCAGGCGGGCCTCGTCGACCAGGTCGGGCCAGCGGTCGACGCTGACGACGTACGCGGCCAAGCGGGCCAGCAGCGCCGTCTGCCAGCCGTATCCGGTCCCGACCTCCAGGACCTGTTCGTCTCCGGTGAGGCCGAGAGCGGAGACCATCATGGCGATCAGCGAGGGCTGGGTGGTCACCTGCCCGTGGGGGAGCGGAACGGGCGTGTCCCGGTACGCGGATGCCACCTCGTCCGCGGGGACGAATTCCGCCCGGGGGATGCTCCGTACGGCCGCCAGGAGACGGTCGTCGGTCACGCCCGCGGCGTAGGCCGCGCGGACCAGGT
Source organism: Streptomyces sp. NPDC048496 (assembly GCF_043200055.1). Lineage (NCBI taxonomy): Bacteria > Bacillati > Actinomycetota > Actinomycetes > Kitasatosporales > Streptomycetaceae > Streptomyces > Streptomyces sp. NPDC048496. The sequence continues at coordinate 109,663 of NZ_JBICXB010000012.1, read as the reverse complement.
CCTCGGGGGTCCCTTCATGGGCCATCGGACCGCGGGGCCGTGTCGGTGGCGCCGGCTGCCCCGGTCGTGGTGCGTTCCAGTCTGACCACGATCCCCTTCCACGTCGGCGTGTTGCTGATCTCGGCCGTACTGTCCAGCGGCACCAGGACATTGGTCTCCGGGTGAGCAGGGTCCGGTTCCGGCCAGGCGCCGCCCGGGCAGTCGAAGTCCCTGGTCCGGTCGAGGTTGAGCAGCGTCAGCGCCGTACGGCGGACCGTCGTCTGTTCCAGGGAGTACCGCAGCGCGTTGGCCACCGCCGGCGCGCCTACCGCCCAGGTCTTGGGCGGGGTGATCGAGACGTCCGTCTCCTCCGCGCCGCTCCTGCTCCTGTTCATGTGCCCCATCCGCCGCTCATCCGCCGCGCTGCCGCTCCAGCCCAGTGTCGGCACGTTCCGCGCGCGGCGCGATCCGGGGCGGTCGGGCGCAAGGGGCGACCCATGATCCGGGAGGCGCAGCGCGCCGCCTACCACCTCCTCCAGTACGTTCAGCAGTGCCCGGTCCGCGCCCTGACGGGACAGGCTCTCGCGCAGTCGCCGCCGGCGCAGCGCGATCGCCCGCTCGGGATGCTGACCGGGGACGACGCGTCGCCCCCCGTCGGGGCAGACGGGCATGCCCCAGTTACAGCCATCCGCAACGTTGCGCCTGCAGAGCCATCTGGAACCGGCTCGTGGCACCCAGCCGGGCCATGAGGATCTGCACCCGGCGGAACAGTGTGCGGCGGCTGATTCCGATCTCCCGGGCGATGACCTCGTCGCTCGCACCGCCGGCCAGGAGCCACAGCAGGCGGCGGTCGGCGGGCAGCAGGCCGCCCGGCCGGACGGTGCGGCCGTGGAAGGGCAGTGCGTTCTGCCATGCCTGCTCGAACAGTGCCACGAGCGCGGAGAGCAGCCCGCACGGCTGCACGACCAGCATGGTGTTGTGCACATCGGCCTCCTTGATCGACAACGACACGAGCGCGTACGCCTCGTCGATGATCACGAGCTTGACCGGCACCGACGGCAGTACCCTGGCCTGTTCACCGGCCTCGATGCACGGTTCGATGACCGCCTCCAGCTGGCCCGGATGCTCCAGCGACTCCCGCGAGTACACGACACGCTGCGTCACACCGCGGGCGAGGGTGGCCAGCGCATCGTCGGTGGCGCCGGAGAGGGGGAAGTACGGCGGTGAGTCGAACTGCCGGATCTGTTCGCGGGCACTGGCCCAGGCATGGCGCATCCTGGGACCGATGGCTTCCCCGGTGACGACTTCGACGAGATCGTCGTTGTACGCGGCGAGCCGCTGCCGCCGGAACGACTCGAACGCGCCCCCGACGGTGATGCGCGACTCGTCGAGCTCTGCCGCCCGGTGCCGGCCGAGAATCTCCAGCCCTGCGGCGGGCGGAACCGGGGCCACCACATCCTGGCCCTCCACGGCGGCACTGGCCAAGCCTGCGTCGACCAGTTCGCCGTACGCCGCGGCGAGTTCCGCGCCGTCCAGAGCGGCCGCGGCCCCGATCGCGCTCAGCGGAGCGGGTGCCAGATCCAGCAGGGCCAGATAGACCCGGCCTGCCTCGTGATCGATCCCCAGAAGCCGAAGAGCTTCGCTGAGTTTTGCGTTTGCCATGTGCCTCATTATCGACGGCTCCCGTTCGGGCCGGGCGGGCGGTTCGGAGGTCCGGTGGCCGATCTGTGCCAGTGGCAGTCTTCGGCACCCGATGAGCGCGGTGCGGGGTACCGTCCGGGAGCCGCCGACGACCGGTGGCAGCGAGTGTGCCTGGGGCTGCACCGGGAGGGAGTTCGGCCTGTCCGAACGCGCCTCTCTGCCCCTCGCCCCTGAGGAACCCACCCAGAAGAAGGTGTATGAAGTGGCGAAAGGCCGAAAGAACGGTCTCTACCAAGGGATCTCCGAGGAGCTGTCCGCCCTGATGCGGACGGGGTGGGCGGACACCGAGCGGCACGGTCTGCAGCTCAGCGAGCAGGCTCCGTACGCGGCCCGCCGCCGCGCCGCCCTCTCCACGCGTTTTCCCGGCGAACGCCTGGTGATCCCCTCGGGGAATCTCAAGACCCGCTCGAACGACGACAGTTACCCGTTCCGACCGTACTCGGGCTATGTGCACATGACCGGGGACCAGGCCCGTGACGGCGCTCTCGTGCTCGAACCCCGCGCGGACGGTGGCCACGACGCGTACTGCTACCAGCTGCCACGGGACAGCAGGGACAACGACGTCTTCTGGACAGGCGCGACGGCAGAGCTGTGGATGGGCCGGCGCCGTTCCCTCACCGAATCGGAGCGCGTGCTCGGACTGCCCTGCCGCGACGTCCGCACGGCGGCCCGCGACCTGGCCGCTGCCTCCGGCGCACCGACGCGGATCGTCCGTGGTCACGACCCGTCCCTTGAAGCCGCTGTCACCACTGATGAGGAGCGTGACTCCGAGCTGGAGGAGGCACTCAGCGAATTCCGCCTCGTGAAGGACGAGTGGGAGATCGCCGAGATCCGCAAGGCTGTGGACTCCACCGTGCGCGGATTCACCGACGTCATCGGGGAGTTTTCCCGGGCGATCGCGTCGTCCGAGCGGTGGATCGAGGGAACCTTCTTCCGCCGGGCACGTCTCGAGGGCAACGCCGTCGGCTACGGCTCGATCTGCGCCGCGGGCGAGCATGCCACGATCATGCACTGGACGGACAACGACGGTCCGGTGCGCCCGGGCGATCTGCTCCTGCTCGACGCCGGCGTGGAGACGCACTCCCTCTACACCGCTGACGTCACCCGCACACTTCCGATCAACGGGACCTTCACGCCGCTGCAGCGCGAGATCTACGACGCGGTGTACGAGGCCCAGGAGGCCGGCATGGCGGCGGTCAAGCCGGGTGCCCTGTACCGCGACTTTCACGAGGCGTCGCAACGCTACCTGGCGGCGCGGCTGGTCGAGTGGGGCTTCATCGACGGCCCCGTCGACCGCGCGTACGAACTCGGCCTGCAGCGCCGCTTCACCATGGCCGGAACCGGCCACATGCTCGGTCTGGACGTCCATGACTGCGCGATGGCCCGAAACGAGGAGTACGTCGACGGCGTGTTGGAGCCGGGCATGGTGCTCACCGTCGAGCCGGGCCTGTACTTCCAGGCGGACGATCTGACCGTGCCCGAGGAATGGCGCGGCATCGGCGTCCGGATCGAGGACGACCTGGTCGTCACCGACGGCGGCCACGAGAACCTGTCGGCCGGCCTGCCGCGCGCCGCGGACGAAGTCGAGGTGTGGATGGCCCAGTTCGCGGGCTGAGCGGGGCGGCGTCCGCTCTCCGATCGAAGGTCACCCGACAGGCTCTCAGGCGGGCGCGGCAGCGTGCACCGTGTCCGGGGCGCGCTCCGCGTCCGCCTCGGTGCCTCGGGCGATCTCCGTGAACGGCTGACCGTTGGACGACGGCGACCGCCGCGCCAGAGGCGGCTCCTGCACTGAAGCGAACGAGCCGGTGTCTGTCGCTGCGGTGGATGGCGGGTTCTTCATGGGGCCGCCGCGCGGGCATGATCGCCGAGCGGGAGCGAGACACGACGGAACGTGCGGCTCGGTGCGGCCCGGACCAGGGATCTGAGCCGGTCGTTCCGCGCGGGCGCCCGAGCTGATCTTGGACAGCTGGGGTTTCATCGGGCCGCGGCGGGCGCGGTGCGGCGTGCTGGTAGCCAGGCGGGCGAGACCTGTACGAAGTCGGCCACCCGGGCCAGGGTCTGGCGGTGGCCGCTGGCCGGGATTTTTTCGAGCGCCGTGTGCGCGCGGCGGACATAGCCGTCGAGCATGCAGCGCGCCTCTTCCAGGGCGCCGGTGGCGCCCAGCAGCGTGCGGAGCCCGTCCGCGTCGGGGCGCCCGTCGCCGACCAACCGGTCCCATACGCCGGGGCCCGAGGCCCGTGCGGCGAGCAGAAGCGGCAACGCGGGGCGTTCATTGCGCAGATCGCTGTCGGCGGGCTTGTCCTGGCGCGTTGGCTGCGGACCGTAGGGCAACAGGTCGTCGCGGATTTGGAACGCGATGCCGAGCGCCTCGCCGGACTGGCCAAGGGCATCAGCCTGCAGTTCGCCGGCCTCGCTCAGCACCGCCCCGACACGGCAGGCGGCGCGCAGCAACGCGGCCGTCTTCAGCCTCACCATTTCGAGATAGCTCGTGATGTCGGCAAGGGAGCGGTCCGCCTCCGGCAAGCCGCCGCTCAGCTCGATTTCTCGCCGACGGACACGGCGACGTCATCCACCTGTTCGAGCGGGACTGCTCGGTGCAGCGGCGCCATCAGAAGGTCGTCGAACTGGCCCCGGCGCCCAACCTCGACCCCGCGATCCGGGACCGCATCTGCGCCGACGCGGTCGCCTTCGCGCGCAGCATCGGCTACCGCAACGCCGGCACCGTCGAGTTCCTGCTCGACCGCGAAGGCAACCATGTCTTCATCGAGATGAACCCGCGCATCCAGGTCGAGCACACGGTGACCGAGGAGGTCACCGACGTCGACCTGGTCCAGGCGCAACTGCGCATCGCCGCCGGCGAGACCCTGGCCGACCTCGGTCTCGCGCAGGACCGGATCTACGTGCGGGGCGCCGCACTGCAGTGCCGGATCACCAGCGAGGACCCGGCCAACGGTTTCCGGCCGGACACCGGCACCGTCAGCGCGTATCGCTCGCCGGGCGGCTCCGGCATCCGGCTGGACGGCGGCACTGCCTTCGTCGGCTCCGAGATCAGCGCCCACTTCGACTCCATGCTGGTGAAACTGACCTGCCGGGGCCGCGACTTCGCCACCGCGGTGCGACGGGCCCGGCGCGCGGTGGCCGAGTTCCGCATCCGCGGCGTGGCCACGAACATTCCGTTCCTGCAGGCGGTCCTCGACGACCCGGACTTCCAGGAGGGCCGGGTCACCACGTCGTTCATCGAGGAGCGCCCGCATCTGCTGACCTCGCGCCACTCCGCCGACCGCGGCACCCGACTGCTCACCTACCTGGCCGACGTCACGGTCAACAAGCCGCACGGCGAGCGCCCGCACCTGATCAACCCCACGACCAAACTGCCGGACATCGCGAACGGCGTACCGCCCGCCGGGTCGAAGCAGCAGCTGACCGAGCTGGGGCCGGAGGGCTTCGCGCGGCGGCTGCGGGAATCACCCGCGGTGGCCGTCACCGACACCACCTTCCGGGACGCCCACCAGTCCCTGCTGGCCACCCGGGTGCGGACGAAGGATCTGCTGGCCGTCGCCCCGGCCGTGGCCCGGACTCTGCCGCAGCTGCTCTCGCTGGAGTGTTGGGGCGGCGCCACCTACGACGTGGCGCTGCGCTTCCTGGCCGAGGACCCATGGGACCGCCTGGCCCGCCTGCGTGAGGCAGTGCCCAACATCTGCCTGCAGATGCTGCTGCGTGGCCGCAATACGGTCGGCTACACCCCATACCCCGCGGAGGTCACCACCGCCTTCGTCGAGGAGGCCACCCGGACCGGCATCGACATCTTCCGTATCTTCGACGCGCTCAATGACGTCGGCCGGATGCGGCCGGCGATCGACGCCGTACGCGAGACCGGATCGGCCGTCGCCGAGGTGGCCCTGTGCTACACCTCGGACCTGTCCGATCCGGCCGAGAAGCTCTACACCCTCGACTACTACCTCCGGCTCGCCGAGCAGATCGTCGAGGCCGGTGCACACGTCCTGGCGATCAAGGACATGGCGGGACTGCTCCGGGCACTCGCCGCCGCGAAACTGGTGACCGCGCTGCGCAGGGAGTTCGAGCTGCCCGTCCACCTCCACACCCACGACACGGCCGGCGGTCAGCTGGCCACCTACCTGGCCGCGATCAACGCGGGCGCCGACGCCGTGGACGGAGCAGTGGCCTCGATGGCGGGCACCACCTCGCAGCCCTCGCTGTCGGCGATCGTCGCGGCCACCGACCACTCCGAGCGGCCGACCGGGCTGAGCCTGCGGGCGGTCGGCGACCTCGAACCGTACTGGGAGATCGTGCGCAGGATCTACGCGCCGTTCGAGGCCGGCCCGGCCTCGCCCACCGGGCGCGTGTACGACCACGGGATCCCCGGCGGCCAGCTGTCCAACCTGCGTGTCCAAGCCCGGGAGTTGGGTCTCGGCGACCGGTTCGAGGACATCGAGGCGATGTACGCTGCGGCCGACCGCATGCTCGGCCGCCCGGTCAAGGTCACACCGTCGTCCAAAGTGGTCGGCGACCTCGCCCTGCACCTCGTCGGCGCGGGCGTCTCACCCGAGCGGTTCGCCGCCGAGCCCGGCGCGTACGACATTCCGGACTCCGTGATCGGTTTCCTGCGCGGCGAGTTGGGCGACCCGCCCGGCGGCTGGCCGGAGCCGTTCCGCAATAAGGCTCTCAAGGGCCGCGCCGCGCCCAGGCCGGTCGCCGAACTGTCCGCCGGGGACCGCGACGGACTGGAAAAGGACCGGCGGGCCACCCTCAACCGGCTGCTGTTCCCCGGGCCGGCGAAGGAGTTCGAGGCGCATCGGGACGCCTACGGCGACACCGGAGTCCTGCCGAGCAAGGACTTCTTCTACGGTCTGCTGCCGGGAGAGGAGCATGAGGTGGACCTCGAGCCCGGGGTGCGGCTGCTCATCGCACTGGAGGCGATCGGTGAAGCGGATGAGCGCGGCATGCGCACCGTGATGGCCACGCTCAACGGCCAGCTCCGGCCGATCCAGGTGCGTGACCGCTCGGTGGCTTCGGAACTGCCGGCCGCGGAGAGGGCCGACAAGTCCGACCCGAAACACGTTGCCGCGCCGTTCGCCGGGGTGGTGACGCTGTCGGTCGCAGCCGGAGACCGGGTCGAGGCGGGTGCGACCATCGCGACGATCGAGGCGATGAAGATGGAGGCCGCCATCACCGCTCCGGTCGCCGGAGCGGTGGACCGTCTGGCCATCACCTCTGTTCAGCAGGTCGAGGCGGGTGACCTCCTGATGGTGATCGCCTAAGGGCCTGTCGGGTGACCTTCGATCGGAGAGCGGACGCGGCGTGGTGCGTGCGATTCCAAGGCGCTGGAAGGTCCTCGGATGGGGTCTCCCCTGCTCGAACGAAGCTGAGAGCTTGGGGAAGGAGCTACTAGGGCATTTCGGCAACGCCGGAAGCGTGCGTGCCACGCCGTGGCCGCCCGATCAGAGGTCGCCCGACAGGCCCTAAGGGCTGTCCCGTAGTCCCTGACGGACCAGCGCGCGGCGTCGGATGCGGTGCATCGCAAGGCGGAGGGGCATCCGAATACTGGATGTATTCGGATGTTCCGACAACGCGGCGAGGTGCCGTAGCTGTCGTTGTGCGCCCGTCAGGGATCGCGGGACAGCCCTTGGCCCCTGTGAGATTGACCGCCCGGGCCCCGGGGCCGTGCAGTCGCCCGCCCGGCTCCGGGACTCCACGGCCGGGAGGTGCACAGGACGGGAGGGTTCACCGCGCATGCGACGATCTCGCGGCGAATCCCTCCCTGACGGTGCTCCTGGCCGACGCCGACAACTGGGAGGACCCCGACAGCGGCGATGAGATCGGCTGTCCGACGCTCGCCCTCACCGAGGAGAGACGTCGGATCCCCCGGTGAGCCGAGGACGGGTCACTGCTCCCGCATGCCCCACGGAGAGCCGTACGCGCTGAGCAGGTCCAGGAAGGGGCGCGCGGGGAAGGCCTCCGGGCTGAGGACTCCCGAGCCGGTCCACGCGCCCGTGGCCAGGAGTTCGAGGGCGACGACCGGGTTGACGGCCGTCTGCCACACCACTGCCTGGGAGCCGTACTCGGCCATCGACCACTGGTTGTCGACCACATGGTAGAGGTAGACCTCGCGCGGCTCGCCGTCCTTGGTGCCGCGCACCCAGGTGCCCGCGCAGGTCTTGCCGTGCATGCGCTCGCCCAGCGTCGCCGGGTCCGGCAGGCAGGCGGCCACGACGTCGCGGGGCGACACACCCACCGGGCCCGCTGCGCTCGGCACGGTCACCGGGTCGGTGCGGTCCAGGCCCAGGAGGTGCAGCGTCCTGAGGGTCTGGATGAATTCCTCGCCCAGGCCGTACTTGAAGGTCACGCGCCGTGCGTCGACCCAACGGGGGACAAGCAGCACCTCCTCGTGCTCCACGTTCACGCACTCGACCGGGCCGATGCCCTCAGGGAAGTCGAACACCTCCGGCTCGCTGAAGGGCGCGGTGGTGAACCAGCCGCGGTCCGCTTCGTAGACGACCGGCGGATTGAGGCACTCCTCGATGGTGGTCCAGATGCTGAAGGAGGGTGCGAACTCGTAGCCGTCGACGGTGAGGTTCGCGCCGTCGCGGATGCCGATCTCCTCGATCTCGTCGAAGAGTTCGTCGGCCGCGTACCGTGCGAAGACATCGGACAGCCCAGGCTCCACACCCATGCCGACGAGAGCCAGCGCGCCCGCCTTCTCCCAGTCGGCTGCCTGCGCGAACTGCGTGTCGCCGAGCATGACCCCGCACTCCTCGTACGGCCGCTCGGGGTGCGGGCGCGACAGAGACATCGCCATGTCGAGGTAGGTTGCGCCGGCCGCGAGCGCCGCCTGGAAGAGGGGCATCACGAACCGCGGGTCGGTGGCGTTGAGCAGGACGTCGCACCCGTGCCGCGTCAGCAGCGCCGTCACCGCGGCCTGATCGGACGCGTCGACGTGCTCGGCCCGGAAGCGGCCCGCGGCGCCCGCGAGGGCAGCGACCGCCGCCTCGGCCCGGCTCAGGTCGTAGTCGGCCACGACCATCTCGTCGAAGAACGAGCGCCGGGCCGCGATCCGGGTGATCGCGGTGCCCACACCGCCGGCTCCCACAAGCAGAACACGCATGACACGGACTTCCTCTCTGTGGAGTTGGGGCATGCTCGCGCGGACCGGAGGTGCGGCGCCCCTGCCGGGAGATTCAACGCCGCGTGTTCGGATAAGGTCAATGGTGTTGGCATAAGGACCGGGGCGAGGAGGCGGCGGTGGCGAAAGCGGTGGTACCCGAGGAGAAACGGCGGCGCCGCCGTCCCACCAGGAGCGGCACCGTGCTGTCCGAGCAACTGATCGTCGAGACCGCCCTGCGGATGCTGCGTGAGCACGGCGGCGCGGGGCTCACCGTCCGCCGTCTCGGCCTGGCCCTGGACGCCGACCCCAGCACCCTCTACCGGTACTTCCGCGGCATGGACGATCTGACCCTCGCCATCGGCGACGCCCTCATCGGGCAGGCCCTGCAAGGCTGGCGGCCCACGGGGGAGTGGCGGTCGGATCTGCGCGGCCTCGGGTTGCGCATCCACGCCGTGTATGTCGGGCATCCGCGGGCGGCACTGCTCACCGCGAACCGGGTCACCGGCCGGGCCCACGAGCTGGCCGCCGACGAGGCCATCCTTGACCTACTCCGCACAGCGGGATTCCCGCTGCCGGACACGGTACGGATCTACCAGGCCTTCATCGACCAGACCCTGGCCTTCGCCGCGCTCGACGCCGCCTCGCTGGCCCTGCCACGCGAAAGCCTCAGCGCCGACGAGGACATGTGGCGCTCGACGTACGCCCGCCTGCCGCGCACCACACACCCTCGGATCGCCGAGGCGGCGCCCCTCCTGGCGACCCGCATGGTCGACAGCGCCTATCCCACGGCCCTGGAGATGCTGCTGGACAGCGCCGCAGCGCAGTGGGAGGCACTGCGCTCCCGGCGATAGAGGATCGTCCGGGGTCGTTGCGGTGCGGATCCGTCCATTGAGGCCGAATCCGAATCCTTCCTGGCACCCCCGGGCCCCCGACCGTGCGGTCGGCCGCCGCCGGGCCGACCCTGGCAACCTGCCTGTCTTCCTCGACGAGCACCCTTGGCGCGCCTGGCGTCATGCATTCGGCTACGCGTGAGCTCACGGCGTAGACCGGGGAGTTGCGGCCGTTTCGCTCACGTGCCCGCGCCCCCGCCACCGACCAGGGCGGCCAAGTGGTCCCGGTCCTGCGGGTTGTTGAGGTTCACGGTCTCGTACTGGTGCCGCGGCCACAGAGGACGGCCCTCGATCCAAGGGACGACAGTGGGGCCGCTGTCCTGCCAGCCGTGCAGGTCCGCGGCACCGGCCGGCGGCGGCATCCCGTGCGTGGGGTGCTTGGGCGTACCCGGGGGGTTGACCTCCATGAACGCTTCCGGTGGGTCGTTCGGGCCTCCGTGCGCGGGAAAGAGCACCAGGACGAACCCGTCGTCGGGGCCGGGCAGCAGGACATAGCGTTTGGGAACGGGAACGGGCGTTCGGGCAGCGAACGCGAGGGCCCTGACCGCGGGTATCCCGTCGAGCATGCGGTGGTCGAACCGGAGCGCGTTGAATGCGGACAGGGCCGCGAAGATCAGCGGCACCGAGAAGACCGGATCCCTGCCGAGCAGCCACCAGGTCACCGTCATCCCGATCGCGAAAGCCGCGTTGAGCACGGTCGGCCAGAGCTGGGATATCTCCAGCAGTGAGCGTACGCGCCACCAGGGCACGACCCGGATGTCGGCCTCATGGCGCGGGCCGACGCCCTTTTCCTCCGGAATCGCCTGTCGGTAGGCCGCTTCCGCCATGGTTCCGTAAGTCAGGTCCGGTTCCTGGGGGCGGTCGAGTTCCTCGCTCAGGGCGGTCTGCGGCTGCACCGGCGTCGGTCTGTGGAGGAGTCCTTGTTGTTCAGCGATCTTCAATTCGTTGCGACGGGTGCGGTCGGTGTGGACCGGGCGTGCCCACAGCAGGTGTGCGCCGCCCGGCTGGGCGAGGACTCCGCCGGTCCGCGCGTCGCCGCACCACCACAGCACACCATTGCGACCGGGGCTGGCCAGGTGATAGCGCTGCTGCACGGTGCGTACCGACAACAGCAGGAGACCGTCGCCGACAGGGTCCCGCAGCACCACTCGCGGCGCGCCCTGACGGGCCGGGACGGTCACGGCGGCGCATGCGATCCAGGGACGGCTCGTGAGCGCGCGCCGCATGCGGCGGCAGTTGATGAGCGCCACGATGCCCACGACCACGGCGACGGGACCGCCTCCGACACAGAAGACGGCGACGTCGCTCACCCAGCCGACACCGGCCTCGTCGGCGGCCGGCCCGACGGACAGCCCGACGATCACGGCCGCGAGCCCGCCCCAGACCCATCCGCGGGCGCGACGGCGACGTTCGGCGAGTCCTTCGGCGGTGGCGTCCATCTCGACAGCGGTGGTCGTGTGCGTCGCCGGGAGCGGCTCAGGCATCTGTCTCTCCCCAGCTTCGCGTGTCATCGACCGCCCGGCACCGCATCTCGCGCCGGTGGAACCGCTCACCGAGCTGTGATCCGCCGATGAGTCCGGCTGCGAACAGCAACAGGCCGACCTGCACGACGGTGGCGAGGAATCTGAAGTCTTCGGTGCCCAGACCGCTCAAGTGCAGCAGTGGAGCGACCATGCCACCGGCCCAGATGACCAGCAGGGCGACCCCGCGCACGCGAATGCCCCATGAACTGGTCGAATGGCGGACCCACCGGGGCACCCAGCCTCTCAACGAGGCGGCGGCCAAGGGCAGCGCGAACGCCGACCAGACGACCAGCCAGAGCCAATTGAACACGGCTCGTACTCCATCTCTGCGAAGCCGCCGAGTGGCAGCAGGTTCCCTGGTTACTGCTGCTTCGGACCGTCGTACGCCAGAGGTGGCTCCCCGAGCACTCCGTCGAAGACGAGAGACAGGACGAGAAGCGCGACCCCCGCGGTGCCGAGCCCCGGAAACCAGGTCATGTGCGCTCACCGCCCCCTTCCCCGCTCGCGCCCTGTCGGCGAACGGATGTTGACACGCGAGCGCTGGGCGTGACATTGCCCTGGTCCGGCAATCTTTACACTCCTTTTATGCCGCGCTTCTACAGCCCGCGGCTTTCGGCACCTCGGGCGGGGAGCCGAAGTCCTCGCCCAGCTGAGGATGGTGCGGAAGGAACGGCGGGGGAATCCTCACGGAGCGCGCACAGAAGGTGGGCCGGTCGACAGACGCGCGGGCGCCCATCACTGCGCGAACAGGGATACGTATCGGCTCGGGCGGCCCTTCATGTGCCGTTCCTGCGCTCGGTGCTCGGGACGGAGCCACTGGGCTGGACACAGGCCGACATGGCGGCCGCGGCAGGGCCGGGCGGTTTCGCCGCCGCCCGGCCGAGCGGCCGGGCGTGGTGAGGAAACGTGTGATGAAGGGGTGGTGTCTCACCGGGGGAGCCGACGCACCGGGAGACCGACCTGCCGGAAGCGGGCGCCGAGTGTACAGGCTGCCAGGGTCATGCGGGAGGGCCGACCAGGCCTGCTTCAGCGCTGACGACCGCTTCCTGCCACGGATTCGGCGACCGCCGCGACCGTGTGGGAGGACGTGTTGCGGCGGGTCCCACGGCCGGGGCCGACGTGGCCGCCCGGACGGAGGGCAGCGCATGTCCGTCCGGGCGGCCATCCGGTGCGGGTCACATGGCGTGCTTGATCTCGATGTGCTTCGCCTCCGCCTTCTCCTCGCCGAGGCCAACGCTGACGGTCAGCATGCCGTCGACGTATTCGGCACGGACGTCGTTCTCGTCCGCGCTCTTGGGCAGGGTGACACTGCGGGTCAGGGATCCGTAGCGGATCTCGCTGCGATGCTTGTCCACCTCGTGCTCGGTGCGCTCGGCCCTGATGGTCAGGTTGCCGTCCTCGACCGTGACGTCCAGATCCTTGACCTCGATGCCCGGGAGTTCCGCCCGAATGACGTAGCGGTCGGACTCGGTGAACTCCTCGATCCTCATGGTGTACAGATCGGCCATCGCCGGCATGGTGAATCGGGTGGGGAAGGCCTCGAACCAGTCCGGCAGTTCCGGGAACGGGAACTTCTGCTTGCGTGCGACTACAGCCATGCCCAGACCTCCTCGGTCCTGCGGTTACGACATGTCCAGTCCACCGCGCCATGCCCCCGAACGCAGGGGCCGAACAGTCCGCAACGGGGGTCCGAAGGTCCCTGGAGCTCGCCCTTGCCCCGGGAAACAGCTCTCTGAACGGGGGCCGCTCGGCCCTCCGCCTCGCCGTCCATGTGCGTACCGTGCAGGTATGAGCTGCGGCCGCAGCCCACGGCTGCTGCCCCGCGCACGCAGACAGGTGGAGGAAGCCATGACAGCTGCCAGTGAACCACTCCCGATCATGCTCGGCGTCGACGCCGCGGAGCCGGCCGATGCGGCCCTGGCTTGGGCCGCCGACGAAGCCGCCCGCCGTGGGGTGCGCCTGCATCTGGTTCACGCCGTGTTGCCCGTGACCCATCACGTACGCGGCGTCGAGGAGACGGCACACCACAAGGCCTTGCGCCAGCTGGGCGACGAGGCGCTCGACAAGGCGACGGCTCGTGTCCATGAGCGGCAGCCGGGTCTTGAGGTGACGACCTTCATCACGGATGGCACTCCGGCCCAGGTCCTGGTACGGAGGTCCGCTCACGCGCGGCTGGTGGTCCTCGGCTCGCGTCGGCTGGGCCGGCTGGGGGAGATGCTCAGTGCTGTCTCGACGACCGTTCCGGTCAGTGCGCACGCTGCCTGCCCGGTGGCCGTGGTGCCGGAAGCCGGGCGCACCGAGGAGGAGCCGCCGTACCTGGTGGTCGGGGTGGACGCCAGCCGGTCGGCCGAGGCCGCGCTGAATCACGCCTTGGAGGCCGCTGCCTCGCAAGGCGCCTCCGTGCGTGCGGTGTGGGTGTGGCAGCGGCGGCTGCCAGGGCTTTTCGATGAGGACGCTGCGCTCGAGGCGTGCCACAGGCAGCTGCATGAAGCAACCACGGGGCGGTCCAGCGCCTACCGCGATGTTCCCCTGAGCCACGCGGTGCTGCGGGGGCACCCTGTCGAGGCGTTGGCGGAGGCTTCCGAGCATGCGCTCGCTGTGATCGTCGGCCGCCGTGGCCGGGAGGGTTTCACCGGTATGCGGCTGGGCTCCGTCCCGCATGGGCTGCTGCACAGGGCAGCCTGCCCCGTGATCACTGTGCCCCTGCCGGCCGACGAAGGGATCTGAGACCGGGGGACCGGACCGAACCGCATACCGCACCGGCCGATTGCGCGAGCCTCTCGGCCAGCGACTACGCACGGACGGAACGGCGCGTGGCCGCTGCCGGTCGCCGCGAGCACGCCTGCACGGGCCCGATCATCGCCCGACCGGGCCCGGTGAACGGACCCGGCTTCGAGCTGCGGCTCGGGCCGTTCTCGGCGTGCGGACGCCGACAGAGCGCCACCGCGCGGTAGGGGCCTTCGCCGCTGTGAGTCGCAAACGCGTTCAGGGCCTGGCCAAAGAAGGGCCCGTGCGCAAGGATCACGCTCGCACCACGCCATCCCCCGCTCTTCGACATGCCACCGCACCACATCCCAGCACGGGAGGATGTACATGACTCGCCGCACACCCCGCGGCCTGATCGCCGCGGCCACCGCCACCGCGGCTCTGCTCGCTCCGGCCGGAGCGGCCTCGGCCTCGGGCGCAGTCTCCGCCCCGGCCGAACCACAGGCCCGGGTATTCATGGTCAACCCTGTCCAGTCCTCGGGCGACCAGTCGCTCTCCGATGCCAAGGACTCGGCCGACGCCGTCCCCGCCTCGAGCTATGCCCTCGCCGCGTTGCGCAATCTCGACGGCAGTGGAGGACTCTCCGGACGGTGGGCCTACATCAGGTCGGAGACCGGCGCCCCCGCAAAGACCGCCGACGCCGGCACGTACAACCGGCACGACGACCAGTTCGAGCAGGTCATGGCCTATTTCTGGGTCAATGAGGCACAGGAGTACCTGCAGGGCCTCGGCTTCGGCAGCGAACTGCCCGGCGCCAACAACCGCGCGCAGCCCATCCGTATCAACCAGTGGGGTGCGGACAACTCCTTCTTCACCGACAAGAAGGCCGAGATCCGCTTCGGTAAGGGCGGCGTGGACGATGCCGAGGACGCCGAGGTGATCGTTCACGAGTACGGACACGCGGTGCACAACGCCCAGGTGCCCGGCTTCGGCACCTCCCCGGAGGCCGGGGCGATCGGTGAGGCCTTCGGCGACTACCTGGCAGTCGAGGTCGGCGCCCATGCGGACGCCCGGTACGGCTGGCCCCTCAAGGCCGACCTGGCGTGCGTCGCCGACTGGGACTCGGTCGCCTACAGCGTCGCCCCGCACTGTCTGCGCCGGATCGACCGGAACAAGGTATACGGGGACCGGGTGGGCGAGGTGCACGCGGACGGCGAGATCTGGTCCCGCGCACTCCTGGACATCCGCGGGGCGCTCGGCGCCAGGGTGGCCGACCGCATCATCGTCAACGCTCAGTTCGGCTTCGCGCCCGACACCAGCTTCAAGGACGCCGCAGCGACGACGATTGCGACGGCGCAACGCATGTACGGCAAGAGCGCGGCGGACGCGGTCCGTGCCGCGTTCAAGGCCCGCGAGATCCCTGGCATCCAGTAGGCAGTGTGACGGCGGCCGCCCCCTTCCCGGGGCGGCCCTCAGCGTGGTCTCGCGTCGGCCTTGAGTCCGTTGCGAGGCCACGCGCCGGCCGGATCGATCACCGAGCGCTGCTACGGCAGATGTGGCGAGTGCGGGCCGGCGCCCGGGAATTGCATCATGGCGACAGCCTTTCTGACGGGGCGCCATCTCTTGGTTCGGGGGCGCCACGTAGAAGGAGAGGCCTGTGCTCCCACGCAGCGGTGGCAGGGATTCGGGCCGTCAGGCGCGGGCGTAGGCGGGTGGCCTGTGCGCGGGAGCCACGATCACCGCGACAGGTGTGCGACGCGCTGCCGCGCGCGGACCGTCGGCTGGGGTACTCCCGTCGCGGCCGCCGATCTGTCGCGACGCGCAGCCGGCGTAGCAGCCGATCGGTACCGCGTCGAAACCGGTGACCGTGCACGGTGGGCGTACTCGACGATCCATGGTGCGCAGCCGAGGAGAAGGGCGGCCACGAACACGGCCGGGCGCCGTCGGCCCGGGACCGCCAGGGCCGCGACGGCCAGAGTCAGGACCAGGTAGCAGGCGCCGGGGGTTCGACCGGCTGCCCGCGTCGAACTGTGTGCGCCGCCGTCAATTCACCAGCTGCGCCACGCACTTGAGTGGCTCCGGACGTGTGCCGCACAGTTGCCTTCACATATCCATCATGTTTTCTTCATCTCTTCATCATGGATTGTGTATGCTCCAGGCGCTTCATCCGCACCACTGGGGGGACTTCCTCATGCGCATGCGCCATGCCATATCCACTGTCGCCGCTGCCGGGGCCATCGCGGTTGTTGCCGTTGCCCCGGCACAGGCAGCCGAGTACTCGTCGGCGCTGAAGATCAAGGGTGTCCAGTACGACGCGCCGGGCCCGGACTCCAACAAGTGCTCCACCGGGAACGCCAAGGACGAGTACCTGACGATCAAGAACTACTCGTCGACGGCGACCGTCAATCTCAAGGGCTATGTCGTCAAGGACGCCGCGGGCAACCGCTTCACCTTCTCGACCAGCCACTACCTCGAGCCCGGCGACTACGTAAAGCTGCGGGGAGGCCACGGCACCGACTCCGACGCCAAGAACGTCGTCTACCGCCAGAACTGCAACTTCATCTGGAACAACGACAAGGACACCATCTACCTGTACAAGCCGTCAGGCAGCCGGGCGGATGTCCACGCCTACACCAAGAGTGGCTCCGACCCCGACCGCAACGGCTACATCAGCTACCACGGCTGACGCACCGTCACTGCATGCCGCAGCGAACGGCGGCAGAGGGTGAGTGCTCTGCCGCCGGCTCGTCGGCGGGACCTCCCGCTGTCATCCGGCGCTTCGGTCAGCGGCCGTCGGCGCTCTCCTCGTGGACAGCCGTCCGGGTGAGGGCGATGATGCCCCTGCTCACCATCGGCGACGAGCGCGTCCACCACCCCGGGTACCGTGCGTCGGCGAGACAGGGGTCACCGCTGCGGCCCTGGGAAGTGGCGGACCTTTGGTCAGGGGCGGCGCGGTCGTCGTGGCGGCCGCGGTCGTCGTGGTCCCGCCGCGGGCTACCAGCGCGCGGGACGGGTGAGGGCGGCAGGCAGCTTGGTGGCCGAGTCGCCCTTGGCCGCGTTGAGCTGGGCCTGGGTGAGGAAGATGCTCCCGGTGAGGTCGGCTCCGCTCAGGTCGGCGCCGCGCAGGTCCGCCCCGATCAGGTCGGCCATGCGCAGGTCGGCCTTCTTGAGGTCGGCCCCGATGAGGCAGGCGCCGCGGAGACTGGCCCCCTGCAGGCGGGCGCCGCCCAGCCTGGCCCCGATCAGCTGGGCTCCCCGGTGGTTCTTCTTGCGGCCGGGCACCTCGGCCCGCACCAGGTCACTGGTCCGCAGCAGCAGAGCGTTCACATCGTCGCGCAGCGCCGCCACGTCAAGGTCCGTGAGCGACGCGGCGTCCCCCCGGGTGAGGCCGTCGACGCGCTTCAGCGCATGGCGCAGGTCCGGGTGGACGGGGCGGGCCGGCGCGAGATCGAGGGCCTCGGTGACGTACCAGAGCAGTTCGTGGAGCTGCCGCATCACCGGCAGGACCTCGAACATCGGGCGGGCAGTCTCCGGCGCCTGCCGCCAGTCCGTTCCACCGAAGGTGACCTGCGAGACTTTCTGGCCCGCACCGAAGCAGTCGAACACGGTGCAGCCCTGGAAGCCCTTCTCCCGCAGACGTGTGTGGATGCCGCAGCGGAAGTCCGTCTGAAGGTTCGCGCACGGTTGACCGGCGTCCTTGTCCACCGCGAAGTCGGCGGAACGGGCGAAGGGCAGCGCGACACAGCACAGCCCGAAGCAGCTCGCGCAGTCGGCCTGCAGATCGTTGCGGCCGCTGCTGTCGGACGGGGCCGCGTGCTTCTGGGACAAGTGCGTGCTCTCCTGTGACGAGACGAGCATGGCGGTCCGCCGCGCTCCGAGGCGAGTATCCATTCTCGCAGACGGCGCGTGCCTGCCGTCCGCGGGAGTACGGCCCCGGGGGCGGCGGCCGGCCGCGTGGATCGGTGGTCGGCGCTCCCTCCAGGAGAGTTTCCTGCTTTCGGGCCGCTCGGCCTCGCCGGAGGCGCTCGCCGCGATCAACGCCCAGTACCACCTGGACGATCCGTTCGTCATCCGGTACCTCCAGTGGCTCGGCGACGTGATGCATGGCGACTTCGGGCGCTCGATCGCCTACCGCACCGACGTGTCCCGCCTCCTGGCCGACCGCCTTCCCACCACCCTGCTGCTGATCGCGCTGGCGCTGGTCGTAGTCGTGGTCGTCGGCCTGCTGCTCGGCCGGCTCGCCGCCGTGCGCGGCGGCGCCACCGACCGGCCGATGGACGTGATGCAGCTCCAGGGCCCGGACTACAACAAGATCCGCTCCACCAACCGGGACTTCCTCGCCTCCTACGCCAACTTCTACCTGTGCAACGGCGCTGTCATCTGCGCCCACTTCGGTGACACCCAGGCAGACGCCGCGGCGAAGGCGACCCTGGCCCGGCTCTACCCTGACCGAGTCATCGAACAGCTCGACATCGACCGCCTCGGTACCGGAGGCGGCGGCATCCACTGCGTCACGCAGCAACAACCTGTTCCGTAACCGTCAGAAACGACAGGCGCGCCCCGGGGCTGGACTCGAACCGGCACGGGGCGCTGCCCTCGCACCGGCCCTTGGCATGGCGCCCGCCCGTCCGGGGGCAGGCTGCGTCGTGGTCTGCGGTTCCGTCGTGGGGAGAAGCAAGCAGGACGGGCCGCGCCCGGCTGGCCGAAGGGGAAGCCCGCAGCCTGTCGCTGGCCGGAGCGTACCGGCGCGGTGACCCCGATGGAGGCCGTCGGCCCGGCCTTCAAGCCCTCACGCAGCCCGGTCGACGGCGCCCGTGCCCGGGGACTGCCCTGCCGCACCGACACAATGCCTGACCCGGCCACCGCGCTTACGGTGGTGGGATGGCAGTGATCAACGGTTGGAGGCGGGAAGCACGAGCCAGGCCCGGCGTGGTGGACGCGCTGATGTCGGCCGTGCTGTTCGGGCTGTCGGTTGTGGCTTCTGCCGTTGTGCCGGACGAGCACCGGATCGAGTACCGGTGGCAGGGCGTGGTGCTGGCGGCGGTCGGCTGCTCGGCGCTGATGTGGCGACGCCGTCACCCATTCGGCGTACTGGCTGTCGCGGTTGGCTGCGGGGTGCTCTTTCAGGTGCTCGGATTCCGGGAGAGCCCGGTGGTGGCAAGCCCGGTCGATGTGTCCGTCTACACCGTGGCCGTGCAGACCGACCGACGCACCACCTGGACCACGACGTCGATCGCGGCCGCCTTCCTGGTGGGGGCGGCCGTGGTGTTCGCCCCGGGATCGTGGCTGGAGCCGGAGAAGGCGGTGATGCTGGCGTGGACGGCTCTGTCGGCCGCCATCGGGGACGCGGTGCGGTCACGCCGTGCCTATGTGGCAGCCGTGGAGGAACGGGCGGAGAACGCGGAGCGGACCCGTGAGCAGGAGGCACAGCAGCGGGTGGCGGCCGAGCGGGTCCGGATCGCGCGCGAGCTGCACGACGTCGTCGCGCACCACATCGCCTTGATCAACGCTCAGGCAGGCGTCGCCGTCCATCTCGCGGAGCGGCAGCCGGAGCAGACACTCGCCGCGCTGGAGAACATCCGGGACACCAGCCGGTCGGCGCTGGACGAACTTCGCGTGACCGTAGGCCTGCTACGGCAGTCGGGTGATCCGGCGGCGCCGCGCGATCCGATGCCGGGTCTGACGCAGCTACCGGCCCTGCTGGCGTCGTTCGAAGGCGTCGGCCTGGCTGTCAGGCACAGTCAGCGCGGTATCAGTGAACCTCTGGCGCCGGCAGTCGACCTGGCCGCGTACCGCATCGTGCAGGAGGCCCTGACCAATGTGCACAAGCACGCCGGCGCGGACCACGCCCGATTGTTCCTGCATTACCGCCCCGAATGGCTGACGATCACCGTCGAGGACGACGGACGCGTCGGACCCCACGACCAGCCGACCCAGGGAACGGGGCACGGGCTGATCGGAATGCGCGAGCGGGCTGCCATCGTCGGGGGCACGCTGTATGCGGGAGCCCGCCCGCAGGGCGGCTTCGCTGTGACTGCCGATCTGCCCCTGCGAGCCGCAACGGCCACGGGCGGTCCGGCGACGAACGGACCGCCGAGGAGAGATGGGTATGACGATCCGCGTACTGCTCGCCGATGACCAGGCCCTGCTGAGGGGCACCTTCAGGATGCTGTTCGATTCTGCGGACGACATGGAGACCGTGGGCGAGGCATCCAACGGCCGCGAGGCAGTGGAGCTGGCCCATGCGCAGCACCCGGATGTGCTCCTGATGGACATCCGCATGCCCGAGATGGACGGCCTCGCCGCGACGCGGCTGATCGGCGAGTCGGAGGACCTCGCAGGGGTGAAGGTCCTCATTCTGACCACCTTCGAGGAGGACGAGTACGTCGCCGAGGCGCTGCGCGCGGGTGCGAGCGGCTTTCTCGGCAAGGGCGCGCGGCCCGAGGAGCTTCTCGAGGCCGTCCGCACGGTCGCCGCCGGGGAAGCGCTGCTGTGCCCGTCTGCCGCCCGAGCGCTGATCACGCGATTTCTGACGCAGCCGGAAGCGTGCCCGGCAGCCATGCACGAGCGGCTGGAGTGCCTGACACCACGGGAACGCGATGTCCTGGGGCTCGTCGCGCTGGGCCTGTCGAACGAAGAGATCGCCGATCGCCTGTTCATCAGCCCACTGACCGCCAAAACCCACGTCAACCGGGCCATGACCAAGCTGGCGGCTCGTGACCGGGCCCAGCTCGTGGTCATCGCCTACCAGAGCGGCCTGGTCAGCCCGGCGATGGAGCCGAGTCGCCCAGCAGCATCCGCGTAATCGCCGGCACAGGTACGTGCCGCCTTCCGTCCCCGCTGTAGGCGGCGGACTCCCTACCACGGACGTGGTACCCCGGAATCGCTGCACGGGGACGATGCGCAAGGGGCCGTCCCCGGGCGAAAGTGAGGTGGTGAACGGAGGTTTCGCAATGATCGAAGCCCACTGCCTGACCAAGAGGTACGGCGACAGAACGGCCGTCGAGGATTTGTCCTTCACGGTCCGCCCCGGCATCGTGACGGGGTTCCTCGGTCCCAACGGGGCCGGTAAATCCACCACCATGCGGCTCATCCTCGGCCTGGACGCCCCCACCGCAGGGCATGTCACCGTCAATGGCCTCCCCTACGCAATGCACGAAGCGCCCTTGCGTGAGGTCGGGGCGATGCTGGAGGCCCGCGCCATTCACACCGGCCGCACCGCATACCACCACCTGCTGGCCCTGGCCGCCACCACTGGCATCCCCCGCCGGCGCGTGAACGAGGTCATCGACCTCGTAGGCCTGCGCGAGGTCGCCGACAAGCGGGCCGGCGGGTTCTCCCTGGGCATGGGCCAGCGCCTCGGCATCGCCAGCGCGCTTCTCGGTGACCCTGCCACGGTCATCCTCGACGAGCCGGTCAACGGCCTCGACCCGGAGGGCATCCGGTGGATCCGGAATCTCCTCAAGAGCTTGGCGGGGGAGGGGCGCACGGTGTTCGTCTCGTCGCATTTGATGAGCGAGATGGCGCTCACCGCCGAACATCTCATCGTCATCGGCCGCGGCCGGCTCATCGCCGACACCTCGGTCGAGGAATTCACCCGCGGCGCGGCCCGCACCGTGGTGCGCGTCCGGTGCCCGGAAATCGGCCGCTTGAAACGTCTGCTGGCCGGTCCGGACGTCACCCTCACCTCCTGCGCGCCCAACACCCTGGAGGTAGTCGGCCTGACGAGTGACCACATCGGCTCGGTCGCCGCCGTTCACGGGCTCACCCTGCTCGAACTCTCCCCCCAGAGGATCTCTCTGGAGGAGGCATTCATGGAACTGACCCGGGACGCGGTCGAGTACCGCGCCAACAGCACCGACGAGCCGGTCGGAGTAAGGAGCGCGTCATGACCACGAGCCTTACGTGCCCACTCGGCTCGACAGTGCACCCCGGCAAGGTGACCCTGCGTCGGGTCCTCAAGTCCGAATGGATCAAGCTGCGCACCGTGCGCTCCACGTCGATCACCTTGCTGACCGCCGTGGTAGCGGTGGTCGGGTTGGGCGCGCTGGTCAGTCACCTGCGGGCAGGCCACCTCGACGCGCGGGAACTGGCGCACTTCAACGGAGCCGAGGTCAGCCTGGGCATGTACCGGCCCGCACAGTTGGCCATCGGTGTCCTCGGCGTCATGGTGTTCACGGGTGAGTACTCCACCGGAATGATCCACGCCTCACTCACGGCCGTCCCCAGGCGGTTGCCCATGCTGGTGGCCAAGGCCGCCGTCTTCACCGGCGTCGTCCTCGTCCTGATGACCGCAGCCTCTTTCGCCGCCTTCTTCGGTGGCCAGGCTGTCCTGTCCTCCGCTCACCTGGCCACGCATCTCTCCGACCCCGGCGTCACCCGTGTGGTTTTCGGTACCGCCCTCTACCTCACTGTCGTGGGACTGTTCGGCGTCGCCCTGGGCGCCATCATCCGCAGCTCTGCGGGAGCCATCGCCACGCTGGTGGGCATCCTGCTCGTCCTGCCCGGACTGGGCGCCCTGCTTCCGGCCGACTGGGCTCAGCGCATCGACCCCTACCTGCCCAGCAACGCGGGACAAGCCGTGCTGTCCGTCGTCCCCGATCCCGCGATGGCCCCCTGGACAGGTCTGTCGCTGTTCGCCGGATACGCAGCCGTCCTCCTGGGTCTCGCGGCCTGGCTCCTCAAGCGACGCGACGCCTGACCGGCGCAGGACCAAGCCGCGCAACAGCGTCACAGGTTCGTCCCGCCGGATTCGCCGACCGCACGCCCCGTCCGGAGCAGACCGACACATCGGGGCGGATGGCGCGGGGCACGCCCCTCACCGCTCTTTCGGGCCGCGGCCCCGGCGGCGGGCGCACCCGAACACAGGGCGACACATCGGCGGCCTCGGCGCCCACGGCACCGCGCACCATGCGGTGCGCCGCCCGCCCACCGCATCCCCGATCCACGGCTGAACCTCCTGGATCTTCCCGCCGCTGTTCGCAGCCGCAGTCTTCCCCTCCCGGTGCCGGGCCGGCCCGCAGAGCGGAGGCCCCGCCGATCGAAAGCGACCCACACCCATCAGGACAGCACCGCCGAACAGACCACGTCCGCCGTGGACGCCACCGAGCAGGACCAGGATGACGCCCGCGCCTGAACCCCATGGCCCGCACCGACCGCGCGGCCCCCCGCACCGAGAGGACACCCGCCATGTTCACCACACCCCAGGAATGCGGCACGATCCGTGAGCTGCTGGCCGGCTACGCACTCAATGCCCTCGCCGCCGACGAAACCACTCAGGTCCGCGCCCACCTGACGACCTGCCCCGCCTGCCGGGACGAACACGACTGCCTCGCAGCGGTGAGCGCGCACCTGCCCCTGCTCCGCGACGCTCTCGCCCGCGACACCGGCCGACGGCAGCACATGTACGTGCCCGCCCCGGCGGAGGGCTGCCACACACCTCGTCACCAGCCCCGTCGGCGTCGGCCGGCCCGGGGGGGCATGGCCAGGCAGCTCACGCTCATCCAATTGGTGAGCAGGACGCGTGCGTCAGGTGAAACCGGCAAGCGCGCGGGCAGGGATGCCCAGGGCACCCGGGTAACGGCAGACGGCGCGGAGGGGCAGGCCGCGCCTCAGCCTCTCCGCCGGGTGGCCACACCCCGGCCGGCCGCGTGAGGCCGAGGCGGGCCGACCGGGCTCCGTGGTCGTATACGCCTCGACCGCTTGGCTGTCGATCTTCGTGGATCAGCCCGGGGCGTCCGGTGCGGTGCATCGCAAGGCGGAGGATCGTCCTCGTACTGGACGTACGTGGGCGACTCCGACAAGGCAGCGAGGTGCCGTGCCAGGCGTTCCGGGCCCACGAAGACCGGCAGGACAGGACCTCGTCAACGACCGGATCGTCGTCGGAGCGCTGGTGTTCGGCCTGCTGGGGGCGGGGGTGCTCAACGCCTGACGGTCAGGCCGCGGGGAATCGCGAAGGCGGTGAGCGCCGCGGTACCGGGTCCGAGCCGGGACCACGGCCCCGGGAACAGGAGCACGGCGATGGCCGAGGTCGGGAACTTTCCGTGGACCCGTGAGAGTGCCTGGGCGTCACCTTCTCCGGCCAGAGACAGGACCAGGTCCTGCACGCCTGGTTGATGGCCGATCAGCAGCACGGTCCGCCGCCGCTCCGGGACCGCACGCACCACATCGAGCAGGGCGGAGGCGGTTGCCTCGTAGACCCGCGGCTCGAAGACCACCTTCGGTACCGCACCGAGTTCCGCCGCGACAAGCTCCCATGTCTCACGGGTACGCGTGGAGGTAGAGCAGATGACCAGATCGGGCACACACCGAGCCTCGCGCAGCCACCGCCCGGCCGCCGGAGCGTCCCGGCGGCCCCGCCCGGCGAGCGGACGCTCATCGTCGGGTACACCCTCCGGCCAGGCCGACTTGGCGTGCCGCAGCACGAGCAACCGGGTGTGCGCGGACCTGGGCACGGTCTCATCTCGCTTCCGCCGACTGCATGCCACCGACTCCGCGCCTGACGTCCGCAGCTGCTTGCCCCGATGCCGGCAGCGCGCCGGGACCGCTCCGCGGTACGAGCGTGCAACTCGCGAGGACAAGGAACAGCCGCTTGCCCTGACCGGCTCGCAGAATCCTGAGGCCCACGGGCGCTCCCTCAAGCTCGATGGGTCGGTTCCGGTTCCCCCCATGGCAGGCCGGAAACCGGCCGGCCCTGACGGGACCAGTCTTGGTCGGTATCCGGCAACGAACCAGTTGATTGCTCCACCCGGCGGAATGCGATCTCCGCCGGGAACCAGCGATTGCGCCTGTCGGGTGACTTCGCGAGTGTGCAGCCGCGGGAGACGGGGGGATATGGCGCCGTCTGGTACCAGCAAGGAATGCCCAGGCGATCGCATCTCCAACCCGACAACCCGGACCCCGGCTCCCGGCCTGGAAGGCGGAGGTATCTGGTCCGTGCGGCGTCGCGCCAGGCGATGCGTGGCATCAGAGGTCCCGCGCCTCGGGACCTGGGCTCGCAGCGCGCAGCGGACGACCCGACGCAGGAACTGCATGTGCCCCCCGCGCTGCGGACGGCCGCTGCCTACGCCTGGCGGACGCTCGTCGTGGGAGCTGTCGTCTACGCCGTCTTTTCCGTGCTGGGACGGTTCCACGAGGTTGCGGTAGCAGTCTTCCTCGGCCTTGTCGTCACCGCGTTGCTGCGCCCGGCGGCTGACCTCCTGGCTCGTGTGATGCCGCGGTCACTCGCGGTGGCAGTGACGCTTCTCGGCAGTATCGTCCTGGTCCTCGGCGTGCTGTCTCTGGTCGGCGAGGCGGTCGTCGGAGAACGTGCCGGGCTGGAGCGGCAGTTCAGCGACGGCCTTGCCAGGATCGAGCGGTGGCTGGAGGAGCCGCCGTTCCGGTTGAACCCCGGGGCACTGAGCGACTTGCAGGTCCGGATCGGACAGTACCTGTCCAGCCATCGGTCCACCCTGATCAGTACGGCGCTCAGTGGCGTGGGCCGACTGGTGGAGGTGATGACCGTGTTCGCTCTCGCACTGTTCTGCTCGGTCTTCTTCATCCACTCGGGCGACCGGCAGTGGGACTGGTTGTGCGAACAGCTTCCGGCGACGGCGCGGGAGCGAATGGAGATCGCGGGCCGAGCGGCGTGGCGGACGTTCACCGGGTACACCCACGGCATCGTCGTGGTGGCCACTACCAACTCCGTACTCGTGGGACTTGCCCTCTTCGTACTCGGAGTGCCGCTGGCGATTCCGCTGGCGCTGCTGGAGTTCTTCGCGGCCTTCGTCCCACTGATCGGCTCACCCATCGCCCTCGGAGTGGCCGCCGTCGTGGCTCTGGCGTCAAAGGGCCCGATCGTAGCGGTCGTTGTCATCGCGCTGATCGTCGTCATCGGCCAGATCGAGGGGCACCTGCTGCACCCGATCGTGATGAGCTGGGCAGTCCGCCTGCATCCAGTCGTGGTCGCACTCTCGGTGATCGGTGGCGCGATCGCGGCGGGGGTGCTGGGAGCGGTGGTGATTGTTCCGCTGGTGTCCGTCGTCTGGTCGGTCCATCAGGCTCTGCAGCGGACACGGGGATCCACGCAGGCGAAGGCAACCCGTACGAGGTCGGCGACCGGCATGCGCGGGGGACGAGGGCCGAACCGTCCCGGCGTGTAGCGACCCGGGACCGGATTTTTGAACAGCGCCTCCAGCGAACACCTCGATGAGCGCTACGTCCTCGTGCGCGAAGTCGACGGCGCAAGCCCGGCACCGTCACCGCAGCTCCTCGGTCCTGTCCTGCCGGTCTTCGTGGGCCCGGAACGCCTGGCACGGCACCTCGCTGCGTTGTCGTCAGTCGCCCACGTACGTCCAGTACGAGGACGATCCTCCGCCTTGCGATGCACCGCACCGGACGCCCCGGGCTGATCCACGAAGATCGACAGGACAGCACCTGGTACGGGCCGGGGCAAGCACCCCAACTGATCAGTCAGGAGTCGGAATCACGAACTGCACGTCGGTCAAGTTTTCCGACAGCTCCCACAGGCGGCGGCCGGTCTCGCTGTCGGCCGCCGCAGGGGACATCTGCACCCGCGTCGGTCCGCCGCGCAGCTCGGCCAGGCCGTCCGGCCCGATGAACTGACCGCTCTCCGCATTCGGGTCGGTCGCCGCGTACAGCTGTGGCAACGCGCCGCGGGCCGGGGGCTGGGCGAACAACGGGTTGCCGATGCGGCCGAATATCACCCGCCACAGGGCGACCGGCGCACTCATCTGCAGGTTGGTGGCGGTATAGCCGGGATGGGCGAGCAGGCTGCGCACGGGGCTGCCGGCCTCGGTCAGTCGCCGGTGGAGTTCCCATCCGAAGACGGCGTTGGCCAACTTCGACTGGTTGTAGAAGGCCATGGGCGAGTAGCTGCGCTCGCCGGCGAGGTCGTCGAAGTGGATGCGCCCCTGTCGGTGGTTGATCGAACTCACCGTGACCACGCGGGGGTCGCGCCCGACGGTCAGCAGATCGAGCAGCAACCCGGTGAGCGCGAAGTGACCGAGGTGGTTGCAGGCGAACTGCAACTCGTGGCCCTGCGCGCTTAAGCGTCGAGGCGGCGCCATCACACCGGCGTTGTTGACGAGCACATCCAGCCGCGGATGGTCGGTCTGCAACTGATCTGCGAAGGCGCGGACCGAGTCGAGATCGGCCAGGTCGAGGTGGCGCACTTCGAGGCAGGCGCCCGGCTGCTCGGCGGTGATCTCTGCGACCGCTCGGTGACCTTTTCCCTCGTCGCGCACCGCGAGGATCACGTGCCCGCCCTGGCGGGCGAGCGCCCGGGTGGTCGCCAGACCGAGGCCGCTGTTGGCTCCAGTGACGACGAAGACCCGCTTGGTCTGGTCCGGGATGTGCTCGACAGTCCAGCGCTGCTCCTGTGTCATATGGCATACGTTGCCGTGTGTGGCACTTGGTGTCAAGGCGCTCCTGAGTGTCATGCGCGGCATGGCGCTACGATTGACCGGTGAGTTCCCCCCCCGAAGTCAGCCTGGCCCAGCGCAAACGTCAGCTCGTCTCGAACGAGCTGACCGAAGCGGCGCTGCAGCTGCTGGCGTCGAAGGGGTTCGACGCGGTCACCATCGACGAGATCGTGGCCACGGCCGGAGTGTCCAAGCGCACCTTCTTCCGGTACTTCGCGTCCAAGGAGGACGTGGTTGTCCAGTTTCTGGCCGACATGGGCATCGGCATGCACGCGGAATTGGCGGCCCGCCCCATCGAGGAACGGCCCTCCGTGGCGCTGCAGCACGCCGTCTGGGTCTCCCTGGCTGCCTGCGGCGACCCATCCGACAGGGCTCTGCGCGTGGTGCAGCTGATTCTGCGTACCCCCGCCTTGCACGCACGCTTTCTGGAGCGCCAGGCGCAGTGGCGCGACGACCTGACGGCGGAGTTGGCGCGCCGCCTGGAGCTCGACCCCGACACCGATCTGTACCCGCAGATGGCCGCCGGGATGGCGCTGACCGCCTTCGGCGCCGTGCTGCAACGGTGGAGCAGCAGCGAGGGTGCCGAGGACCCCGCTGAGCTGACCGACCGGGCCTTCAAGGTCATCGCCCCGGCGTTGGACGCCGTCGAACGGCGGGCTTCTTCCGGGCACATGGCCCACGATGCCTGAGCCGGCTGCGCCGGCGGTCCCCGGGGGTCTGGCGATGCACCGGCCAAGGCAACGGCTGCGCGACACCGCAGCTCACGGGGCCCCATTGTTGTGGTCTGGGACAACGTGAACACGCACGTCAGCCGCACCGTGCACGAGCTGGTCGCCGCCCGATTTTGACTGACCGGCCATCAGTTGCCGCCGTACGCTTCCGAGCTCAACCCCGTCGAGGGCGTGTGGTCGCACCTGAAGAGGTCGCTGGCCAACCTCACCAAGCACAGCCTCGACCACCGATGCCCCACGCGCCGTACCCGATCTCGGACACGGACAGTCCACTGCGCCCCAGCTCGCGGTAGCGCACAGTCATCCTCCACGTCATGGTCCTCGTCCTGGCCGATCCGAGGCTTCCACCAGGAATCACGTTGACGATAGGCGACGTGGGTGGCCGGGGCAGGTGGATTTTGCGGGGACCGCTGTCGTGGGCCCGGCGCACCAGCGACCGGTCGGCCGCCTCGATCGGCGCGTTCGTGCGTCGGTCACAGGCTCGTGAGGAGGCCATCGAGCGGGGCCGGTACCCGTCCGGGGTCAAGGTTCTCCACCAGAGACGGCCGTAGCGGATCTTGCGGCCAACCGTTTTCTGGGGCGGAGTCCGACGTTCCTGGAGGCCGGGGCGGAACGGCTGCGATGGTGCGTGGCAAGGTCCATCGGCGAATCACTGACGATTTAGGCGAATCACTGACGATTTACAGGACATGTTTGAGAGGTTGTCCTCCGGGTTCATCGACCGCGTTCGCTGAACGTGGATTGTCCCCCTCTCCATAGCGGCAGGATCGAGCGCGCATGGTCCGAGCTCTGCCGAGAGCCCGGTCGCGGGCACCAGCGCTCAGGCCGCCCCTACGAGTGGCCTACTGCTCGTTCTGGTCGGGGACCACATGTACCGCCGCTTCCTCGGCGGAGGCCGCCGCGCCATCGATTCCCATGTCGAGGGCGATCATGCACCTCTCATTGTCTCCGTGTGCGCCCTCGTCGGGCGCGACCAGTCGCCCCGCGCGCAGATCACCGACCTCCCCGTCCCGGACCTCACCGTCCGTGTCGACGACATCACCGATCCCGTCCCCGTCCGGGGGGTACACGTCCGGCTCCTCCTCGCTGAGGCGCTGGTCGAGACTCTCTCCCTCTCGCTGCTCGGCCGCAGTGACACCATGGTGTTCCACGGCCCATGGCCGCTCAGGGGGCGAATAGCCTGCGTCGAGCGGGTCCTGGCCCGCCCTGTCGTCAAGGGTGTCGGCCGGGTCCAGAAGCCCGGCGTCGTCCTGCACCTCCGAGCCGTCCGGCTGGTAGACCTCGTCACCCATCGTGGTGTCGCCGTCCATGGCACCTCCACTGTCGCGAATGAACCGTCGGGACAAACGTGCCATTTCGCGCCATGTCCTCTCTATCATCATCTGGGGTGTCGGCCGTCGGGACGACCGGAAGCGCTCAGGCGTCCCGACGCACTGATCAACGGAATGCGCCGTCGGCGGGCAGAATCTCTCGCCGAGAGGCGCCGTATGCGAGAGGCGCCGTATGGGGGCCGGTCGGATACGTGCGGGCGCCGCCGGGCCCAAGGTCAGCCGACGTGGACGCGGGGCCGCAGAGCGGGGTCGGATTCCGCCCGGCGCAGCACCTCGCGGGTCACCGGGGCGACCTCGCCGTCGCACAAGACGAGGAAGCGCAACCGATGGCTGACCGGGTGGCCCTCGGTCCAGTTGAAGTAGGCGTGCGGGACCTGACCGGTGCGGTCGCGCAGCTCCATCAGGACGGCGGCGATGGTTGTTGGGCACCACCGCGCTCTCCATGCGCAGCCTGCGCACCCCGTGTTTCTCGTCGCCGTGCACGGCAACCGTGGCGGTGAAGTCGGAGGAGTCCTGGACGAAGACCTCCAGGAAGAGCGCGGGGCGGCCGTCGGGAATATGGGGTCTGCTCGCGCTGGCTGTACTCCTTCGCGCGATACGCGACCGTGCTGTGCTCCTGCGGCTCGTTGGCGATGATCCGGAGCGGTCCGGCCGCCGCGGCCTGGTCGATCAGCCGGATCGCGTTTTCGTCCAAGGTCACCGCCGCGGCGCGCAGCTTGAAGGCGCGGTGGATCCGGGAGGCGGAGGACGTCAGCAGGATGGCGATGATGAACAGCGAGGCGATCTTGATGCCGTCGGGCCGCTCGACCACGTTCGTGACCAGGGTGTATGCGAAGACCACGGTGATCGCGCCGAAACAGCTCGCACCCCTGAGGGCGAGCCGTTTCAGCCGCGACGGATCTCCCATGCGCCGCCGTCGGCCGAGGCGCCGCGCAGACCGTCCAGGGCATCCGCGCCGACGAACTCCACCATGTGCAGGGCGGCGAGCGAGGCGAAGCCGAAAGTGCGCTCCGGATCCCAGCCGCAGGAGCGGCGCAGGCGGCGGGCCAGATGCGCGACGCCGGACGGGGCGCCTGCCAGCACCCAGGCGTCCGGGGCCTGCGCGGTCAGGCGTTGGGCCGGACGTAACCAGGAGGCGGCCTCCTCCGGCCAGTCGACGACCGTCAGCACGTCTCGGTCCAGGGCCTCCCAGGCCCGGATGAATGCCTGAGCGGCCGCGCGGGACGCCCCGTCGCGGGCGTGTCCCACGGCGACCGACCGGACAGGTGGACGCATGGACGTCAACAGGCTGAGCAGCGACGTCAGTTCGGCATCGGTGTGCGCGGCAGGTGCTGGAGCGCCGGTCATCATCAGGCCGCCTCGTGGAAGACCAGGCCGAGGGTGTGCCTGCGGCCGGAGCGGACGGTGCTCACGCCGTGCCGCATGGGCCCTTTCGACCAACTGCGGCTGGACCGCACCGGGCGGTCGCGGGTGGTGAAGATCAGGCCGTGGCCCTGGAGCAGCGTCGTGGACGAGCCCCTCGACTGGGCGCGCGGACGCTGCTCGGTCATGACGAACTCGCCGCCGCTGTAGTCGACTCCGGGCGCGTCCAGGCCGATGACGACCTGGAGCGGGAAGAGCATGTCGCCGAACACGTCCCGGTGCAGGGCGTTCCAGTCGCCGGGTCCGTACCGCAGCAGGATCTGGGCGGACCGGGACTGCCCGGCGTCGTGGCACCTGGCCACCCACTCCTCAAGGGTGTCGGGCCAGGGCGCCGCCCCGCCCAGCCTGTTGGCCCAGCCGCGGGCGATGGGCAGCAGCCGCGGGTAGAACGCCTCGCGCAGCTCGCGCACCGGTTCGGGCAGATCGTGGGTGAAGTAACGGTACTGGCCGGAGCCGAAGCGGTGGCGGGCCATGTCGACGGTGGAGCGGAACCGCTCGGTCTCGTCGTACAGGGCGGCGATCGCACGGCACTCGTCAGCGGTGAGGATCCGGTGGGTGAGCGCGCTGCCGTACTCGGCCAGTTCGTCGGTGAGCGAGGGCCAGTCCGCTGCGGCGACGCGCTCGGTGATGCGGCCCGGCGGGCGGGTGGTGGTTGTGGTTGTGGTCGTGGTCATGATGAGGTTCCTTCGCTGTGCGGGCGGGGCGTCGCTGTTTCCCTCTCGTCCCACCTTCGAGAGTCGGCCCCCGGGACCGTGACCGCTGGCGCAATTCGGACGTCGCGCTGGGCGACGGTGCCACGGTCTGCGAATGGGTGCACGACGCGGCCGGGGAGCGCTCTCCGGCCGCGGAGATACTCCACCCCGGACGGGAGCTGACGGTCTGTCGGATTCAGTGGAGGGTGCCGGACGCCTGTGCTGACGGGGATGCCCGGCCGGTTTCACCGCGACCTCGTTCACTTCGGTACGGGGCCGCGCGAACGCCGGGCCACCGTCGACCGGGCCGTCCGCCCGGCCCGGTGTCGTCACCACAGGGCGGTCCGGTGAGCCGGTCCGGCCGATCGGCGGCATGCGCCGATCATTCGCACACCGCGATCAGCCGTTCTCGTCGGCCGCGCGGGTCCGGTCCGCCGAGGGAGACGACAGCGGGACGACCCGCAGCGGGGTGCGCGGCGGGCGGGCCCGCCATTCGCGCGGGTAGCCGATCGACACCTCCTCGAACCGCACACCGTCGTAGTGAGTCACCCGCGGAATGTGCAGGTGCCCGTAGATCACGGCCGCGGCACGGAAGCGGCGGTGCCAGTCCCGGGTGAGTTCCGTCCCGCACCACTGGGCGAACTCCGGGTACCGCAGCACATCGGTCGGTTCACGCACCAGCGGATAGTGGTTCACCAGGACCGTACGGTGGTTCTCCGGAACGGCGGCCAGTCGGAGCTCGGTCTGCCGTGCCCGCGCACGGCACCAGTCGTCGCGCGTCGGGTACGGGTCGGGGTGGAGGAGGTGCTCGTCGGTGCAGACGACCCCGGTCCTGTGGGCATAGGCGAGGGACTCCTCCTTGGTGGTCGTTCCCGGTGCGCGGAACGTGTAGTCGTACAGCACGAAGAGAGGCGCCACGGTCACCGGCCCCTCTTCGTCCTCCCACACCGGATAGGGATCCTCCGGGGTGACGACACCCAGCTTCCGGCAGAGCTCGACCAGATGGAGGTACCGCTCCTCGCCCCGCAGCTCCACGGGGTCGCGCGGGTGGGTCCACAGCTCATGGTTCCCGGGGACCCACACGACCTTCGCGAAGCGTTCGCTGAGCATCTTCAGTGTCTGCTCGACGTCGGCGACCTTCTCGGCGACATCGCCTGCGACGACGAGCCAGTCGGCGTCGGTGCCGGGACGCAGGGACGACACGATGGCACGGTTATCGGCGTAGGCGACGTGCAGGTCGCTGACCGCCAGCAGTTGTCCGTTCAGGGCAAGCACTCCTCGTTCCGTGGGTTGCGCACCCGGCCGTCCCCGGCGCTTCCCGTCAGTGGTGGAACAGTCCCGGACCGGAGCGGGCGAGCGTGACGCTGTGCGCCTGGAGGCCTGTTCGCCCTTTCCGGCTCCGATCGAACCATCTGGTCCGGCAATGTACGAGACGGCATGACGCCGGGCGTGGTCGCCGAACTCCGGCAGGGCCGGTGGGTCCGGCCGCGAAGCCGGTGATCCTCTCGGATGCGGTACGCGCCTGCCGGCACGCCGTGGGCGACGCCGTACGGGGTCAGGGCGGGTACGCCTGTTCCGCGCGAAGGTGTGTCCGGCCCGATGACGAGGGGGCTGACACCCATGGACCGGGCGCTGTCGGGGGCCGGATCGAACGCTGCCCAGGTCCACTCGTCCTCGTGGCCCCGGCGTTCCTGCGCGGCTGCGTCGCTTCCGTCGATGCCGCAGGGGACGCTGGACGTGGTACGGGACCTCTACGACCGTCGTATCCGGGCCGGGATCCACAGTGCCGGTAGGCGGACCGGCCGGTCGCCCTCAGTCGCTGAGATCGACCCGCACGCTCAGCAGGTCGGTGCCGAGCGCCCGGACTGCCACGCTGTTGAAGCGCGGCAGTGTCCTGAGCCGGGCGCGCGGGTCGTCCCGCGGGACCGCATGGGCGGTTCCGGCGTGCCAGCGCCCCCTGATCCGGACCCGTACCTCCGGGTTCGCCCGGATGTTGCGTACGTACTGCGACTTCTCGCCGTATTCCGAGACCAGCCAGAATTCCTTTCCGGCCCGGCGGCCGCCGACCGGGGTCCGGCGGGGCAGTCCGGACGTGCGTCCCGTGGTCTCCAGGAGGGTCTGGTTCGGCAGCCGGCGGATCAACGGATTGCCGATCCGCCGCTGGAACGTCGTGACCGCCCGGAACTTCATCTCGTGATAGCGCGACATGTGTGACTCTCCCGTCGTTGCCGGTGGCTCTCGCCGGAGCCGGCCCAAGGACTGTCCCGTCATCCCTGGCGGGTGCGGAACCGACAGCTACGGCGCCTTGCCGCGGTGTCGGTACGCAGCGAATACGTCCAGTATGAGGACGCTCCTCCGCCTCGCGACGCACCGCACCGGACGCCACGACCTGTCCGGCCCCGATCCGCCGGACACCCCTGGTCGAGAAGCCGGGCGGGCCGCGGTGTCCGCGGGAGGGGCGATCAGCCCAGCGCCGTGCCGTGCAGGAGCAGCAGTGCGATGTCGATCCCGGCCAGGCCGAGCGTGGCCAGGAATGGCAGGCGGCTGCCGGGCGCGGAGCGCAGCGGGAGGCAGACGGCCACGGCCAGGGTCCCGGTCACGACGAGACCGGTCCAGCCCGTCGCGTCCGGCGATCCCGGTGGGCCGAGGACGAGGACGGCCGATGCGGCGAGCAGCGCGAGTGCCGCGACGATACGGGTCCGGCGTCGGCCCAACCGCTGGGGCAGGCCGCGGACGCCCGCGGCCAGGTCGGCGTCGATGTCGGGGAGGACGTTGGTGAAGTGCGCGCCGACGCCGAGGAGCGCGCCCGCGACCACTGGTGTGGCGGCCGGCCAGGGGTGGCCCGGCAGCGCGAGCGTGACGAAGGCGGGCAGGAGGCCGAAGGCGACGGCGTACGGGAGCCAGGACAACGGTGTTCGTTTGAGTCCCAGGTTGTAGGACCAGGCGGCGGCGACGCCGATCAGATGGGCGCCGCCCGCCGTCGCGCCGTTCGCCAGGGACAGGGGGACGCACAGGACAAGTGCGGCACATGCGGCCGACGCGACGGTTCGGGCCCTCACGGCGCCGTCCACGAGCGGCTTGTCGCGCCGGTTCGCCGCCGTGTCCCGTGCGATGTCGATGCAGTCGTTGCTCCAGCCGACGGAGAGCTGCCCGGTGAGCATGGTCAGAGCGACCAGGCAGCTGCCGTACGCATCGCGTCCCGCGGCCACGGCCAGCGCGGTGATCAGGGCGGAGACGGCCAATGCGGGGGCCGGGTGGGCCGAGAGGAACAGGGCCACTGCGACCCGGCCGGGGCGGGGAGCG
Source organism: Streptomyces sp. NPDC048496 (assembly GCF_043200055.1). Taxonomy (NCBI): domain Bacteria; kingdom Bacillati; phylum Actinomycetota; class Actinomycetes; order Kitasatosporales; family Streptomycetaceae; genus Streptomyces; species Streptomyces sp. NPDC048496. The sequence continues at coordinate 74,841 of NZ_JBICXB010000012.1, read as the reverse complement.
GCCGCCGGCGCGGCGGCAGGCACCGAGGCGGACACGGAAGCTGCCCGAAAAATGTGATTCATGACGTTCGATCAAAATACGTTATTCGCCCGTATGGTGATGGAATGACGCGAATCATCGCGATCCATGGTGTGCTCCCGCCACACCGGTACGAGCAGTCCGAGATCACCCATGCCTTCGCCGACATGTGCCTGCCATCGGGCGCCGACCGCGGCGTGCTGGAACGCCTGCACACGTCCGCCACGGTACGCGGCCGCCATCTGGCCCTGCCCCTGGAGCGGTACGCCTCCCTGAGCGGCTTCGGAGAGGCCAACGACGCGTTCATCGAATCCGCGCTCCGGCTCGGGGAGCGGGCGGTCCGCGGCGCCCTGGGCGGGGCGGGTCTCGGCGCGAGCGAGATCGACCTGGTCATCTCCACCTCGGTCACCGGCATCGCCGCCCCGTCGCTGGAGGCGCGGCTCGCCGGACGGGTCGGGTTGCGGCCCGATGTGAAACGCGTGCCGATCTTCGGTCTGGGCTGTGTGGCGGGAGCCGCCGGACTGGCCCGGGTCCACGACTACCTCGACGGCCATCCCGGACAGGTCGCGCTGCTGCTCTCGGTCGAACTCTGTTCGCTGACCCTGCAACGTACCGACGCGTCCGTGCCGAACCTGGTGGCGGGCGCACTGTTCGGCGACGGCGCCGCCGCGGTCCTCGCGGTCGGCCGGGACCACCCCCACCGTCGGGAACAACAGCGCGGGCCGGAGGTGGTCGCGACCCGCAGCACGCTCTACCCCGGCACCGAACGCAGCCTGGGCTGGGACATCGGCGACGCGGGCTTCCGTATCGTCCTCGGCGCCGACCTCCCCGACCTGGTACGCGAGACGCTCGGCGACGAGGTGCGCTCCTTCCTCTCCGACCACGACCTCAAGACGCAGGACGTGACGGCCTGGGTGTGCCACCCCGGCGGTCCCCAGGTCCTGGAAGCCGTACGCGAGACGCTCGATCTGCCCGCCCGAGCACTGGAACCGACCTGGCGTTCGCTGGCCGAGGTCGGCAATCTCTCCTCCGCGTCCGTCCTGCACATCCTCCGGGACACCCTGGCGCTGCACCCGCCACCGCCCGGATCGCCCGGTCTCCTCCTCGCGATGGGGCCGGGCTTCTGCACCGAACAAGTCCTCCTCCGCTGGTAGCCGCCCCGTGATCCCCTGCACCGTCCTCATCCTCCTGGTCGCCGTCGAGCGCCTCGCCGAACTCGTCACCGCCCGGCGCAACGCCGCCTGGAGCCGCCGCCACGCCGGAACGGAGTACGGGCGCGGGCACTACCCCGTCATGGTCGCCCTCCACACCGCGCTGCTGGCCGGCTGCCTGGCGGAGACCTGGCTGGGCGGCCGCGCCTTCCTGCCCGCGCTCGGCTGGCCGATGCTCGCCCTGGCCCTCGGTGCCCAGGGGCTGCGCTGGTGGTGCATCACCACGCTGGGGCCGCGCTGGAACACTCGCGTCATCGTGGTGCCGGACCTGCCCCTCGTCACCGCCGGACCGTACCGGTGGATGGACCACCCCAATTACGTCGCCGTGATCGTCGAGGGTGCCGCGCTGCCGCTCGTACACACCAACTGGCTCACCGCGACCGGTTTCACACTCCTCAACCTGCCGCTTCTCGCAACCCGCGTGCGGTGTGAGAACACTGCTCTGGCCGGGGCCGCCCCGGCGCCGACCCCTGCGGCCACGCCGTGATCGACCTGCTGGTGGTCGGCGGTGGCCCCGCCGGACTCGCCACCGCGATCCACGCCGCCGGATCCGGACTCGAAGCGGTGGTCACCGAGCCGCGCCCCACCCCGATCGACAAGGCCTGCGGCGAGGGCCTCATGCCGGGCGCCGTACACGCCCTGGCCGAACTCGGCGTCACTGTCGCCGGACACCCACTGCGTGGGATCCGGTACGTCGACGACCACCACAGTGCCGAAGCCCTCTTCGCGCCCGCCCCCGGCTGCGGCGTCAGGCGCACCGAACTGCACGCCGCCCTGGCCCGCCGCGCGGCGGAACTCGGCGTACCGGTGATCCAGGCGCGGGCGGGCGGCATCCGGCAGAGCACCGATAGCGTCCGCGCAGCCGGCATCACCGCCCGCTACCTGGCCGCCGCCGACGGACTGCATTCACCGATCAGACGTCAACTCGGCCTGGACCGCCCGGATCCGCGGCCCCCCAGATTCGGCCTGCGCCGGCACTACGCGATCGAGCCCTGGACGGACTGCGTCGAGGTGCACTGGTCAGCACGGGCGGAGGCCTACGTCACGCCGCTCGGCCCGCGCCTGGTCGGTGTCGCTGTCCTGACCGCGGAACGCGGCCCGTTCGACAGCCACCTGGCACGCTTCCCCCTCCTCTCACGCCATCTGCCCCCGAGCACCACCACCCCTGTACGCGGCGCCGGACCGCTGCGCCAGCGTGTCGGCTCCCGGGCGGCCGGGCGGGTCCTGTTGGTCGGGGACGCCGCGGGATACATCGACGCGCTCACCGGCGAAGGGATCTCCCTGGCCCTCGCCGGGGCCGCGCAACTGGTGCGCTGCATCCGGGACGACCGCCCACTGGCGTACGAGCAGGCGTGGCGCAAGGTCTCCCGGCGCCACCGCCTGCTCACCGAGTCGCTGCTCCGGGTCCGTCAGCACCCGAAACTCGCCCGTCGTATCGTCCCGACCGCGACCCGCCTTCCCACGGTCTTCACCGCCCTGGTCAACCAGTTGGCGTGAGCGGCCAGAGACCCCCGCCGGGTACCGGCCGGCGCCTCCGGACCGGCTGCCACGGGCAGATGCCCCATCAGATGCCCGCCGGGTGACGACGGGCGAGCTCGGTGACGGTGTCGGTGACCGCGTCGACCTCGTCCTCGGTGTCGTAGTAGTGCGGCGCCCGCCGCCTCGGCGCGGCGGTGCGAGGCGCCGAACGCTGAGGGCCGGGTGTCACATGGCGCCGCGCGTCAGGGGCGCTGGAAGGGCGGAGGACCCCGGGAGCGGGATATCCGGCACCTGCGTACCCGGTAAAGGGCGGGGGTACCGTTGCCCGGCGCCGCCGTGTCAGCCCGCCCACCAGCGCACAGACGGCACCCGCGAGGGCGAGAACCACACCGAGCAGGGCACCGAGGCCCAGCACCGTCGGCACGGTGGCATCGTCAAGTGCCCGGCCCCGTACGGCCGTCACGGGCACGGTTCCGGCATCCTCGCCGGAGAAGTAGCGCGAGTCGTTGGCGTTCCCACGGTTGTCGCCGAGGAGGAACATCCGCCCGGCCGGAACCTTCACGTCGTACGGGCCGTGCCCGCCGTCGACCTCCGACCCCTTCAGATACAGCTCCTTGAGCGGTGTCCCGTTGACGGTCAACCGGGTCCCGTCAAAGATCACATGGTCGCCCCCGAGCCCGATGACACGTTGCATCACGGCCTTGCCCTGGTAACGGCCGGGCAGGCTGAAGAGGACCACATCACCCCTCCGCGTCTTCTCGCCACCGGTCTTCGCGATGAGGACCCGATGACCCAGGGCGTATGTCGGCTCCATGGACTCGCTCCTGGGCGTGACCGTCGTGTAGCCGCTCCTGACGGTCCATAGCGCCCCTGCGGTCAGCACGATCCCCAGGACGGCAAGTACGGCCCCCGTTATCAAGAACCCACGTCCAGCGCGTCGCATCCGCCGGTCTCCCCTCACAGCCGTCATCATCACCCACACGTGCAGCGACACCGTAGAGGGTTCCGGTCGCCGGGCATGCAGCGGTGACCGTGACGACGGGACGGCGGACCCGAAGGACCCCTACTCCAGACCGGAGACCTCGAACACGGTCCGGGCCGTGCGACGGTCGATACGGTCCCCGAGCCGCCGCAGCGCCGTCGCCCCGCAGAGCAGCGTCCCGCGCTCCATACAGGTGCGCGCGTCCTCGTCCAGCCGGTGCCACAGGGCCGGGTTGGCGACGAAAACCCGGGGGTCGAGCTCGACCCGGCAGCCGAGGGCGTCCTGGAGCAGCAGACGTTGCGCGACGCCGTCGGACCAGCGCACGGACACCAGGAGGTCCGTGCGCACGGTCGTTCTGCGCAGCAGGCCGCGGGAGGAGAGCCACCCGGTGCCCGCGCAGACCCGCGGCGGCACCAGGATCGCACACAGCGCCGCGGCGATCGCCGCCCACAGCAGGACACGAAGCCAGGTGAGCCGGCCGGCGGCCGCGTCCACCGTCAGCAGGAGGCCCAGCAGCGTGACGGAGCAGCCGCCCGCGAAGCGGACGTTCCCGGACCACTCGCGGTCGTACGCCGTCCTGCCCGGGGTCGGGAGGGCACGGCCGGAACGGCTGACGCGGCCGGCAGGGCGCGCGTGGGGATCGGGGACTGCCCCGGGCACAGGTCGTTGCATGGTGCAGAGGCTACGGAGAGCGGGACGGGTGGTCGGCGCGCCTTGACGAACCGCTGACGCCGGAACCGTATCTCCTGACGGACGTCTGACGACCAGTGACGGCCGGAGCTCACCGCCCGCGCCACGACGCGCATCGACCGCACCGAGTCCGGCCCGCTGCCCGAGCGGGACCGCTACGACGTGCATGTCGTCGACGGTGACAGCTTCGCAACCAACGGCGGCGGGAAGAGCACCACCGGAAGCCGTCGGTGCCAGGCGATCGAGAGCATCCGAACCGTCTTGCGGTGGTTCTGGTTGTCGAGCACTTTCCGATGACCGCCACCGGCAAGATCAGGAAGGCTGAGCTCCGGTCAGCCAGTCGTACGCGGACTGCGCTGTGAACTCGCCCTGACCGCCGCGGAAGAGCAGCCCCGCCGTGGTGAACGCGGGATCGTCGGCCGTCGACGCCACATAGGGGACCGCGATGCAGCGCATGCCCGCCGCATGCGCTGCCGCCACTCCCGGCACCGCGTCCTCCAGCACCACGCAGTCGCCGGGCGCGGCGCCCAGCCGCCGCGCGGCCTCCAGGAACACATCCGGCGCCGGTTTCCCTTGCGCCACCTCGTCGGCGGAGACATACGTCGTGACGTACGCGCCGAGTCCGGTGCCCGCGAGCACCGCCTCGATCGCGGCCCGGGACGAACCCGATGCCACGGCCGTCGCGATCCCTTCCTGATGCAGCCGTTCCACGAACTTCCGCATCTCGGGGAACACCTCCGTCGAGGATCGCGCCAGCTCCAGATAGAGCGCGTCCTGGCCGGCGAGGAGTTCGTCGACGGGCGTCGCGATCCCGTACTCGGCCCGCAGCGCCGTCAGCGTCTCGCGGGTGCTGATCCCGATGTACCGGGTGTGGTGCTCCCAGGTGAAGTCCGGCACGCCGTGACGGGCGAGGAGCCGGCGCCCCGCCCCGTAGTAGTTCGGCTCGCTGTCCACGAGTGTGCCGTCGAGATCGAAGATGACCGAGGGGGCAGGGGTGGGCCGAGTGTTCATGGCACCCAGCATGCCAAGGCGGTGGTCAGTTCGACGGTCCGGCCGTGGTCAGGCCGATGGATTGGACCAACGGCAGCAGCCGGTGCGGAACCCGCTCGCGCAGGGCCACTTCGGTACGGGTCCGCACCACGCCGGGCAGCTGGATCAGCTGCTGGATCACATCCTCCAGGTGCCCGTTGTCGCGGGCCACGACCCGCGTCAGCAGATCCCCGCCGCCGGTGGTCGAGAACGCCTCGACGATCTCCGGCACGGCGGCGAGGGCCTCGCCCACCTCGTCCAGATGCCCCTGGGTGACCTCCAGATGGACGAAGGCGAGCACCGGGTGGCCGAGCGCGGCGGGGGAGAGGACCGGGCCCGTACCGGTGATCACACCGTTCCGCTCCAGCCGATCGATACGGGCCTGCACGGTGCCCCGGGCGATGGAGAGGATTCGCGCGTACTCCCGCACGCTGGTCCGAGGCTGCTCGATGAGCAGCCGCAGGATGCGGGTGTCGAGCGCGTCCACCGCCATGGTCCGTCGGCCTCTTCCTGGTCTGCTGATACGGACTCCGACTGTACCAATGGCCCAGTGGACGGGATGGGCCCGCCCACGTGGGGTCAGGTACGGGCATCCTCGGGGAGGGTGATCAGCCAGCGGGTGTCGCGGCGGGGGCGGAGGTAGAGGGCCCAGTAGAGGGTGGCCGCCGCCATGATGCCGCCGGTCCACAGCAGGTACGTGGCCTCCTGCTGACTGAGGATGTAGACGAGTACGACGATCAGTGCCACCGGCATCGCCGGCCAGAGCGGCATCCGCCAGGCGGGCAGGTCCTTGTGGCCGGTGCGGCGGGCGGCGAGCGCGGCGACGGCGACCAGCAGGTACATGCCGGTGACCGAAACGCCGGTCACGCCGTACAGGGTGTCGAGGTTGACGAAGCACAGCGCCGCGCCGGGAACTCCGACCACCAGGGTGGCGACCCACGGCGAACCGAAGCGGCCGAGGCGGGCGAGGGCGTTGTTGACCGGCTCGGGCCACGCCTTGTCCCGGGCGGAGGCGAACAGCACCCGGGAGTTCTGGATGACCATGACGATGCCCGCGTTGATGATCGCGAGTGCGACGCAGAGGCTCACGAACGTACCGACGGCCGAGTTGCTCCAGGCGGTGACCATGCCGCTGATGTCACCGGAGGTGAGCGCCGCGAGGTCGGGTGCGCCCATCGTGATCGCGACCACCGGGACGAGGATGACAGCCGTCGAGATGGCCAGGGTGGCGAGGACCGTGCGGGCGACGTTGCGCCGCGGGTTCTCCAGCTCCTCGGAGAGGTAGACAGCGGTGGAGAAGCCCTGGGTGATGAAGAGTGCGATGGCCAGACCCGAGACGACCAGTATCGCGGTGACCGGGCGGGACGCCCCGCTGTCGCTCGCGACCACACCATGGATCAGGGTCCCCGCGCCGCGCTCGGTGTGGGCGAAGCCGAGCACGGCGACGACGGCCGCCGCGATGACTTCGAGAACCAGGAAGACGCCGGTGATCCAGGCGTTGGCACGCAGATCCAGCAGACCGGCCAGGGTGGCGAGCACCATGACCCCGGCCCCGGCGAGCTCGGCCGGGATGTGGACCAGCGGAGCGAGGTAGTCCGCCGTGCCCATGGCGATCACGGGCGGGACGATCATCACGACCAGCAAGGACAGGACGAACACCAGCCACCCGGCCAGCCGACCGGTCAGGGTGGTGACCATGGCGTACTCGCCGCCCGCGCTGGGGATCATGGTGCCCAGCTCCGAGTAGCAGAACGCCACGGCGATACAGAGCAGCGAACCGATGGCGATGGTGAGCGCGGTGGCGGTGCCGAGGTCGCCGAACAGGTCGGGCACAACCACGAAGAGCGTGGATGCGGGCGTCACGCAGGAGAGGGTCAGCAGGGTTCCTCCGACGACGCCGATGGAACGCTTGAGAGTGCGCGGGCCGTCCTGGCCGTGGGGATCGGCCTCCGCCGGTGCGGTACTGGAGGTGACGGGCTGGCTGAGCATGTCGGTCATGGAGCGGTTCCGATCGACTGGGTGTGACGGGTGATGGCGGGAGCGCTATCGCCTCCGTGGCTTGCTGCGCTGTTGGTTTCGTCTGCTCCCGGCGCGTTATGGAAACCTGTGGGATCCGTCACGTCAACCACCTATTACCTACGGAATTCGTTGCCGTCAGGTGCATAGCTGGCGGTATTCGTAGATTGGGCGAGAGTCGGCCTCTTATTGACAACTTGATGGTTCGGCGCCTGCATTCACTTGATGACCTTCGAAATGAAGGAACGTATTCACTAGTGCCCTTTGATGTGCGAGTCAGCGATGAGGGGTTCGGGCGCGGCGAACCGCGCTCGGATCGCAACGGGATGCGCAGCGTGTAACCGGTCACGTTGTGCGGATTTTTGCCTTGGGAGCCGCGCGGAGGTTCCGGCCCAGACCGAATGCCCAGGTGAGGGGCGACCAGGAAATCTCCGCCCGCGTTCCGGCGGAGGCGCTAGGTGTTCTGTCCACGGAGGTTGGTGACAGGGTTCACGGTGGGGTGATCTTGAACGAGTGAGGGCCTTCCGGGTTCGGTGTGGATTGCGACATCGACATCGAACGATCAGAAGGCCCTCATGCCCCACCGTGATGCACCCCTGACCGAGACCGGCCGCCTGCGTCTGGCCCGCTGTGTCGTCGAGGGCGGCTGGCCCCTGCGCCGGGCTGCCGAACGCTTTCAGGTCTCGCCCACGACGGCTCAGCGGTGGGCCGGCCGCTACCGCGAACTGGGCGAGGCAGGCATGGGGCGGACACTATCGCCGAGTGCGTCAAAATTACTAGGGCGCCCCGGCTCAGCAACTACCAGGACGTGCGGGTGAGCACCGGTGAGGCGCTCGAGGTCTTGGCCCTCGGTCAGCACCCGGCGGGAATCGGACTGCGGGTGACCGTGGAGACCGGTACGGCGACACTTGGCATGACCATTCACACCGCGCTGCGGCTCGTCCCTGGCGAACGCGGCACGTGGCTCGTCGATCAGGCGGTCCACCTCGACGAGACCAAGAGCACGGGCTCCAAGGCCGTGCGCGCCGCGCTGGAGCGCAAGTGAGCTAGTCAGTTTTGTTTGGATCCGCAAGCACCACCAACGGCTCGTCCCCCCGCTGCCCGACGTCCGCGTGGCGGGCGCCGAGTGCCAGGAAGCGCTCGACCTCCGCGTCCCGGTCGTCGGGGCGGAAGTCCAGGTGGAGGCGGTCGCCATCGTCCTCGCGTCATTGGCCGCGCTGCTCGCCGCATCGGTCGCCGTGGAGGGTCCGGCCCACCGTCGCCACGTGCCCGCGACGCAGGTCGCGCCCGGCACGTGACGCCCGCTCCTCATCACGTAACGGCTGTTACTTTTGCTCGGTGGGTGAGGAGTCTTCAGCGTCCCCGCTGCCCTGGGTGGTGCTGATCGTGCGGCTGCCGACGCAGTTGTCCCGGCGCCGGGTCGCGGTATGGCGGCAGCCGTGACCCCCGGGCCTGCCCAGGAATCGAGGCTTCTGCCCGCGGGGTCGCGGCGGCGGATGTGGCCGCTGTACGCAGCCGGGTTCACCACCGCCTTCGGTGCGCACGGCGTCGCGGCCAACCTCGGCCAGGGCGATCCCGGTCTGACGCGTTCGGTGCTGTATCTCGGGCTGTTGCTCGCGCTGTACGACGGGGCCGAGGTGGTGCTCAAGCCCGTGTTCGGGACGCTCGCCGACCGGATCGGCGCCCGGCCGGTGCTGCTCGGCGGGCTCATCGCGTTCGCCGCCGCCTCCGCGGTCTTCGTGGTGGTCCGCGATCCCGGCCGGCTGTGGGCCGTCCGCCTCGGACAGGGCGCGGCCGCCTCCGCGTTCTCACCTGCCGCCTCCGCGCTGGTGGCCCGCCTCGGCCCGCAGTCCCGGCACGGCCGCGCATTCGGTTCGTACGGATTCTTCAAGGGCATCGGCTACACCGCAGGCCCCCTGCTCGGCGGCGTGCTGGTCTGGGCCGGCGGTCTGATGCTGCTGTTCGTGGTGCTGGCCGCGCTGGCCGCCGCGGTCGCCCTGTGGGCTGCGTTCGCGGTACCTGCCGTCCCGCCTCTGCCCAAGACCCGTCAGACCGTCGTGGGACTCGTCCGGCGACTGGCCGACGGTGCCTTTCTGCGGCCGGTGGCGGCCCTGGCCGCCGCCACCGCCGCGCTGTCCGTCGGGGTCGGGTTCCTGCCGGTGTCCGGGGTGGCTGCCGGTCTGTCGCCGGTGGCCACCGGCGCGGCCGTCTCCGTCCTCGCCCTGTGCGCCGCGCTCGTACAGCCGTGGGCCGGGCAGGCCCTGGACGACGGGCGCCTCGGCGCCGGCGGGGGACTGGTGGCCGGACTGCTGGCCACCGCGTGCGGACTGGCCGCCGCCATGCTGCCCGGCCTGCCCGGCGTCCTGTCGGCCGCCGTGCTGATCGGGGCCGGAACCGGGCTGATCACTCCGCTGGGCTTCGCCGCCCTTGCGGGTACCACCCCGCAGGAACGGCTCGGCCAGACCATGGGAACGGCCGAACTCGGACGTGAACTCGGCGACGCCGGAGGCCCGTTGCTGGTCGCCGCCGTCGCCGGTGCCGCCACCTTGACCTGGGGCTTCGCGGTGCTGGCCGCAGTGACCGCCGTCCTGCCGCTTCTCCTGGGCGCGCGCCGCACACCCCCGGAGCGCGGCTGACCTTCCCGGCGGTTCAGCGCGCCGCGGTCACCCGGGGGGTGTCGCGCAGCCCGAGGCGCAGGTGCTCGACGTGGAAGAGGGCCTGTTCCAGGAGTTCGGCCACGTGGTTGTCGTAGAGCGCGTAGATCACCGAGCGGCCCCGGCGTTCACCGGCGACCAGGCCGAGATTGCGCAGGAGCCGGAGCTGGTGGGAACAGGCGGACTGTTCCATGCCGACCGCGTCAGCGAGTTCTGTCGCGGCGCAGGGGCCCTCCTGGAGGCGGGCGAGGATCCGCAGCCGGGACGGAGTGGCCAGCGCCTGGAGGGTGGCGGCGACATCGGCGGCCCCCACTGTTTCGAGGCGTTCGCGTGACGTGGCGGCTGTCGTGTCGTCGTATCCGTGGCCCATGGGCCTCATCCTACGGAGATGAATCCATGAATGTATGTTCATTGGTTCCTGCATGGTGGCGGAGCCGGACCCGCTCTGCCCCCCGTGCGTGAAGGACCTCGTTCCCATGACTTCCACCCTCATCAGCCCGGCCCCGCCGGCCGGTGCCGCCCGTGACGCGGCCGTCCCCGCGCGCCGCACCCGGATCCTCGCCCTCCCCGAGGCCCGCTGGGCGGCCGTCGCCCTGGTGCTGTTCCTGATCGCGCTGCCGCTGCACCTGACCGGCGCACCGGCCTGGAGCTGGGGACCGCTGTACGTCCTCACGTACCTCACCGGCGGGTGGGCGCCGGGATGGGAAGGGCTGAAGGCGCTCAAGGACAAGACCCTGGACGTCGATCTGCTGATGGTCGTCGCCGCACTCGGCGCGGCCGCCATCGGGCAGGCGCTGGACGGTGCCCTGCTGATCGTCATCTTCGCCACCTCCGGCGCCCTGGAAGCCGTCGCCACCGCCCGCACCGCCGACTCCGTACGGGGTCTCCTCGACCTCGCCCCCGCGACCGCCACCCGTCTGAACGCCGACGGAGGCGAAGAGGCGGTGGCCACCGCCCGACTCGCCGTCGGCGACGTCCTCCACGTACGCCCCGGCGAGCGCATCGGCACCGACGGCCGCGTCCTGGCCGGGGCGAGCGACGTCGACCAGGCCACCATCACCGGCGAACCTCTCCCGGTGGCCAAGGAGGCGGGCGACGAGGTGTTCGCCGGGACGCTCAACGGCACCGGGGCCCTCCGCGTCCGGGTCGAGCGCGACGCCTCCGACTCGGTCATCGCGCGCATCGTGACGATGGTCGAGGAAGCCTCCCGGACCAAGGCGCCCACCCAGTTGTTCGTCGAGAAGGTCGAACAGCGGTACTCGCTCGGAATGGTCGCCGCCACCCTTGCCGTGTTCCTCGTGCCGCTCGCCTCCGGCGCGGACCTGACCGGGGCTCTGCTCCGCGCGATGACCTTCATGATCGTGGCCTCGCCCTGCGCGGTCGTCCTCGCCACCATGCCGCCGCTGCTGTCCGCCATCGCCAACGCCGGGCGGCACGGAGTGCTGGTCAAATCCGCCGTCGTCATGGAGCGCCTCGGCCAGGTCGATGCGGTCGCTCTGGACAAGACCGGCACGCTCACCGAGGGCACCCCGCGTGTCACCGACATCTGTCCGCTGGCCGGATGCGGCCTCGACGAGAGCGCCCTCCTCACGCTGGCAGCAGCCGCCGAGCACCCCAGCGAGCACCCCCTTGCGCGCGCCGTCGTGGACGCCGCACGCGAACGCGGCCTCGCACTGCCCGCGGCGGCGGACTTCGGCTCCGCTCCCGGTATCGGGGTGACCGCCACTGTCGAGGGGCACGCGATCGCGGTGGGTGCTCCGTCGCGCCTGCTGAACGGGGCGGCGGACCCGGCCTCCGTCCGCGCCGCCGCGCTCGCCGAGCAGTTGCAGGACGGCGGCCGCACCGCAGTTGTCGTCATGACGGACGGCAGACCTGTCGGGGTACTGGGCATCGCCGACCGGCTGCGTCCGGACGCAGCCGCCACGGTGCTGTCTCTCGAGGCCCTCACCGGTACCGCGCCGATGCTGGTCACCGGGGACAACCAGCGCGCCGCCGCCCGGCTGGCCGCCGAGGTCGGCATCACCGACGTACGCGCCGGCCTGCTGCCCCAGGACAAGGTCGGGGCCGTCCGGGCCCGGGAGCGGGCGGGCCGCAAGGTCCTGGTGATCGGCGACGGCGTCAACGACGCCCCGGCGCTCGCCGCCGCCCACACCGGCATCGCGATGGGCCGGGCGGGCTCCGACCTCGCGCTGGAGACCGCGGACGCGGTGATCGTCCGCGACGAACTCGCCGCCGTCCCCGTCGTCGTCGCCCTTTCCCGCCGTGCCCGCGGCCTCGTCGTACAGAACCTGGTCATCGCCGGAGTGTTCATCGCCGCGCTGGTCGTGTGGGACCTGGCCGGAACTCTGCCGCTTCCGCTCGGCGTCCTCGGCCATGAAGGCTCCACCGTGATCGTCGGCCTCAACGGTCTGCGCCTGCTACGGGACAGCGCCTGGAAGCGCGCCCGTGCCGAGGCCGACCGGTGAATCGACCGGAAGGTCTTACTTCGGCCCGACGGTTCAGCGGGACGTGGTCCATTGGCGCTCACCTGGCACATCGAAAGTGCATCAGGCTGTGCCAATGGCGCAACTGTCGCGGTTCGACTTGAGCCAGATGGCGGCGAGATGCTCTGATTGAGCCAGTCGATGGCGCTGCGGATCCCGCGGCGCCTTTTTCATGCCCGGACAGATACAGGGAGTGGTAATCGGTGCGGAAGCGGATGTTGGTGGCCCCGGACCCGGGGCGGCTGCGGCTGCGCAGCTCGGCCCGGGCCGTTCTCGGCATCGGTCTGGCCGTGACCCTTTCGGGCCTCGTCAGTCACTCGCTTCCCGCGGCCGTCGCCGGCGGCCTCGCCGCTCTGCTCGCACTCTTCACGGTCACCGACGCCCAGGTCCGCGACCAGGTGCTCACGACCTCGCTGCTGCCCGTCGTCGGATTCCCGGTCCTCGCACTCGCGACGGGGCTGCACGACCACCCCCTGGCGCGCGACGCCGCGTTCCTCGCCGTCGTCTGGGCGGGGGTGTACGCGCGCCGCTGGGGTCCCCGCGGCCACGCCCTGGGGGTATTCGCGTTCATGGCGTTCTTCATGGCGCAATTCCTGCACGCCGTACCGGGCCAGCTGCCCGAGCTGTACGCCGCCGTCGCGCTCTCGCTCATCACCGCCTCGGCCGTCCGCTTCGGCGCCTGGTGCTACGAACGGCGGCTGCCCACGCCCGTCGTACCCGCACTCCAGGGTGGTCGCGGGCTGGCCCGGACGACCACGCGGCAGGCGCTCCAGGCGACCGCCGCCAGTGCCTTCGCGCTCGGCATCGGGCAGCTGCTGTCCGCCGACCGCTGGTACTGGGCCGTCGGCACCGTCTGGTGGGTCTTCGTGAACACCACCTCGCGCGGCGAGACGCTGGTCCGCGGCTTCCGCCGCGTCCTCGGCACGGTGGCCGGGATCGCCGCAGGGCTGCTGGTCGCCGTGCCGCTGCACGGCGACACGGCCCCCACCGCGGCCCTCGTCGCCGTCTGCGTCTTCGGCATCTTCTACACCGCCGCCGTCTCGTACAGCTGGATGGTCTTCTTCGTGACCGTGATGGCTGGACTGCTGTACGGCCTGCTCGGCGTCCTGAATCCGGGGCTGCTCGTGCTCCGCCTCACGGAGACCGGCGCCGGAGCCCTTGGCTCGGCGCTCGCCGTCCTCCTCGTACTGCCCGTCACCCTCCACGCGACCACCGACGCCTGGATCCAGCGCGCACTGCGCTGCGTGCACGCCTGCACCGCCGGAGCTGCCGCCCGTCTGGCCGGTTCCCCGACCGCCGACCCCGGTCCGCAGGTGACCGAACTGGAGGCGCTGCTCGGCCGGGTCCGGCTCTCGCTCGCGCCCCTGGTGCATCCGCTCAACCCGCTGCGGGCCCGTAAGGCGCGCGCCCGCCAGGTCCTCGCCCTGCTCGACCTGTGCGCCCGCGAGGTGCGTGGTCTCGCCGCGGTCGCCGCCGATCCCGACGCCTCGCACGACGCCCGACTCGGAGCGGCCTGCCGCCGCGTCGAGGCCGCGGTGCTCGCCCTGGCACAGCCGGGACCTGCTCGTACGGAACTGAACGCCCCGCCCGCACACGCGCCGCACCACCACCCCGGCGCCGAGGCCGCACTCGCGCATCTGCACGCCCTGGAGCGGGCCCTCGCGGAACTCGCCGCACCGCTGCGCACCTCACCCCGCGCCCCGCTCGTCCCGGCCTGACCTGCGACCCGCGGCACCGGGCGGCGGCGACGCAGCCCTGGTCCAGTGCCCCTCCCGGCAAGCTTTGCCCCGTCGCGCCGCCCAGCACGCCCGCTTGCCGCGTTGGCCACAAGCCCTGGTAGCTCCTTCCCCAAGCTCTCAACTCCGTTCGAGCAGGGGAGACCCCGTCCAAGGACTTCCGGCCGCCTTGCGATCGCACGCACTGGACGACGCTCCTCACGGGGCAAACATTGCCGGTCACGGCACTAGACCGCGCAGGGTGCACTGCTACCGTCGCCCCGGAAGATCACGGCGGCCCGGACCGTCGTGATCAGTCGGCGGAGAGGGGCAGAAGCGGTGAGCAGCAATGGTGCGGGACGGGCATACATAGGGTCGTTCACGTCGGCGGGCGGCCGGGGAGTCACCGTCGCCGCCGTGGACCGGGAGACCGGGGCGCTGACCGTCCTCGGCGCCACGGATATCGTCCCCGATCCGTCGTATCTCGCCCTGGGCCCCGGCTCCACCACCCTTTACACGGTCAGTGAGACCGAGTCCGGCGCGGCCGCCGCCCTCGACATCACCGGCGACGACCCGCGGCTGCTCGGCGGGATCCGCCCGGTGGACGGCAGCGGACCCACCCACCTCGCACTGACCGGCGGACACCTGATCACCGCCAACTACGGCTCCGGCAGCGTCACCGCCCTCCCCGTGCGCGCCGACGGATCGCTGGACGCCGCCGCTTCCGTGCTCCGGCACGAGGGAAGCGGACCGCACCCGGCCCGTCAGCGGGCCCCGCACGCCCACCAGGTGCTCGCTGACCCGGCGGGCGCCTGGGTGCTGAGCGTGGACCTCGGAACCGACTCCGTACGTATCTGCGCCCTCGACCCGAGCACCGGCACGCTGCGGCTGCACGACGAGACGGCGCTGCGACCGGGCACCGGACCGCGCCACCTGGCCTTCCACCCCGCAGGCACCCACGCCTACGTCCTGAACGAACTCGCACCGACCGTCACCGTCTGCCGGTGGGACGCCGCCACCGGAACCCTCGCACCGGTCGGCGAAACGACCGTCGTGCCCGAGGACGTGGCCGCCGACGCGGACGCGGTCGTCCACCCGTCCGAGCTCGTCGTCTCGCGCGACGGCCGGTTCCTCTGGGCCGCCAACCGGGGACACGACAGCATCGCCGTTCTCACCCTCGACGCGACAGGCGAGAAGGCGTCCCTGGTCACGACCGTGAGCTGCGGTGGCCACTGGCCGCGCGACCTCGCCCTCGACCCCACCGGGCAGTGGCTGTACGCGGCCAATGAGCGGTCCGGGAACGTCAGCTGGTTCGCCGTCGACCCGAGCACCGGCATCCCACGCCACACGGGCTCCCTGACCGCTCCTGCCGCCTCCTGCGTGATCTTCGACTGACCCGCCCCACCGTCCGTCCCAGGGTGCCGGAGACGGCAGACACAGCGGGCCCGTACCGGTCGAACATCCGGTGAGGGCCCGCTGCTCCGTGCTGGTCAGGTCAGTGCGCCTGGGCCCCCTGCGGCGTCACCGGGGCGATGCCGAGCGCCGTCGTGTACATCGACAGGACGAGCTTGCCGATCGCCGGGTACGCGCCGAGCGGCTCGGCCGTCGCGCAGCCCGCCTCCTTCACGGCGGCGTCCAGCAGCCCCTCGGTCACCTCGGGACCCACCAGGTACGGCGCCACGGCCAGCTGCACCGAACCGGAGGCCTTCAGCTGGTCGGCGATGGACGCGACCGAACCCTCGACATCGAGAGCAGCGGCCATCACCGGCACCGCGAGGCGGGCAGCCAGCAGCATGCCGGTGATCCCCGCGGCCTGGACGGCCTCCTCGCCACCCACGGTGGCCAGCACGATCCCGTCCGCGGCCGTGGCCACGGTGAATAGCCTGGCGCGGTCGGCGCGGGCCAGACCGGCCTCGGAGAGGCGTACGTGCAGCGCCTCGGCGAGCAGCGGGTGCGGGCCGAGCACATCGGTCAGCTCGACCGGTGCACGGCTGTCCATGACGGCTTGACGTATCCGCCGGAGCAGGGCGTTGTCCGGTCCCGCGAGCAGCGGTACCACGACGGCGGCCGGGCCCTCGGGCTCGGCGGCCTCACGGCCCGCGGCCTTCGCCTGCTCGAAGCGCGCGATGCGCTCGGCGGCGGAATCCGCGAGTACGGAGACGAGCGTGGGGTACTCGGCATCGTCGCCGTCGAGGTAACCGATCCGGGCATTGAGACCGGGCAGCTCGGAACGGGCAATGCTGATCACCTCTTCGGCCAGACTGCGCGTGGCCGAAGAGGGGGTACCGGGAACGGCGAGAACGAGCGCGGCAGCGCCCTCGGGCGCGACCACGGGCTCCGGGCGGCGGTGCCGTCCGGACTGGCGAGGTCGCGGCATTCGTACAGGCAGGCCGGAAGCGGGCCCAGTGGGGGTGCTCATGGCGCCGCATGCTACTGGTTTTGGGTGCCCCACTGTTCGGGGAGGGTCCAGTCGGGCGTTATCTGTCCGCTTTTATCCGATCAATGGCTTACCGGTCAACTGCCCTGCTCTGTCGCCCCTTACGGCCGCCCTCGCCCGGGCCCGTATGCGGGTACGCACAGCAGCGTCGGGTGGAGCGGCAACCGCAGCTCACCGGTGGCCATCGCCTCGGCGATGCGCAGCGAACCGGTCAGCGGATCACCCGAACCAGCGACCGTCCGCGCCTGCGGCAGTTGCCGGGCGAGCTCTTCACGCAGGGGTGCGAGGAGCGGATCGCCCATCCGGAACAAGCCACCCGTCAGGGCCACTTCGCACCGCTCGTCGGCCGCCCCGCCCTCCGGGCACACCGCGGCGGCCGCCTCCGCGATATGACCGGCGGCGTCCCGCAGAATGCCCGCGGCGATCGGATCGTCCCCGGCGCACGCGGCGACCTCGGGGGCGAACGAGGCCAGCAGCGCCGGACGGTCGGTACGCGGATAGAGCAGACCGGGCAGTTCCGGCGCCGGACCGAACACCGACTCCAGCCGGGCCAGCAGCGCGACCGAGCCGCCGCGTCGCCCGTCATGGGCGCGCATCGCCGCATCGAGCCCGGCCCGCCCGATCCAGGCGCCGCCGCCGCTGTCGCCGAGGAGATGACCCCAGCCGTCGGCCCGGCGCCAGCTCGTCAGATCCGTCCCCAGCGCGATCATGCCGGTGCCGCCCGCGACGACGGCTCCCGGCCGCTGCCCGACCGCTCCCGCGTACGCCGTCACCGCGTCGGCGGCCAGCGCCACCAGCTGCACCCCGAGCGCCCGCTCCAGCGCCGCGGGCAGCTCCGCGCGCAGCTGGTCCCCGAGCGTCGCCATACCGGCGGCGCCGATTGCCACGGCGACGACGGACAAGTCGGCGGCCGTCTTCGCCCGCTCCCCGGCCTGCGCCCGCAACTCGTCGACGGCGGGAAGCAGCTGCTCCAGCAGGTGTCCGGCATCGATCCCGGCCGGACCGGTCCGCACCGGCTCGGCGCAGACCGCCGTCGCCACCGGCTTCTCGGCCCCGATCGCGCCGAGCGCCACCCGGAGCCCGGAACCGCCCGAGTCCACTCCGATCACGTACGACCCCGCGGCGGCGGTCACGGAAGCTGCCAGTCGACCGGCCGGGCGCCCTGGCGCTCCAGCAGTTCATTGGCCCGGCTGAACGGCCGCGAGCCGAAGAACCCGCGGTCCGCGGACATGGGGGAGGGGTGCGAGGACTCGATCGCCGGGAGCTCACCCAGCAGCGGCCGCAGATTGCGGGCGTCGCGCCCCCACAGCACGGACACCAGCGGTGTTCCGCGCGCCACCAGCGCCCGGATCGCCTGCTCGGTCACTTCCTCCCAGCCCTTGCCGCGATGCGCCGCCGGCCGACGGGGCGCCGTGGTCAGCGCCCTGTTGAGCAGCAGCACCCCCTGGCGGGTCCAGGGCGTCAGATCGCCGTTGGACGGCCGGGGCAGCTCCAGGTCGGTGTGAAGCTCCCGGTAGATGTTCTCCAGGCTGCCCGGCAGCGGCCGGACCTCCGGCGCGACGGCGAAACTCAGCCCCACCGCATGTCCCGGTGTGGGGTAGGGGTCCTGACCGACGATCAGGACCCGCACCTCGTCGAACGGCTGCTGGAACGCGCGGAGCACATTCTGCCCCGCGGGCAGATAGGTGCGCCCCGCGGCGATCTCCGCGCGCAGGAAGTCGCCCATCGCGGCGATGCGTTCGGCCACGGGTTCCAGGGCCTGCGCCCATCCCGGCTCGATGATTTCTTTCAACGGTCTTGCTGCCACGGGCCGCACTCTACTGCTCATACGACCGGGGTGATCAACTGCCGACGACCGCCGCCCGTACACAGAGGACGTCCGGCAGGTGCGAGGCGAGCTGCTCCCAGCTGTCCCCGTCGTCGCCGCTCGCGTACACCTCGCCGTTGCGATTGCCGAAATAGACCCCCGCCGGATCGGCGTCGTCCGTGCAGAGGGCGTCGCGCAGCACCGTGCCGTAATGCGTCTCCTCGGGCAGTCCGGCGGACAGCGGCTCCCAACTGTTGCCCGCGTCGCTCGTACGGAACACCCGGCAGCGGTGCTCGGCCGGCACGCGGTCGGCATCCGCGTTGATCGGGAAGATGTACGCCGTCTCCGCCCGGTGCGGATGCGCGGCCGCGGCGAAGCCGAAGTCGGAGGGCAGCCCCCCGCCGATGTCCGTCCAGTTGTCCCCGGAGTCGTCACTGCGGAACACACCCCAGTGGTTCTGGAGATAGAGCCGGTCCGGATCGACCGCGTCCCGGGTGATTTTGTGGACGCACTGGCCGAACTCCGGGTTCGGATCCGGCAGGAAGACCGCCGACACCCCCTTGTTCGACGGGGCCCAACTCGCTCCGCCGTCCTTGGTGCGGAACACCCCGGCCGTGGAGACCGCGACGGTCACCGCCTGCGCGTCCCTCGGATCGGTCAGGATCGTGTGCAGCCCCTCGCCGCCCCCGCCCGGGACCCACTTCGAGCGCGTCGGATGCTCCCACAGCGGGCGCACCAGCTCGAACGATTCCCCGCGGTCCTCGGAGCGGAACAGTGCGGCCGGCTCCGTCCCCGCGTACACGACATCCGGCGCCTCTTCCCCGGCCGGGTGCAGCTGCCAGACCCGCTCCAGCGAGGCCCCGGTGAACTGGGGGAATTTCACCGCCGGTTGCTTCGGCTCGACCCAGGTCGCGCCCAGATCGTCGGAGTGGAACACCGAGGGTCCCCAGTGCGCGCTGTCCCCGCCGACCAGCAGCCGGGGGGCCCGACCGCGGGTGTCGATGGCGATGGAGTAGATCGCCTGCGCGTTGAAATGCGGGTCGCCGAACTCCCATGTGCCACGGCGTCTGCGGCCGATGAAGAGTCCTTTGCGGGTTCCCACAGTGAGCAGTACGTCGGACATCGCCGACACCTCCCGAAACGCCTTTGTGACGGATACGGGCCAGTCTGCACCCGGCTGCGGACAGTGGCGCGCAGAGTAGGCATTTACGCAGGTCGGATGGCGAGTGCGGGGGCGGGCGGCGATCCGGCACCCGGGTCGCGGCCGACGCTGTCCGGCACCCTTGACCGCCGTCCCGGGCAGGCCGTAACTTCCTTGTAGAAAGCGCTTGCCCAATCGGTGGGCCCTCGATCGGCCCCCGAGGAACAGCCGACGAACCGGACCGAGGAGCGCCCGTGGTGACCTTCGAAGGACTGCCCGGCGCCGTAGCCGTCTCCCACCTCAGGGTCTACGACTGGCCCACTGAGGACGGACTGCGCGGCGGCACGCCCCACCTCCATCTCACCTGTTCCGAGGGGTATGTGGTGGTCGGGGGCACGGGCTCGGTGCAGACGCTCACCGTGTCCGGCTTCCGGCAGACGTCCCTGGCCGCCGGCTCGCTGGTGTGGTTCACCCCCGGTGCGATCCACCGGCTCGTCAACGACGACGACCTGCGTATCGTCGTTCTCATGCAGAACAGCGGACTGCCCGAGGCGGGCGACGCCGTGCTCACCCTCCCGCCCCGCTTCCTGACGGACCCCGACACGTATCGCGCGGCCGTTGCTCTGCCCGTCGACGGCTCCGAGCCGGAACAGGAAGGCGCCGCCCGTGCCCGCCGCGACCTCGCCGTCCAGGGGTTTCTGGCGCTGCGCCGGGCCACGGAGGCGGGCGACACCGAGGCGCTCGCCGCCTTCCACCGGGCGGCCGCCGCGCTCGTGAGGCATCGGACGCACGACTGGCGGGGGCGCTGGGAACAGGGTGCCGCAGCCGCGTCCCGGGCGACCGGCGACCAGCTGGCGGCCTTGGCGCAGGGGGACGGCGGCCATCTTGCGGCTGCCTGCGTGCATGCCCAACAGCCTTCGGCGTACGGAAAGTTCGGGATGTGCGGCCGTCTCGATGTCTACCGCGGCTGAGAGCCTGTCGGGTGACCTCTGATCGGGCGGCCACGCCCTGGCACGCACGCTTCCCGCGTTGCCGAAATGCCCTAGTAGCTCCTTCCCCAAGCTCTCAGCTTCGTTCGAGCAGGGGAGACCCCATCCGAGGACCTTCCAGCGCCTTGGAATCGCACGCACCAGACCGCGTCCGCTTTCCGATCGAAGGTCACCCGACAGGCTCTGAGTGTCCGTGGCCGCGGTCGCGGCAAGTGGACAGCGTTCCGTCCTCGCCGAGTTCGTGCCCCACGGCGTGGCGACAGCGCTCCTGGTGGCGCGCTCAGAGGCTCAGGGCCTCATCGGTCCACTCGAATGTCGGCGCGCCACTCGTGCCCGGTGTCTGTTCGGACCAGATGACCTTGCCCTCGGCTGTATAGCGGGTGCCCCAGCGATCGGCGAACTGGGCGACGAGATACAGTCCGCGGCCACCCTCGTCCGTCGTCGACGCATAGCGCAGATGCGGTGCGGTGCTGCTGGAGTCGGACACCTCGCAGATCAGGGCGCGGTCGTGCAGCATCCGGACCCGGATGGGAGGGACGCCGTAGCGGATGGCGTTGGTGACCAGCTCACTGAGGATCAGCTCGGTGGCGAAGGTCTCTTCCGCCAGCCCCCGGTCGATGAGCCACTGGGACACGTCCTTGCGGACCCCGGCGACGGCCGATGGGTCGGGCTCGACGTCCCATTCGCCGACACGGGAGGGGGCGAGGATGTGGGTGGCGGCCACCAGGAGGACGGCGTCGTCGCCCGGAGGTGTGGGCAGGAGCGCAGAGATCAGGTCGTCGCAGGTCTCTTCCGGAGTCCGGTGCTGTCCGGCCAGCGTTTCGCGCATCGTCTCAAGTCCGGTGTCGAAGTCCCGCTCGCGCGACTCGACGAGACCGTCGGTGTAGAACACCATACGGCTCCCCTCCGGCAGGGACAGCTCCACCGCCTCGAAGGGCAGTCCGCCGATGCCCAGGGGCAGGCCTGCGGGGACGTGGGGGAACTGCACCGTGCCGTCGGGCAGCACCAGGACGGGACCGGGATGACCGGCTCGGGCGGTGGAGCAGGTGCCGGCCACCGGGTCGTAGACGGCGTACAGGCAGGTGGCCCCCGTGATCTCCGCGCGCCCGCCGTCGGCGTTCTCCGTCCGGTCGATGCGCGCGATCACTTCGTCGATGCGAGCGAGGAGCTCGTCGGCCGGAAGGTCCAGCGTGGAGAAGTTGTGGACCGCGGTGCGCAGGCGACCCATCGTCGCGGCGGCGTGCAGACCGTGCCCGACGACGTCACCGACGACCAGCGCGACGCGGGCACCGGGCAGCGGAATGACGTCGAACCAGTCACCGCCCACCCCCGCCTGAGCCGGCAGATAGCGGTAGGCGACGTCGAGAGCAGCTTGTTCGGGCAGGCCGCGGGGCAGCAGGCTGCGCTGCAGCGTCACCGCCATCTCGTGCTCGCGGGTGTAGCGGCGGGCGTTGTCGATACAGACGGCCGCCCGGGCGACCAGTTCTTCGGCGAACGTCAGATCGTCCTCGTCGAAGGGGTCCGGATTCTCCGAGCGCCAGAAGTTCGCCATACCCAGGACCGCACCGCGTGCGTGCAGCGGAACGGAGATCAGGGAGTGGACACCGTACGCGATGATCCTCGCCGCCCGTTCGGGGTCGGCCCCCAGCCAGCCCGGTTCGGCGGACAGGTCCGGCACCAGCTTGGTGTGCCCACGGATCGGTCCCAGGACCGCCGGGCTGGTGGGAACGAACCCGACGACCCGTCCGATCGGGTAGAAGGGGTGGTCTGCGCGCATGCCTGCCGCAGCTGTACGCCGCATGTCCAGCACGGTGCCGAGTGGCACCGACGGTTCCTCACCGCGCAGCACGGGCTCGGCGAGGTCGACCGAGGCGAAGTCGGCGAAGCGGGGGACCACCACTTCCGTCAGCTCCTCCGCGGTCCGGGTCATATCCAGCGTCGTACCGATGCGCGCACCGGCCGTGTGCAGCAGAAGCAGCCGCTCCCGTACCTCTGCGGCCCGGTCGGCAAGTGCGGCCAGTTCCGTCGTGTCCCGCAGGGTCGCGACCGTCCCGGCAGGTCCGCCATGTTCGTCGGTGGGCCGCAGATTGACGGCCAGCAGCCGGTCGCCGGCCATGCGCACCTCGTCGGAGGCGCTGCGGCCGGAGGCGAGCAGTTCCGCGAGGGGAGGAGGCAGACCGATGTCTGTCACCGGAAGCCCCTCGACGTTCGCGGGCAGGCCCAGCAGCCGCCGGGCCTCGTCGTTGGCCAGGAGCAGCCGCCTGTCGCCGTCGATGATGAGAACACCTTCGCGCACGGAGTGCAGCACCGCGTCGTGATGCTCGTACAGCCGCGTCATCTCGGCAGGGCCGAGGCCTCGCGTCTGCCGCCGCAGACGCCGGCTGATCAGTGCCGTACCGCCGGAGGTGAGGGCAAGTGCGGCCACGGCGGCGCCGACCAGCACCGGCAGTTCGCGGTCGGCCATTTTGTTCACGTCATTGATCGTGATGCCCACGGACACCAGGCCGGCGGTCGAGCCGTCGGCCCTCGGTATGGGCACCACCGAGTTCACGGCCGGCCCCCGGCTCCCCACGAAGGTACGGGTGAAGCCATGCCCCTGAAGCGCCTCCTTGTACGGGCCGACGAGGTGCTTGCCGATCAGCGCGGGATCGCGGTGGGTGACGCGGATACCGTGCATGTCGGCCACGACGACGCTGTCGACGTGGGTGGTTTTCCGGATTTCGTCAGTGAGCGGCTGCAGCACTGCGGTGGGATCAGGGCTGTTCAGCGCCGCCACGATGCCGGGGGAGTGAGCGAACGTCTGGGCGACGGCGTACGAACCTCTCTCGGCTTCGTGAACGGCGGCGCGCCGGCCCTGCACCACGAGCGAGAACGCCGCCGTGGCGACGAGCAGCACCACGAGCACCAGCTCCAGCAGCAGGACTTCCCCGGCCACGGTGCGCACGCCGAGCAGGGTGCGGGAGCGCCCAGTGTTCGACCGTCGGAGTCTTGAAATAAATCCGCCAAAGCCTCCCATAGCTCCTGTTTACCCGCTATGTACATACAAAATGTCGCACGTGTGGTGCCGGTGCGGGGTCAGGCTGCGGCCTCCTCACCTGCCACGGCCCGTCGCCGGAAGCGGTGGGGCAACCCGCTGGCCGGTCTGGGCTCGCTGGTTTGACTCGACCTCGTGGTCGTGCCGCTCTGCACGCTGATCTCCGCGTCCCTGATGCATCAGGACGAGGCGCTCAACGGCGATCCGCCGGCGTTCCCCACGCCTGTTCACCGCCGGGCCGGTTACCGTGCACGCGTACCTGTCGCCCCGCAACAACACGCCGGCGTCCGACCGCCTCACGTACGCCGTCTCCTTCGACGACGACGTACCGCAGACTGTGAACGCCACGGCGGTGACGGGATCCGACGACGGCACCGTGAACGTCCAGTGGGCGCGCAACACCTCCGACAACGTCAATCGCACCCGTGCGGTGCACCACATCGGCCGGGCAGGTGTGCATGTGCTGAAATTCTGGATGGTCGACCCGACGGTGGTGCTGCAGAACCTGGTGGTCGACACCGGCGGCCTCACGCCCAGCTACCTGGGCCCGTCGGAGAGCCTCCGGCTGAAGTGAGCCGTGGGACGGGCAAGGAGAGAGCAGAGCGATGAAGAGTGAGACCGAGGACAGCGACGGACGCGGTGCGATCCTGGGCGTGACCCCCGTTGCGGCGGGGGTCGAGGTCCGGGCAGCGGGTCCGTCGGGGGAGCTCTCGCTGATCTGCACCCCTGCCCGGGCCCGGGAGCTGGCTGCGGCTCTCGCCCGTGCGGCGGACGAAGTGGAGAGCGCGCAGTCGGCTGAGCCCGTGACGGTCAAGGCGGGGGAGCTGCGTCGCGGCGATGTGCGGGACGGCGACCGGGCCATGACCGTGGAAGCGGTCAGGGTCGACGGGGCCACGGCCCACATCACCTGGAAGTCGGGCGCCGGCCGCAGCTGGACCCAGGGTTACGACGCCGATGCGGAGATCACGCTGCGGCGCCGCGGCTGAATCCTGAAGGACCGGCCCACACATGCATGGGGCCCCTCCCGGCTTCGGGAGGGGCCCCATGCATGTGTGGGCCGTTGTACGAGAACTTTCGTAATTTGACGAAGCTCGTACTACGAGATGTATCGTACTAGCGATCCTGTCGTTCCCGGTGAAACGGAGTCTGCCGTGAGTGTCCTGTTCGAGCCCTGCACCCTGAGATCGCTCGTCGTACCCAACCGGATATGGATGGCGCCCATGTGCCAATACTCCGCCGCCCCCGAAGGCCCCGAGGCCGGTGTCGCGCACGACTGGCACTTCGCCCACTATGCAGCCCGCGCCACCGGCGGCACCGGACTCATCCTCCTCGAGGCGACCGCGGTCAGCCCCGAGGGCCGGATCTCCCCCTACGACCTGGGCATCTGGAACGACCACCAGGCCGAGACCCTGCGCCGAATCACCGACTTCCTCAAGACCCAGGGCACCATCCCGGGAATCCAGATCGCTCACAGCGGACGCAAGGGCAGCACCGACCGCCCCTGGAAGGGCGGCGCCCCGGTCGGGCCCGACGCGCACGGGTGGCAGCCGCTGGGCCCCAGCCCCGTGGCCTTCGCCGATGGCCACCCGGTACCCATCGAGCTGACCACCGATGAAATCCAGGAAATCGTCGGGCAGTTCGCGGAAGCCGCACGCCGCGCGCTGGACGCCGGCTTCGAGGTCGTCGAGGTCCACGGCGCCCACGGCTACCTCGTCGGAGAGTTCCTCTCCCCCCATTCCAACAGGCGCACCGACGCCTACGGCGGCTCCTTCGAGAACCGCACCCGCTTCGCCCTCGAAGTCGTCGACGCCGTGCGTGCCGTCTGGCCCGACCACCTCCCGCTGTTCTTCCGAATCTCCGCCACCGACTGGCTCGAGGACAATGGCTGGACCGCCGACGACACCGTCCGCTTCGCCGCCCTGCTGAAGGAGCACGGCGTGGACCTCCTCGACGTCTCCACCGGTGGCAACGTCTCCGGCGTCCGCATCCCCACCGCCCCCGGCTACCAGGTCCCTTTCGCCGCCCGCGTCAAGAACGAGACCACCCTCCCCGTCGCCGCCGTCGGCCTCATCACCGAACCCGAGCACGCCGAGAAGGTCCTCGCCAACGACGAAGCCGACGCGATCCTCCTCGGCCGCGAACTGCTGCGGAACCCATACTGGGCCAGGCACGCCGCCCGCGGCCTCGGCGGCGACGTCCACGTCCCGGACCAGTACACCTAGCCACCGAACAGGAGAAGCCCCCCGGATCTATCCGGGGGGAGGAGTCACTGTGGCAAGGGCCGAGGGTCACCCCCGGCGCAGATCCTTGACCCGGCGGATCTTGCCGACCGAGCGTTCCAGGGACTCCGGCTCGACCACGCACACGTCGACGCTGAGGCCCACTCCGTCCTTCACACCCTTGGCGATCGTCTTGGCGGCCGCCTCGCGCTGCTCCGGGCCGGCGCCGGGACGGGCCTCGACGTGGACCGTCATGTGATCCATGCGGCCGCGCTGCGTCAGCTCGATCTGGAAGTGCGGGGCGACATCGGGCACACGCAGCACGATCTCCTCGATCTGGCTCGGGAAGACGTTCACACCCCGCAGGATGATCATGTCGTCGCAGCGGCCGGTGATCTTCTCGATACGGCGGAAGGCGGGCCGTGCGGTGCCGGGCAGCAGGCGCGTGAGGTCGCGCGTGCGGTAGCGGATGATCGGCAGGGCTTCCTTGGTGAGCGAGGTGAAGACCAGCTCGCCGCTGTCCCCCTCGGGCAGGACGGCGTCCATGAGCGGATCGACGATCTCTGGGTAGAAGTGGTCCTCCCAGACGTGCAGTCCGTCCTTGGTCTCCACGCACTCCTGCGCCACACCTGGGCCCATGACCTCGGACAGGCCGTAGATGTCGACGGCGTGGATGTCCATCCGCTCTTCGATCTCGCGGCGCATCGCCTCCGTCCACGGCTCGGCGCCGAAAATACCGATCTTCAGGGAGCTGGTCCGCGGGTCCACGCCCTGCCGCTCGAACTCGTCGAGCAGCGTCAGCATGTAGGAGGGCGTGACCATGATGATCTCGGGCTTGAAGTCCTGGATGATCTGCACCTGGCGCGCGGTCATACCGCCCGACGCGGGGATCACGGTGCACCCGGCCCGCTCGGCGCCGTAGTGCGCGCCGAGGCCGCCGGTGAACAGGCCGTAGCCGTACGAGACGTGGACCTTGTGGCCCGGACGGCCGCCCGCGGCGCGTATGGAGCGGGCGACGACGTCGGCCCACATCGACAGGTCGTTCTCGGTGTAGCCGACCACGGTGGGGCGGCCGGTGGTGCCGCTGGAGGCGTGGATGCGCCGGATCTCGGACATGGGGACGGCGAACATGCCGAAGGGATAGGTGTCCCGCAGATCGGCCTTGGTGGTGAAGGGGAACCGGGCCAAGTCGTCGAGGGAGCGGCAGTCATCGGGCTTCACGCCGGCCGCGTCGAACTTCTTGCGGTACAGCTCGACGTTGTCGTAGGCGTGTCGCAGAGTCGCCTGGAGGCGTTCGAGCTGAAGCTGCCGGAGCTGCTCGCGTGTCATGCGCTCGGCGCTGTCCAGCAGCTCGTCCGGGAGCGGCTCTCCCAGGCGGGGCCCCTGGTCCGCCGGGGCCGTCAGTTCGCTGCTCATTGCGACTCCTTCGTCTTCGTGCTTCGAATGCTGCGGCTGCGCCCGCGGAACTCCGCGATGACCTCGCCCGCCGCTGTCCCGCCGCCCTCGGTCGCCCGCGCTTCGCACGGACCGCCATGGATGCGCCGAACGGTCACGTCGTAGATCCCGCTGCGGCCGAACCGGGTGCGCTCGTCGGCCGTCGCCTCGAGGACGTCGCCCTCGTGGGCCGGGGCGATGAAGACGATGTCGGCCGCGGCCGCGACGGTCACGGGTCCGTGGCTGTTGCAGGCGCAGGCGAAGGCGGTGTCGGCGAGCATGAAGAGATAACCGCCGTGGGCGATCCTGTGCCCGTTGACCATCGCCGGCGTCACGGTCATGCGCAGCACGGCGGTCCCCTCACCATGCTGCACCAGCTCGATGCCGAGATTCCGGGAAGCCTGGTCCGCGGCGAACATCGTCTCCACCGGACCGCGAGCCACGTCAGTGGCCTGCGTCACGTTTTCCACCACCTTGTGTACCGACCGAACATTCGGTTAGCGTCGGAATCGCCAAGTAATCAAGCATCACCACTGCCTGTCAAGAGGTGGACCGCATGCCCCGCAACACTCCCGAGCCCATTGACTTCTTCGCTCGCCACCGTGAGCTGCTGGAAAAGGCCGTCGCCGCCACCGCGAGCCGGGACCATTGGACGCCGTATCCGGAGACTCCCAGCAAGTCGGTGTACGGCGAGGAGGCCGCGAAGCTCGGCGAGGCCGCCTTCCGGAATCAGCTGGGCAAGCCGTTCGAGCTGCCCGGACACCCCGGCGACGGGACCGTGCAGGCCACCGAGACCTCCCCCTACGGCTTCGCGCTCGGGATCACCTACCCCCGCGTCGCTCCGGAGGAGGCGGTGGCCGCCGCCAAGGCGGCCACCGGCCCCTGGCGCGAGGCGGGACCCGATGTGCGCGCGGGAGTCGCCGTCGAGATCCTGGCCCGGCTGAACGCGGCCAGTTTCGAGAACGCGCACGCCGTGCAGCACACCACCGGCCAGGCCTTCGTGATGGCGTTCCAGGCGGGCGGCCCGCACGCGCAGGACCGCGGCCTGGAGGCCGTCGCCTACGCCTGGGCCGAGCAGAAGCGGCACCCGGAGTCGGCCCGCTGGACCAAGCCCCAGCGCAAGGGCGCTGCGCTGGCGATGGACAAGAAGTTCACGCCCGTCGGACGCGGTGTCTCGTTGCTGATCGCCTGCAACACCTTTCCGACGTGGAACAGCTACCCGGGCCTGTTCGCCAGCCTGGTCACCGGCAACCCGGTCGTGATCAAGCCGCATCCGGGCGCCGTGCTGCCGCTGGCGCTCGCCGTGCGCACGGCCCGCGAGGTCCTGGGCGAGGCGGGCTTCGACCCCGATCTCGTCGTCCTCGCCGCCGAGGGGCCGGGCGAGCGGACCGCGGGCTTCCTCGCGCTCCACCCGGACGTCCGGATCATCGACTTCACCGGCTCCACCGAGTTCGGCGACTGGCTGGAGACCAACGCGCGCCAGGCCGCCGTGTACACGGAGAAGGCGGGCCTCAACACGGTCGTCCTCGACTCCACCGACGACTACCGCGGGCTGCTGGGCAATCTGGCGTTCTCGCTGTCCCTCTACAGCGGGCAGATGTGCACCACCCCGCAGAACCTGCTGATCCCCCGCGAGGGCATCGCCACCGACCAGGGGGTCAAGACGGCCGACGCGTTCGCCGCGGATCTGGGCGCCGCGCTGGACAAGCTGCTCGTCGACCCGGACAGGGCGGCCGGTACGCTCGGCGCCCTCGTCAACGACGGCGTGCGCGAGCGTCTGGAGAAGGCCTCGGCACTGGGCAGCACGGTCCACCCCTCGCAGCCGGTCGAGCACCCCGAATACCCGGAGGCCACCGTCCGTACGCCGTTGGTCGCGCGCCTCGACGCGGCGTCGGACGACGAGACGTACACCCGCGAGTGGTTCGGACCCGTCTCCTTCGTCATCGCCACCGACTCCACCGAGCACAGCCTGCGGATCTTCCGTGAGACGGTGCGCGCCCACGGCGCGCTCACCGCCGCCGTGCACTCCACGAGCGAAGAGGTCCTGGCCGCGGCCGAGTCGGCGGCCCTGGACACGGGAGTGCACCTGTCGGAGAACCTCACGGGCGGCGTCTTCGTCAACCAGTCCGCGGCGTTCAGCGACTTCCACGGCAGCGCCGCCAACCCCGCGGCCAGCGCCACCCTGTCCGATCCCGCATTCGTCACGGGCCGCTTCGCGACGCTGCAGTCGCGCCGCCCCGTCACCATCCAGGAGGGCACCCATGCCTGACGAGGTCTACCTGATCGACGGGGCCCGCACCCCGCAGGGCCGCTACGGCGGTGCCCTGGCCTCCGTACGCCCCGACGATCTGGCGGCGCTGGTGGTCGGTGAGGCCGTCCGCCGTGCCGCGATCCCGGCCGAGGCCGTGGACGAGGTCATTCTGGGCGCGGCGAACCAGGCCGGCGAGGACAACCGCGACGTGGCGCGCATGGCCGTGCTCCTTGCCGGACTTCCGCACACCGTGCCCGGCTACACGGTCAACCGGCTGTGCGCCTCGGGCCTGACCGCGGTCGCCTCGGCGGCCCAGGCGATCCGGTCCGGCGAGGCCGATCTGGTCGTGGCGGGCGGTGTGGAGTCCATGACCCGGGCCCCGTGGGTCATGGAGAAGCCGGGCACCCCCTGGTCCAAGCCGGGCGAACTGCACGACACGTCTCTGGGCTGGCGCTTCACCAACCCGCGCTTCGCCGCCGCCGATCGCGCGGTGCCGGCCGGGGCGGGGCCGGAGACGGTGAAGGTGACCTTGCCGATGGGCGAGACGGCCGAGGAGGTCGCCGCGCTCGACGGCATCACCCGCGCCGACTCCGACGCCTTCGCGCTGCGCAGCCACCGGCGTGCCATCGCCGCGCAGGAGGCCGGACACTTCGACCGCGAGATCGTGCCGGTCCCGGTGAAGGGCGGCCTCGTGGAGTGCGACGAGGGGCCGCGTCCGTCGACGACGCTGGAGAAGCTGGGCTCCCTGCGCACGATCTTCCGCAAGGACGGCATCGTCACCGCGGGCTCCTCCTCGCCGCTGTCCGACGGGGCCGCGGCCCTGGTGGTGGCGAGCGCGGCGGCCGTCGAGCGGTACGGGCTCACCCCGCGCGCCCGGGTCGTCACCTCCGCCTCCGCCGGTGTCCAGCCCCACATCATGGGACTCGGGCCGGTTCCCGCCACGGAGAAGGCACTCGCCCGCGCCGGCTGGCAGACCGCCGATCTGGACGCCATCGAGCTCAACGAGGCCTTCGCCGCGCAGGCGCTGGCCGTCATCCGCCGTCTCAAGCTCGACGAGGACAAGGTCAACGCCGACGGCGGCGCCATCGCGCTCGGCCATCCGCTGGGCTGCTCAGGTGCCCGTATCCTCCTCACGCTGCTGGGCCGCCTGGAGCGTGAGGACGCTCGCCGGGGCCTGGCCACGCTGTGCGTGGGCGTGGGGCAGGGCATGGCGATGCTGGTGGAGCGGGTGTGAGCGGGACGACGTACGAGACGCTTCTCGTCGAGGAGCGCGAGGACCGGGTCGTGGTCACCCTGCACCGCCCCGAGGCGCGCAACGCCATCAGCGGGCTGATGATCCGCGAACTGCACATGGTCTGTGACCTGCTGGAACGCGACCCGAAGCTGCTGCTGCTCACCGGCCACGGCGGAGTCTTCGCGGGCGGCGCCGACATCGCGGAGCTGCTGCGGCGCGGCCGGGAGGAAGCGCTGCAGGGGATCAACAGCCGTCTGTTCGAGCGGGTGCGCAGGCTGCCCATGCCGACGGTCGCCGCCGTCGACGGCTGGGCCTTGGGCGGCGGCGCCGAGCTGTCGTACGCCTGCGACATCCGGATCGCGGGGCCCGACGCCGTCTTCGGCAATCCGGAGCCGGGGCTCGGCATACTCGCGGCGGCCGGCGCCTGCTGGCGGCTTCCGGAGCTGGTGGGCGAGTCCGTCGCCAAGCAGGTGTTGCTCGCCGGGCGGAATCTGGACGCTCGGGCGGCCCTGGCCGCAGGGCTCGTCATCGACGTGGTGCCTGCGGAGAAGCTGCTGGACGAGGCGCACGCGCTGCTCGACCGCATGGCGCGCTCCTCGGCCGCGGCGCTGCGCCTGACGAAGCTCGTCGTCGATGCGCCGGGCGCGCACCCGGTCGCCGACGACCTGGCGCAGGCCGTGCTCTTCGAAGGCCAGGACAAGCAGGACCGTATGACGCGCTTCTTGGAGAAGAAGAACAGGAGCAAGGCATGAGCAGTTCGACCGTGCCCACCGTCGTGGGCGTGATCGGCGGCGGCCGGATGGGGGCCGGTATCGCGCAATCGTTCGCGGCCATCGGCTCGTCCGTGACCGTCGTGGAGGGCGGCACGGAGGCTGCGGCCGCCGCCCTGGACCGGATCGCCGCCGGGCTGCAGCGGGCCGCCGAGCGCGGCAAGCTCGCCGAGCCCGCCGAACAGGTGCTCGCCCGGGTCACGACCGTGGAATCGGTCGACAGGCTGCCTTCGGGCACCCAGCTGGTCGTCGAGGCCGTTCCGGAGAACGCCGCCCTCAAGGCCCGGCTGCTCGCCGCGGCCGAACAGGCGGTGGACAAGTCGACCGTGCTGGCCACCAATACGAGCTCCCTCTCGGTCACCGAACTGGCCTCGGCGCTGAAGGAGCCGGGCCGCTTCCTTGGCATGCACTTCTTCAACCCCGTGCCCGCCTCCGAGCTGGTCGAGATCGTCGTCGCACCGGACACCTCGCCCGAGGTCGTGCGGGCCGCCCTGGCCTGGACCCATGCGCTCGGCAAGAAGGACGTCGTCGTCAGGGACTCCCCGGGCTTCGCCAGCAGCCGCCTCGGCCTGGCGCTCGGCCTGGAGGCGATCCGCATGGTCGAGGACGGGGTCGCGGAGCCGGAGGCGATCGACGACGCGATGAGCCTCGGCTACAAGCACCCGATGGGTCCGCTGCGCCTCACCGACCTGGTCGGACTCGATGTCCGCCTGGCCATCGCCGAGTACCTGCACGCGACGCTCGGGGAGCGCTTCGCCCCGCCGCAGTTGCTGCGCGACAAGGTCGCCCGGGGCGAACTGGGCCGCAAGTCGGGGCAGGGGTTCTACACATGGCGGTGACCACAACGGGAGCGGCCGAATCCGAGGGGGCCGGGCCCACTGCGGCGTACGGCGAGGTCAAGGGACTGCTGCGGGACGCGGCGGCCGGGGCCGACCTCCGCGCCGTACTGGAGCGCGAGGCGGCAGTGCAGGAGCGCCTCGGTGCCACGCGGGACCACCGCGCCGCGGTGCGGTCGTTCCTCGCCAAGGAGAAGCCGTCCTTCGAGGGCCACTGAGCGTGGCGGCGGCCGTCGGCACCGACGGCCGCCCGTCGGTTCATTGATCCCGGTCCAGGGGTTGCTGGAGCTGGGAAAATTCGTCAGACTATGTACCGAACGAATGGTCGGTAGGGAAGCTGGTATCGATGACCACGTCACACGGCGCAGCGCCGGGCGGCTGCGGGGAGCCTGAGCTCCAGGAGCGGTTCGACGCGACGATCGCGAGGGACCAGCGGGTCGAGCCCCGGGACTGGATGCCCGAGGGCTACCGCAAGACGCTGATCCGGCAGATCGCGCAACACGCCCACTCGGAGATCATCGGCATGCAGCCCGAGGGCGAGTGGATCACCCGGGCCCCGTCGCTGCGACGCAAGGCCATCCTCTTCGCGAAGGTCCAGGACGAGGCCGGACACGGCCTGTACCTGTACTCGGCGGCCGAGACCCTGGGCGCCGACCGCGCGGACCTCACCGAGCGCCTGATCGAGGGTCGCCAGAAGTACTCGTCGATCTTCAACTACCCGACGCCGACCTTCGCCGACGTCGGCGTGATCGGGTGGTTCGTGGACGGCGCGGCGATCTGCAACCAGGTGCCGCTGTGCCGCAGTTCCTACGGTCCGTACGCCCGCTCGATGGTGCGGATCTGCAAGGAGGAGTCCTTCCACCAGCGTCAGGGCTACGAGCTGCTGATGACGATGATGCGGGGCACCGACGCCCAGCGCGAGATGGTGCAGGACGCGGTGGACCGCTGGTGGTGGCCGTCCCTGATGATGTTCGGCCCGCCCGACGGCGATTCCCCCAACTCCGCCGCCTCGATGGCCTGGAAGATCAAGCGGCACAGTAATGACGAGCTGCGCCGGCGCTTCGTCGACATGACCGTCCCGCAGGCCGCCAAGCTGGGCGTGACCCTGCCCGACCCCGAGCTGCGCTGGAACGAGGAGCGCGGCCACCACGACTTCGGCACCCCCGACTGGTCCGAGCTCCAGCGCGTGATCACCGGTGACGGGCCCTGCAACAAGGAGCGCGTCGCGCGGCGGCGGGCCGCCCACGAGGAAGGCGCCTGGGTGCGCGAGGCGGCCTCCGCCCACGCGGCCAAGCGGGCAGCCATGCAAGCCCGGAACATTCAGGAAGGAACGGTGGCATGAGCAACACCGAAGGCACGAAGGACAGCTGGCCGCTCTACGAGGTGTTCATCCGCGGCAAGCGCGGCCTGAACCACGTCCACGTCGGCTCGCTGCACGCCGCCGACGACGCCATGGCGCTCAGCCACGCCCGCGACCTGTACACCCGGCGCAACGAGGGCGTGAGCATATGGGCGGTGCGCTCGGAGGACATAGCCGCCTCCACGCGCGACGAGAAAGACCCCTTCTTCAAGCCCAGTGCCGACAAGGTCTACCGCCACCCCACCTTCTACGACATCCCCGACGATGTCCCCCACATCTAGGAGCAGGACGGCATGAGCGACGTCACTGACGACCACGTCTACCTGTCCCTGGGCGAGGAGCACGGGGACTCGGACGCCCGCTGGGCCTTCGGCACCGGTTTCGAGGACCCGCTGCACGGCGTCGACACGACCGTGCCCGCCGCGGTCGACCCCGCCGAGCTGGCCGCCTGCTGCCTGGCCCTCGGGGACGACGCCCTGGTCGGGGCCCAGCGCCTGGCCCAGTGGTGCACCCGCGCCCCCGAGCTGGAGGAGGAGGTGGCCCTGGCCAACATCGGTCTCGATCTGCTCGGCCAGGCGCGCCTGTTGTACGCGCGGGCCGGCCAGGTGGACGGCACCGGCCGGGGCGAGGACGCCTACGCCTACTTCCGTGGCGCGGAGGACTTCCGCAATGTCCGGCTCGCCGAACTCCCCAACGGGGACTTCGCGTTCTCCATCACCCGGCTGCTGGTCATGTCCAGCTGGCGCCTGGCCGTCTGCGAGCGGCTTGCGGCCACCGCGCAGGACCCGGTCCTGAAGGCCATCGCTGGCAAGGGGGTCAACGAACTCGCGTACCACCGCCAGTTCGCGGCCGACTGGACGCTACGGCTGGGCGACGGCACGGAGGAGTCCCTCCGGCGGATGCGGCAGGCGCTCGCCGATGTCGCCCCGTACCTGGGCGAACTCTTCACGCCCCGGCAGGACTTCGGCGTCGACCCGGCGCAGGTGCGGGAGGAAACGACGGCCGTGCTCCAGCAGGTCCTCGACGCCGCCGGGCTGCGCCTGCCGGAGGCAGGGGCCCTGCCCGGACAGGGCAGGGAAGGCGACCACACCGAGCACCTGGCCCCGCTGCTCGCCGAGTTGCAGAGCGTGGCCCGCGCCCACCCGGACGCGACATGGTGACCGCCCTGGACGAGCGCCGGGCGCGGCACGTGGCCGAGCAGGTCCCGGACCCGGAGCTGCCCATGCTCACCCTGGCCGATCTCGGCGTCCTGCGCGGGGTCGAGGTGCGACCGGACGGCACGGTCGTCGCGGGACTGACGCCCACCTACTCCGGCTGTCCGGCGATGGCGGAGATGCGCGCCGACGTGGCCGCACGGCTGCGCGCGGCCGGCTTTGCTCAGGTGGAGATCCGCACCGTCCTCGACCCGCCGTGGACGACGGACTGGATCACCGCCGAGGGTCGGCGCAAGCTCACCGAAGCCGGCATCGCGCCTCCTGGCAGCGCGCCCCGGCGCGCCGGCGGGCCCGTGCCGCTGGAGCTGTCGGTCACGCGCCGCGCGGTGGCGTGCCCCCGCTGCGGGTCGTCGGACACCGAGGAGACGTCCCGCTTCGCCGCCACCTCCTGCAAGGCGCTGTGGCGCTGCCGCAGCTGTCTTGAGCCGTTCGAGTACGTCAAGGAGATCTGATGGCCCCGACCACCACGACGGACACCCCCGCGTCCGCCGCCCCCGCGCGCACGCGCCGTCGCCCGGCCTTCCACCCCCTGCGGGTCGCCGCGGTGCAGCCGCTGTGTGCGGACGCCGCCGCCATCAGCTTCGACATACCCGATGAGCTGGCGGAGGAGTTCGCCTACCGGCCCGGCCAGTCGCTCACGCTGCGCCGCGAGGTCGACGGGCGCGACGAGCGACGCTCGTACTCCATCTGCTCTCCCGTCGGCGCCCGCCCCCGCATCGGCGTGCGGGTCGTGCCCGGCGGACTCTTCTCCTCCTGGCTGGTCAATGACGTACGCCCCGGGGACACGATCGAGGTGATGGCCCCCACCGGCGCCTTCACCCCCGACCTCACCGAACCGGGCCACCACGTCCTGATCGCCGCCGGCTCCGGCATCACCCCGATGCTGTCCATAGCCGAGTCCGTCCTGGCCGCGGACCCCCGCTCCCGGGTCACGCTCTTCTACGGCAACCGCCGCACCGACACGGTGATGTTCGCAGACGAACTCGCGGAGCTGAAGGACCTCTACCGCACCCGTTTCCAGCTCGGGCACGTCCTCTCCCGTGAACCGCGCGAGGCCGAACTGCTGTCGGGGCGCCTGGATGCCGAGCGCCTCGCCGCGCTCATCGACGGGCTCGTCGACGTCCGTGGCGCGGACCACTGGTGGCTGTGCGGTCCGCACGGCATGGTCCGGGACGCGCAGAAGCTCCTCGGGAACCTCGGTGTCCCCGCGGACCGCGTGCACCAGGAACTGTTCTTCGCCGATGACGCGCCGATCCGCACCGTTCGCCACGAGGACGCCACGGCCGACGGCCCGGTCAGCCACGTCACCATCACGCTCGACGGCCGCTCCACCACGTCCCCGCTCTCCCGTGAGACGACGATCCTGGACGGAGCGACGCGGGTACGCCCCGACATGCCCTTTGCCTGCAAGGGCGGCGTGTGCGGCACCTGCCGTGCTCTGGTCACCGACGGCGAGGCCGACATGCGCCGCAACTACGCGCTCGAACCTTCCGAGGTCGACGCCGGCTACGTACTCACCTGCCAGACGTTCCCCGTGTCCGACACCCTGACCGTCGACTTCGACAGCTGAAAGAGCGTCTTGTCCCGGCAGTCG
Organism: Streptomyces sp. NPDC048496; assembly: GCF_043200055.1. Classification (NCBI taxonomy): domain Bacteria; kingdom Bacillati; phylum Actinomycetota; class Actinomycetes; order Kitasatosporales; family Streptomycetaceae; genus Streptomyces; species Streptomyces sp. NPDC048496. The sequence continues at coordinate 38,244 of NZ_JBICXB010000012.1, read as the reverse complement.
CGTTCGGTTCCTGGTTCAGGTGTCGCGCCAGTTCGGGGTGGATCCGCGGGCGAGGCCCGCGGATCCACCCCTCGGCGAGGGGCGGCCGAGGTACGGGTGCTTCCCGACGTACATCGCGCTCGCCGTGGTCGACGGCCTCCGGCAGCCCGCGCGGCCGTACGACGGCGAAGGCCAGCACACCCAGCAACAGGACAAGCCACAGCGACTCGGCTGCGACGGTACTCAGCGCGCACTCCAGGCGACGGAAACCTCCCGGCCGGACGGCCACGGACCACCACAGGCCCGGGGCACCTGTGGACGCGGCAGGGGATCGTGCAGGAGTTCGGATATTCTGGCCGAATGCTTGAGAACCTCCCCCCGTGCCCGAAGTGCTCCAGCGAGTACACCTACGAGATGAACGCTCTGGTGGTCTGCCCGGAGTGCGGCAATGAGTGGGTTCCCGCCGCGGGCGGCGCGGACGACACGAGTGTCTCCGCGGAGCGGGTCGTCAGGGACTCCGTCGGGAATGTGCTGAGCGACGGCGACACGGTGACCGTCGTCAAGGCCCTCAAGGTCAAGGGCAGCCCCTCGGGGATCAAGGCGGGCACGAAGGTGCGCAACATCCGCCTCGTCGACGGAGTCGACGGCCACGACATCGACTGCAAGATCGACGGATTCGGCGCCATGCAGCTCAAGTCGAGCGTGGTCAAGAAGGCCTGACCCAGGACCGACTCGCGGCCGCCCGCGAGTACGGCCGACTCGCGGGCCGGATGGATGCGCGGCCAAAGGCGCGGCGCTGCGTAGGTGACTGGGCCTCGGCCTGGCTGCCCGGAGGCAACTCCTGGAGTACGTAACCCGGTTGGCCTGCGCCTTCGCTCAGCTCGGCGTGGCCGGCGGTGGCGGCGAAGCCGAGGCGGAGGTGGGCCACCGGGGGCTGGTGGCGAAGTACCTGGCCCTGCACCTGATCGCCACCCGTCACGGCCCCGTCGTCGCCGCGCGGGTGGCCCGCGACATGGTCGTCTAGTCTCGCCGCAACGGCCACGAACCGCAGGCCGGCGCGATGCTCCGGTACCGCTCCCACCTTGACGACACCGTGCACCGGGCCCAGGACCTGCTCGACGCCCGCTTCGATCAGCCACTGCCCCTGTCCGCCCTGGCCGCGGCCGTGGGTGTCAGCGAATGTACCCTCACCCGCCTCTTCGCCGGAGGCCTCACCCCACTGCGCTACCAGCAGACCCTCCGCCTCGAACGTGCCGAGCACCTCATCAGCCATGGCTCCACGGTCGACGCCGCCGCCCGCTCGGTCGGCTTCGAGGACCCGTGCATGCTGCGCCGCCTATGGGCGCACAACGTCTGAGCCTGGTCGCACCCCGCTCGTGCCCGGCAACCAGTCACGGGCGGGGTCGAACTCCAACCACCGTTTCTGGCGGGCTGCTTGGGCAAAGGCCTGCAGCAGATCACCGAGCACCGGATGCTCGTGTGCCGCGGCCACGGACCAGACCAGCGACCAGGCGTACAGCGGGGTGGGGGCGATGAGCGGGATGAACCGCACACCGGGCACGTCCCCGGAGACCGCGTCCGCGGGGAAGAGGGAGAAGCACGAAGGGTCGTCCCGGATGTGCGCCAGGAAGGGCGCGAGCCCGAGATTCGGGCCCCCGGTCCACCGTGAGACGCCGAACTGCTCGGCGAAGTGTGTGAGGAAGTCGAGGCGGTCCCCATCCGCCGGGTAGCGGAGCACACTGGTCCGAAGGTCCGACGGACGCAGTTCCGGGGCGGCGGCGAGCGGGTGGGCGGCACTCACGACGGCGTCGACTGGCTCGAGCCGTACGAGGCGGTGGGCCAGCTCGGCCGGGGCCCGCCCCCGCAGCGAAGGGACACGGCCGAAGCCGGCGCCCACCTCGCTGCGCCGCAACGCCTCGGTCACCGAGGGGAAGTCGCGTCCCGTGCCCGGTTCGACGTCGAGCCCCGGGGCCGCCGCGACGACCTGCGCGAGGGTACGCATCGGCCCGTACAGGTGCCCCCAGACATCGATCCGCAGCCGCCGCCGGGCCCCAAGGGCCGCCGCTACTGCGAGGTCACCCGCCGACAGCGTCTGACGGGCGGGCGCGAGGAACCGCTCCCCGGCCTCGGTCAGCCGGACCCCCTTGCCCTGGCCGCGCTCGAACAGCCGGACACCGAGCAGGACTTCGAGGCGGGCGATGCGCTTGGACAATGCCTGCTGCGTGATCCCGAGCCGGGCCGAGGCACTGCCGAAATGCAGGGACTCGGCGACGGCGGTGAAGGCGCGAACCTGTGCGAGGTCGAGGTCCATGCGCCTCACCATAGAAGACAACTGTTGGTTGTCGCTTACGGTGACGTGGTTGTTGGACCGCCAGGATTGAGGCGGGGTCTGCTGTAGGCACCTGACACACACACGACCCTCGAAAGGTGGTGCCTGCCGATGAAGGTACTCCTGCCCACGGGACGGAGGGACGCCCTCGTCACGCTCGCCGACGTTCCCCACCCCCGGACCCGTCCCCATGAGGCACTGGTCAAGGTCGAGGCGTTCTCGGTCAACCGGGGTGAGACATTCCAGCTGGAGCGGCAGCAGAAGCCGGAGTGGCGGCCCGGGAAGGACGTGGCGGGACTGGTCCGCGACTCTGCGGCACTTCCACTACATGGACTTCCCGACCACGTACGGAGAGGACCTGGCTGTTTTGGTCGGCCTCGTGGCGGCGGGGCGCCTGCACCCGGAGATCGGCCGGGTCGCCGGGTGGGCGGTCACCGCGTCCGTACTCACCGACCTGCGCGACCGCCGGATCCGCGGCAGCGCGGTCCTCACTGTGTCCTGACCCCCTTCCACGAAAGCCGCCCCCCGATGACCTCTTACCTCGACCTGCCCGACGTCCTCCCCGAGTTCGTGTTCCTCAACCGGTCCCGGACCGGCGCAGCAGGACTGGACCCCTTCGAGTACGAGCGCGTCACCGCGCAGCTCGGCTCCCTGTACGACTGGCCCGCGGCGTTCCACGCGGCCGGCCGGGCACACCTCGCCGCCGCCGAAGCCCACGAGACCCAGGGGCACATGGTGTCGGCGGGAGAGTCGTACCGCCTGGCCGCCCGGTGGTTCCACTGCGCCGTGCTGCTGCCGCATCCCGACCGAGAGCTAGCCGCGAGGGCCGCCGCCGAGTCCGACGAGGCGATGCGCAGGGCACACGCCCACCTCGACCGGCACGCGGTACGCATCAAAGGCTCCACCTTCACGGGCTGGCTGCGCGGCCCACACGGGGCGCCCGTCGTCATCGTCATCCCGGGCCTGGACTCCGGCAAGGAGGAATTCCACGGAGTGACGGAGGCGTTGCTCGGGCGTGACCTGGCTGTCTTCGCGATGGACGGCCCGGGGCAGGGCGTCCTGGCCGTCAAGAGCACCCCGCGCCCGGACTACCAGCACGTCATCACCGAGGTGATCGACACGATCGAGGCCCGCACCGTCGGCCTGATCGGTCTCAGCCTGGGCGGCTACTACGCAGCCGTCAGCGCCGCGCACGAGCCACGTGTCCGGGCGGTTGCAACGGTCAGCGGTCCTTCGTGGCTCGACTGGGACGAGCTGCCGGTCTACGTCACCGACACCCTGACCCAGCGCGCCGGCACCCCGGACGCCGCCCGGGAGTTCGCGCGCGGTGTCGACCTGCGGGGCGTGGCCGAACGCATCGCCTGCCCGCTGCGCGTCATCGACGGCGGAACGGACACCATCCCGGGCGTGGCCAACGGCAAGTACCTCGCCGCTGCGGGACAGCGCGGCGAGTACGTGGTCGTCCCGCACGGCGACCACCTGGTGGGCAACGCCCGCACCGAGTGGCTGCCCGGCACCGCCGACTGGCTCAGCGGCCACCTCACGCACTGAGAAGCGAGCATCCCCATGAACAGATGCACCGACAAGGTCGCCCTCATCACGGGCGGCACGAGCCGCATGGGCCACGCCACAGCACGTCGGCTCCTCGACGAGGGCGCATACGTCGTGACATCGACACCCGCATGTACCGGGATGCCCTCCCGAACCCGGAGGCCGAACCGAAACCAGGGCACAAGTCCCCCTGGGCACACTGGGCCAGCCCGACGAGGTGGCGGCCACCGTGGCGTTCCTGGCCTCAGACGACGCCGGCTACGTCACCGGCCAGGACATCGCCGTGGACGGAGGCCTCGTCAGCTCTGTCCCTGCCAAGATTCCACGCCACGACGTCGAGGACCCGCAGCAGTGACACATCCTCAGGAGCGTTGACAGCGATCACCTTCCACTGCTGAGGCTGTGAGTCGAGATCCGCGACCATGGCCTCGGCCAGGACAGCGAAGAACTCCACCCAAGTGCGCTTGCGGTCGGGACGGAGGGGGTGGTCGCCGGAGGTCCCGCAATAGCAGTCGTAGACACGCGAGTCGTACAGCGGAACGAAGTGAGGACGCTTGCGGTGCAGGATCTTCATGAGGGTGGTCCCGCGGACCCCGGGCACACCGCCGGGCCGGTCCAGAATCCGCACCAACGGCTCCAGCAGCGGCCGATGCACGCCATCCGCCACCGCCGACTGCAGCGTCAGGTCCAGCGGGACGCGGGTGAGGGCCGCCTCGAGTTCGGGGCGCACAGCCTGCAGGTTGAACACTGCTTTGATCGTTGGCCCAGCGTTCACCAGCAGCGGGGCCAGCAGATCCCCGTCGTTGAGCTCGTCGGGACCGCTGCCTGTGTCCATACGGTCGTACAGCGGATATGCGTACGGATTCCCACCCATCACAGAGGCGGCGTCCATGTTCGCCTTCTCGTCGAAGTAGCGGCTGATCCACGCGGCAGCCGTGGCGACCGGGATGCGGTGACCGCCCACTCTGATGTCGCGATCCGCCACGATGCCCCCCAAGCCCACCTGGACGGCTCGCCACCCCGTACGCGGTGCGGCCACCGGCCTCCACCCCCTGCGGGCGGATGTCGCGACAATACGCGCGGGCACAAACTCCCGGTTCCTTCTTTGCACGCCTGGTAAGGATCTCTGGGAGTGACCCCCGGCTCCGAAAGGTGCTCCGAGGCCGGAAACGCAGCCTTGCGCATCACGCCCTCTTCCCGAACCATGTGCTCCGCCCCGACTCTGTCACCCACCACACGGGAGTACGGCGGAGGGCGGGCGCATGGGTCTGGGAGCCGATTTCGAGCGGGTCGTCGACGGAGCGCCGGAGGCCGACACTCCGACCCGTCGTCGAGTTTCCCTGCACAAGCAGCCGGTCATGCCCCTCCCCGATCTGCCCTCACAGCCGAAGCCGAGTGACCCACAACATGAGGGCATATCAGATGTCACGACCTGGCTGTGCTCGGCCGCTTATCTGCGCGACGACCATGCCAAAGTGCTGGCTGCTGAATGCGCGGTATACGCGCCCGCTGTACCACGTCTGCTGTGGATCCTTCTCACCCGCAGAAAGCGAGGCGGGAAGCGAGAGCAGGCCCTCCAGGCCCTCCTTCGTGAACTCCGCCCGATGGACCGGCAATGGCCCGTGCCCCTCGGCCACGACTTCGTCCGCTGGATACGCCGCCGGGTCGCCCGGGGCCACCCGGTCCCACCCCATGGCTTTCACCTCACCCCCGTCCTGCAGCAGGCAGCCACCGCCGAGGTGCTTACCCACCTTCGTCGCGTCCTGCTGCTCGCCGTGATCGCAGTTGCCACTGTCGTCGGCCTCGCGCTCGGCCCCACCGGCGCCTTGTTGACCTTCCTCGCCAGCACCTGGGCGGTCTGCTATCTGGACCGTCTGCTCGCCTATGCCCGCTTGCGCAGAGCTCCTTGGGGTGAGGAGCGTCCCCCGCGCGACTTCCGCTGGTGGATTGGAGTTCGCCGTCGACGCAGGCTCCGTCAAGAACCACCGCAGCGCGACGGACTGGTCGTCCCGTACACGCTGCGCATGCGCGGAGGCGACCAGCCCCTGCACCACATGATGGGCGCGGGAACGGTCTGGTCCGATGACGTCATCGGAATCGATGTCGCTCCGACCGTGCCCGAAGAGACCAGGCGCAAGGAGACGGAGGAAGAGCGCCTCGTACGCCAGGCGTTCCGCAGCGCGGGGGACCTCATAGGGGGTAACAGCGGAACGGAGGGCATCATTCCGTTTACCCCCGACGACCTGCACCAGCACGTCGCTGCCGAACTACGTCGCCTGGTCGACCCGAAGCCCGGCTTCCACCCGGACAACCGGCTTGACGTCTTCGAGGTCGCAGCAGTCTCCGCGGAGCGCTGGCGCGACATCAGCGACGACGAGTGGACCTCTCTGGTGACCCTTGCCCGCGAGGGGACCGGTGCGCCCGGTGCGAGCACCGCGACCAAGGAGGCTCGCAGGTTCCTCTGTACCCGCATCGTCTCCTGGGACGGAGAGCTGGTCGCCTCCCTCTACGTGAGCTTTGCCTACGAGCACCACTTCCTGCGCGTCACCACCCGTCCCCACGTCATCAATCCCGTGCACCCCGCCCTGCGCACCGGCGTCCGTGAAGCCGAGCGTGGCGGAGTTGCCTGGCACAGCCGCAGTGCCCTAAACGCTCTTCTGGACGTGTTTGCGCTGCTCAATCGTCTGCGCGCACCGCTGCGGTCACGCCGTCCGCCCATGGATCCGGGCAAGGGCCCGGTGAGCCTGCGGGAGGTCTTCTCCTCCCACTTCATGGACGACATGCTCCAGTACGACGATGCCCGACGCTATCTCGACTGGATGCAACGCCGCGTCTTCCACGCGGTCCTCGACTTCCTGAAAGCCCATGACGTCGACATCAGCGCCTTCCTCAAGCAGGCCACCTACGTCCTCCAGAACAGCGGTGTCATCAACTCGGGGGTCATGGGCGATGTCCAGAACCAGCCGGGTGCCCGCAACTCCATGACCACCATGACCCGGACCATGCCCGACGAAGGAGACAAGAAATGACCATCTGGAATCGCCGGCACAACAACCCGTCCGCCTCCGCTCCGTCCAACTCGGGAGTGATCAACACGGGGTCAATGGGCAATGTCCAGAACCAGCCGGGCGCGATCGGATCGAGCCAGAGTCAGGCGAACATCGGTGCCGATCCCAGCACGGCCGCACGTTGGACCGATGCCCTCGATGCCCTCGACGTCGCTCTCACCAGGGACCGTAACCTCATCCCCGACTACGAGCAGTGCCGACTGCTCCTTGACATGGCTCGGCAGCAGCAGCTCACCGACCCCGACAGCCGCGGCGCCGCCCGGTCGATAATCGGCCAGATCTCAGCACGCTGCGGTGGCGCCCCCGGTATTGCTTCCCTTGTCTCATCGGCAATGACGCTGCTTGCCACAGGAGTTGACTGAGCTCGCCATACGCAGGATGACTCATCGCCCGCGATCGTGCGGGCGCACATAAGTCCAGCCCGCAGGCAGCTCGTCCTTGCCGACCAACCGCTTGAGCGCGCGGTCCTGGCGGAAGGCGTCCGCCGCCTCGACTGATGCGTCCCCCTTGATCATCCGCAAGTGACCACGCACCTCGTGCTTGTGCCGCAGGTGATCTGGGAACTTCTGGTGCCCGTCGGCACCGATACGCCGTACGGAGGCCGACGGTGTCCAGCAGACCAGCTCGACTTTGGACTCTCCGGCTCGTGCTGGGTAGCGAAGGAAGCCGGACCGGCTTCTGCTGCCCTGAGCAGTTGTCAGGCGTCGTGCTGCGAGCAGTTCCTGGACGGCTTGGCGTAGCTGCTGCACGGTCCGCGGGTTGCCGCGCGCCGAGCTCTCGTCCAGCACGTTGCGTACGAGGTCCTCTTCGGTCAACAGCGCCCTGCCCTCGAAGTCGAGGTACCCCAGGCCCCGCAGCGCACGAACGACGAGCTGTCGGTCGGACAGCCCGTCCAGGGCCCGGGGGCCCAGGCCCTCTCGTGTGAGCAGGCGCAGGTCGTACTCATGCGTGAGTACGCTGCCGTCCGCCTCGATGGGGTCCGGCAGGGCTCTGGTGGTGAACTTAAACTCCCAGCTGCTGCGTGCCCAGGAGCACGTCAACAGTGTGCCGGGTGCGAGTCCGGCGGGCCAGGAGATACGGGTGATGCGCTGAGGGCGCTCGGATGCGGGTGCTTGCACACGCTGTGCAGCCGGCCTGAGTCCGGCGGCAAGCCCTTGGTGGTGGACACGCAGCTGGAAGGTGCCAGCACGGTTGCGCAGGTCCCCGAGTAGGCCTTCGGTCAAGCTGGGCAAAGGGACCCAGCCTTCGGACAGGTGTTGGGCGCGCAGGGGTTGCAGCCACGAGACTTGCTCGTCCGTGATGCGCATGCCGAACGGCTGGCCGAGGTCTTCATCGGCGTGGAGAAGATCGGACTCGTCGACCCGCTCTGGGCGGGCGAAGACGCCTTGTTTCGGGTGCGCGGGTAGGCGGGCCTTCGCTGCGCTGCTTACCTCCCGGAACTGACGCGTCCAACGCCCGAAAGCGTGGACGGCCCCAACATCTGTAGCCGAATCGCGCAGGCATTCCAGTTGTTCGCGGGTATTGTTCGTGATCTTGTCGAAGGGCCGCTCGGTGCCGAGTTCTCCCCCCTCGATGATCCGTGTGGCGGCTCGGACCGCGAGTGGATCAATACTGGCGATGAGTACCGGATCTTTCGTCACGGATTCTGTAGCAGCAACCACGATTGCCAACAGTTCGGCGTCCACCTGGGAACCGGCCGGGAGTCGACGGGTTCGCACCACACCGTCTCTGCTCTGCCAGGCCACAGTCGCCGCCCGGCAGTGCTCACGGTAGATGCCTCGGGCGAACACCAGCCGCTGTCCGCTAGATGCCAACGACTCTGCCGTCGCGTGGCTCGTGGCAGGCGGTGAAGCCTCGATCTGCGGCAGTTGCACGGAGTGAAGGAGCGGTGCGAGGGACGCAGGATGACGCGTGGGCTCCCAGGGGCTGTCCTCCAGGTCAGCCAGAATCTCGGGCTCGCACTCGAGACAGGAGGAATCTCTTGCGTGATGGCCGGTCCTCTCTCGGTGTGCAGCAGCAGCGGCCTCGACACGCTGCCAGAGGTCCACGTCCTGCTCGACGGCCCGGCTGACGGCCACCGTCAGTCATGCCCACCATGCTTCTGCGAAACCGTCGTCCTGGACAGAGGAGCCGAGATCGAATCGAGCGCGCCAGAAACGAAGGACCGCCCGCGCCTCAGCGTTACGGGCCTCCACCCTCGCCAGGGCTTCAGTGGCGGTGCTACTCAGGACGTTTGCACCCCAAGCCGGACCACTTCGCCTGTCTGAGCGGCTCCGCGGCGGCGCAGCCGCCCGGCTCCGTTCCTCGACCAGCAAGGCGGAGATCCCCACGCGGCGCTCCAGCACGGCCGGGTGCGTCATGGCCTGGCTAGGTTCGTCGGCATCGCGAAGTGCTGCCCGACAGAAGTCTTGGTCCCCCAGAGCACAGAGCTTGCGGATGCGTGACGAAAGAGCACCGTTCAGCCAGCCGTTCTCCTTCGCCCAATCCCAGACCTTGCAAGTGGGCGGAGTGAAGGCATCTTCCCGCAACCTTCGCTCGGCGGCGATGGAGACCAACTCCCCCTCCAAGAGGGAGGGGTTCTTCCGCACAAAGACCCGCTGCTCCACTGACAGCCGTCCCTGCGCGGGCCGCGCCAGATCGACTGTGTTCTCGCGCTCGCAGTTCGAGCGGAGCTTCTGGATGACGTGCTTGTACTCCTGGGCGAGGAACTGCGTGGTACCGGTGAAGCCGGTGGCCCGGGCGGCCTGCTCCCAGAGGTGTTCCTCCTCGCCTCCGCGCAGGGGACGGCGCGAGGTGGAGACGACACGGCTGGCGAAGGCGTCCACGGTGGTGATGTCCACCCGGCCCCGCAGCTCCTCGTCCTCGACGGGGGCGGCCAGGCCCGCGCGCAGGGCGGCGACCAGGGCGTTGGTGTACGTCGTGAGCAGGATGCGGTCGCCGTCCCGCAGGTGCTTCAGCAGGTGCCGTACGCGGTGCAGGGCGACCACGGTCTTGCCCGTGCCGGGGCCGCCGATGACCTGGGCGGGCCCGGAGTAGCTGGCGCGGTAGGCGACCTTGTGCTGGGTCGTGGGCCCCGACACCCCGGTGTGGCAGCAGGCTGTTCATGTCCCTCGCGCACGTGGCGTGGTTCTCGGTCGTGTCCCTCGTCTTCTCCACCACCACCCTCCGCGACCGCATGCTCAAGGCCCAGAAGGCCTTCAACCGCACCATCGGCTCCGTCCTCGTCGCCCTCGGCGTCTCCCTCGGCCTCGCCCGCTGACCCCCGCCGTGCCGCTGACTCCCGTTCCGTGTCCCCTGGATGGGGGTACTCTCAGCACACAGGCGAAGAGTGATGTCGGGGGGGAGCCTTCATGCCGATTCGGCCGCAGTACCGGCGTGTATCGGCCCTGCAGAGGCAGTTCTTCAACCGGGAGGGGCTGCTCGCCGCGTACGACGAGGAGTTACGGGGGATCGGCGAAGGCCCCCGCGTCCTCAACCTGGTCGGCGTCGGCGGGATTGGCAAGTCGCGCCTGCTCCAGGAACTGCGCAACCGCACCCCGCACACCTGCCGCACCGCCCGGCTCGACCTGCAGCTGCCAGCCATGCGCCAGCAGGAGGACGCCCTGGCCGTGCTCCGCATGGAGTTCGGCGCGCAGGGCGTGCGCTTCGACCGCTTCGACATCGCGTACGCGGTGCTGTGGCAGCGGGTGCATCCCCAGCTCCAGCTGGACCGCCGGAACACGCCGTTCGCCGAGGAGAGTGACATCCTCTCCAAGATCCTCGACGACGCCATGGGCCTGCCGGTCTTCGGTACGGCGGCCGGACTGGTCCGGCTGACCGGCAAGGCGATCAAGAACCGGCAGCGCCGCCAGCGGATCGAGGCCGACGCCACCCTTCAGGAGCTCGACAGCCTCTCGAACGCCGAGCTCGGGCACGCCGTCGCGTACCTCTTCGCGCAGGAGATGCGCGCCTCGGCGGAAGAGCGCCCCTACGTCGTCTACGTGGACGCGTACGAGGCGCTGGTGCCCACACCGCTGCCCGGAGGCCGCAGCTTCGGCTCCGATGCCTGGCTGCGGGATCTGCTGGGGCAGCTGACCGGTGGGCTGACGGTGCTCGCCAGCCGGGAGCCGCTGCGCTGGACGGCGTACGACAGCGACTGGGCGCAGGCGATCCGCCGCGCCGACCTCAACGGGCTGCCGATGCCGGCCCGGCTCGACCTGCTCACCCAGGCGGGCATCACGGAGATCCCCCGACAGCGGTCGATCGCCGAGGCCAGCGCGGGTGTGCCCTTTTACCTGCACCTGGCGGTCGACACCCACTTGCAGAACCCGGCGCGCACGGGCCACGCGGGGACCGCGGAGGAGATCGTCCAGCGGTTCCTGCAGCACGTCGCGCCCGACGAGGTCCGCATCCTGGAGCTGCTGAGCGTGGCTCGCACCTTCGACCTCGGGGTGTTCCGGGAGATCGGCCGGGCCTTCGACCTGCCAGCGAACCTGCTGGCCTGGGAGTCGTTGACGGCGTACTCCTTCGCGTATCCGCTCCCCGACGGGTGGTACCGGCTGCACCAGCTGATGATCGGGGCGCTCCAGCGTCATCTCGCGCCTGCGGTGCAGCAGGAGGTGCACGCGGTGCTCCGTCCGTACTGGGAGGGCCTGGCGGAGCGGATGGAGAGCCGGTCCCGGCGGGATCCCGGCCACGCCCGGCTCTCGCCGCTGCGGGAGGCGGTCTTCCACGGTCTGCACGCCGGGGACATCACGCCGGAGGAGATCGGGAGGCTGGCCGACCGGGCGGTGGTGATGAGCGGCCGACAGGCGGTGGACGGCATGGTCAGGGATCTGCGCGATCACCTGGCGGAGGCCGGCGGCGCGGACGGCGCCGGTGCGGACGACGCCGGCTCGCAAGGCGCCGTGCTTGCCGGGATCCGGGACGCGGCCGATCTGCTGGAGGCCGAGTCGAAGCTGGAGCTGGGGGACGCGGCCGCGGCGATCGTTCTCACCCCCGTCCTGGAGCGTCCGGTGCGGGGCCTGGTCGCTGCTCGGCTCGCCCTGGCGGGCGCGAACGCGCGCCGCATCGCCGGGGAGAGCGCCCTTGCTGCGACGATCTTCGAACGGGTCTGGCGCGAGCACGAGGGCGCTGCCAGGCCGTCGGCCGGCTTCTGCGTCGCCGACATCCGCATGTGGCAGGGGGACTTCGCCGGTGCCTTCGCGCTGGCGGAGGAGGTGCACGGCATCTGCGGGCCCGGCGAGGGCGTCATCCGTGGCGATCTCAAGCGGCTGATGCACCTGGGGCACCGCTTCCTGATGGACTTCGACGGCGCGGCCCGCCTGATGGCCGAGGCCGAAGCGGAGTACCGGGCCGCCGAGTCCCTCGTCGGGCTGGCGAACATCCGCACCAACCAGGCCGAGCTGCTGGCCTTCACGGACCCGGCGGCGGCCGTCGGCGCGGCCTCGGCTGCCGTGGAGGTCCAGCGCGACCTCGGCGCCCAGCACGAGATCGGCAAGGCCTACACGGCCATGGCCATGGCCCAGACACGGCTGGGCCAGTACGACCGCGCCATGTCCTCGTACGAGAACGCCCACACGGCACTGGACCGGGCCGGCTACCGCTCGGGACGCGCCCGGGCCGACATGTTCCGATCCTTCCTGCTGCTGCGCCGGGGGGACCCGGCGGCGGCCCGGGCCCTGCTCCTGCACGCCGCGCAGGAGTTCGAGCTGTGCGAGGTCTATCCTTCGCTGATCCTGGCCATCCACCGGGCGGCCGAGCGGCTCGGCTGGCACGAGCCGGAGCTCGCGGCCGCCGCAGGGCGGGCCCGGCCGACCGTACGTCCGCTGGGTGCGCCGACGGACCTTGCCCGGCGTACGGAATTTGTCCTGTCGATGTTCCTTGAGGTGGCCGCGTGAACTGGCTGGACCTGTACCGCAATGCGCTGGAGTCCCCCGAGGCGGCGGCCGGGTACTACAATCGCAACGTGGGCGTGCCCACCCTCGACGGCAGGGTCAACGTGCGCATCCCGCTGCCCGCAGCCGACACGATGGACGTCCGGGTGTGGCGCGAGGAGGACGTGCTGGCCTGCATCCGCCCATACGTTGGCCAAGCCCCGGAGCTGCGCCACGTCTCGCACGATCCGCGCTTCCAGGTGCACCACTTCATCGAGGGCCGGGTGCTCGACAGCTTCTCCCCGCGCGGCAGCTCCGTACCCGGGCACGTCCTGGGCGATGTCGTGGCGGTCATGGACCAGCTGGCGCGCATCCCGCAGGAGAAGGCACCGGCGCTGCCCGCGCACTGGCCCGCGTCCGGTGACAGCGCCGGCTTCGGTTGCCTGCTCGCCGACCTGACGCGTCAGGTGCACGCGACGTACGAGGACGAGTACGCTGCGGTTTTCGCCGAGCTCGGGATCCCGGAGCGGCCGCTGGCGGTGGTCGACGCCCGGTGGGCCGAGCTGGCTTCGCGGCCCTTCGCAGTGCTTCACGCCGACCTGCACCGCAAGAACATGATCGTGGCCGGTGGCGTTACCTGGTTCCTCGACTGGGAACTGGCCCTGTGGGGCGATCCGATGTACGAGATCGCGATCCACTTCCACAAGATGGACTACCCGGACGACCAGCGCGCGGAGGTGCTTCGACGCTGGTGCGAGCGGCTGCCGGCCGCCGCGACCGCGGGCCCGGTCTCCGACCTGGACCTCTACCTCGCCCACGAGCGCCTCAAGTCGGCCATCGTCGACACCGTCCGCTACTCCAAGCAGCTCGCCGCGGCCGCCCCGCCCGAGCGGGAGTTCCTCATCGGAAGGCTGGCGAAGAAGCTGAACGCGGCCCACCGGGTGTGGGGCGAGGCGCCGGACATGACGCCGGAGCGGGTCGCTCGCGCCCTGGCCCCCTGGTTAGAGAGGCGTACATGGATGCCGTAGCGCTCTACGAGGAGGCACGCGCCCGCGACACCGCGCTTGCCGGCTTCTACAACCGTAACGTCCGTGTGGAGGGGGACGGCGGGCCGTTCCTGGTGCGGATTCCGGGGGCGGAGACCGAGACGATGGACCTCACCCTCTGGCCTGAGTCCGCACTACTGGAGGCTATCGGCCCCCACCTCTCCCCGGCACCACACGCCTCCCCGGACCCGCACATGTCTCCGGGCCCGTACGCGCTGGCCCCGCGGCTGGTGCACGCCAACGCCGATCCGGCCTTCCAGATCCACGAGTTCGTCGAGGGCCGCCGGGTCGACGAGCTGGCTCCCGACGGCAAACCGCTGCCCGAACCCGTACTGGACGGCATCGTCCGGCTTTTGGGGGCCCTGCTGGCCGTCCCGGTGGCCGCGCTGCCAGCCGTCCCGGCCGACTGGCCGGCCGATGGCGATTCCCCGGCCTTCGCCGAGCGGCTGCTGGCCCTCGTACGGGCCATCAGGGGGCGGGCGGACGAGCGGGTCGAGGGGCTCTACCGGGCCCTGGGGGTGCCGGTCGACCCGTGCTCGCGGCTGGCGCGGAGTGCCGACGTCGTCCTGGTGCAACGGCCGTTCCGGCTGCTGCACGCGGACCTCCACCGCAAGAACATGATCCTCACCGAGGGGGGCCAGGTGGTCTTCCTCGACTGGGAGCTGGCCCTGTGGGGCGACCCGGTGTACGAGCTGGCCGACCACCTGCACAAGATGGCTTACACCCAGGCCGATCGGCAGCGGGTGACGGCGGGCTGGGAGAGCGCCGCTCCGCCGGAGTGCCTGGCGGGCTGGCGGGAGGGCCTGGCCTTTTACCTCGGCTACGAGGAGATGAAGTCGGCGGTCGTCGACACGGTTCGGTGGGCTAGGCGCATCGCCGTGGCGCAGGGCGACCGCGAGCGGCGGATCCTGGCGGCGGAACTGCACGCGAAGCTGCTGGCCGCGGCGCCGCACTGGGATGGCGGCGCGCCACCGGAGCCCGCCGGCATCGAGGCGGCCGTGGCCGCCTGGCTGGGCTGAGCGGCGCCGGGCTCTGGATCGAGAGGGCTACTGGTGGGTAGCCCGCGAGGATGGCTGAGGGGATCGAGGGGTTCTACGAGCGGGTCGGGGCCGGGCGGTACGTGGCCGGGGAGTACACGCGCGGGCCGTGGGACGCGCGGGCGCAGCACGCGGGGCCGCAGGCGGCGCTGCTGGGGCGGGAGATCGAGGAGCGCGCCGAGGCCCGGGAGGACATGCGGCTGGCCCAGGTGACGTACGAGATCCTGCGCCCGGTGCCGATCGGGCCCCTGCGGGTGACCACCGAGGTGGTGCGGGCCGGGCGCGGGAGTCGTGGAGCGGGCCGGGCACCGCTGAAGCCGGGGGCTTGTGCCGGACCGATTCTGCGGGGCAGAGCCACGCCGTGGTGCGGGGCGGCTGGGTAGTGTGGGGGCGGTTGCAGGTCCATTGAGGTGAGGTCGTTCCGTCCATGCGTATGTTCTTCGAGCCCGACGACGAAGAGGAATTTGCCGCCGCCTGCGAGCAGCTCGCCCGCCGCGTCACGGACTGGAGCCGCACTCAGGGCGGGGGCGAGGCGGACCCGTTCGTCGTGGAGTCGGCGCTCGAGTACCGGCATCGCGGGACGGTGGACGGCCGGCTGGGCCTGTGGCAGGCGCGGCATGTGGAGGAGTTCCTGCTGGACTGGATGCCGCGGACGCTGACCCGGCTGCCGGGCGAGCCGCTGGTGGACGCGCCGGGCGGGCTGCGCGCACTGCTGCGGTACATGGACGCCAGGGGCTTGGCGGACCCGCGCGGCGATGCACTCGACGTGGTGGAGCGGGCTGTCGATGCCGCCGCCGGACAGTTCGAGGCGGCGATGGCGGACCGTACGCGCTGGGGGATGGCGAAGTTCTGGGCGACGACCGCCGCCGAGCAGGGCGTGGACGTCGGCGACCAGACGGCGATGATGCGTTTCGCCGAGCGTGCCCAGCGTGACGAGGTGCCGTACGACCGCGACTCCCTGGACGTGATCATGGCGCGGCACCTGCGCACCGGCCCGCCCGGATCCGAACGGGCCGAGCCCCAGCTGCCGGTTGTCCTGCCCGGCGAGGACGGGCTGCGGGCGCAGGCCGCCGAGGTGCCGCTGCTCCGGCAGCTGACCGGGCTCGCCGACTGGGCGGGTCCGCAGGGGAGGGAACTGACCAAGACCGGCCGGCTGCGGATCGCCGACGCCAGGGAACTCGTCGCCACCCTGGAGACCGGGGACCGACCCGGCTCCCCGCGCACGAGCGCGGAGCTGCCCCGGCTGAATCTGATCTTCGAGTGGGCGAAGAAAGCCCGCCTGATTCGGGTGGCGAAAGGACGTGTGTACGCGGTCGCCAAGGCGCGCCCGCTGCTCGCCGACCCGCTCGCGCTGTGGCAGCGCGCCTTCGAGACGGTCTTCGAGCTGCGCGAGCCCCTGCTGGGCGACGTGGACGGCTATCGGCTCACCTCGCTGCTGTACGACGTGTTCGAGGACGTACTGCCCGACGTCCTCAACACCCTCTACAGCCTTCCGTACCCGATGCCCTGGCCGCAGCTCCGGGACTCCGTGCACGTGGCCTACCGGATGAGCTTCGACCTCACGCAGGGGACGGCGGCCCAGCAAAGGGGCTGGCTGCTGTCCGCCGACCACGACCTGCGCCACGTTCTGGACGCCCTGGAGCGTCTCGGCGCGATCAGCCGCGAGCAGGGCATGGCCGACCCGGCCTTCCTGGAACTGCCCGCCCCCGAAACCACCCTCGGCCCGGCCCCGCAGCTGCCCGCCGGAATGCCGCCCGAATTCGCCGATCTCCTCGGTGGCCTCCCCACTGCCCCCGACCCGCAGGCCGAGGCGAGCGCGAAGCGGCTGCGCGCGGAACTGGCCGACGGGCCGGTGGAGTTGATCCGCCTCACCGGCCTCGGTACGCATGCCGTACGGCAACGCCTCCTCGCGGAGGGACGCAGCGCACCGCTCGTCGGCGAACTCGCCCACGCCCCCGCCGCCGGGCTGCTCGGCGTACTGGCCGAGCACTACGACCCCGACAGCGCCCGAGCCGAACTCGCCGCCTGGACCACCGCCCACGGCGGTTGTGAAGCCGCCCACAGCCAACTTCTGCAGGCGGTACGGGAGATGCCGTTCCGCACACGCGCCGCCGCGATGCTCGACACCCTGGCCACAGCGCTGCCCGAAGGAGGCGGCGAGAAACTGCTGCGCTCCCTGCGCGCCGACCCGGAACTGGCCCCGACCGCGCTCAGCGTCCTCACCGTCTGCGACATCCTCGCCCCCGACGACCTGACCGAGGCCGAAGCGCACCTCATGGTCGCGGAGAGCCTGCTCCAACTTCTGGAGACCAGTGGAGAGGACGCCTTCCTCAACGCCGTGCTGTCCGGCGGGCGGAGCCAGGCCGAGGACGCGATCCGGGCCGCCCTCACCTCAGGTCACCCGGACCACACCGGACTCGAGCAGCTCCGACGGTTCGCGCAGGGACCGCTGCGCGCCAAGTCCGCGCAGCTGGGACGGCTCAACGCGGCCCGCGCCCGTGGCCGCACCAAGCCCAAAGGCAAGCGCCGCCGCTGACCCCCGCCGCCCCGAGCCCTGCGGTCCGCCCGGCCGCAGGCGCTCCTGCGAGATCCTCCCCGGTACGCTGCGGGCCGTGAGCGAGTACCAGTACTACGAGTTCCTGGCCGTCGACCGCCCATTGAGCGAGCAGGAGCTCGACCAAGTGCGTGCGCTGTCCACCCGGGCCGAGATCACCACCACGAGCTTCACCAATGAGTACCACTGGGGCAACTTCCGCGGCGATCCGACGAAGATGGTGGAGCAGCTCTACGACGCCCACCTCTACTACGCGAACTGGGGCAGCCGCCGCCTCGTCCTGCGCCTGCCCGACACCCTGCTGCGGGCCGAGACCGCCGCCCAGTACTGCGCCGAGGAGTCGTTGCAGGCCTGGACGCGCTCCGGGCACACACTGTTGGACTTCTCCCTCTCCCCGGAGGACGGCGGCGAGTGGGACTTCGAGACCTCGCACACGCTCTCGGCCTTCGTCGGCCTGCGCGCCGAGCTTGCCGCGGGCGACCTGCGGGCCCTGTACGTGGCCTGGCTCGCCGGACTGACCGTCTGGGAGCTGATGGACGAAGACGAGGAGGAGTACGCCCGCGAACTCGAACCCCCCGTGCCCGCCGGACTGGCGACGCTGACCGGCCCGCAGCGGGCGCTGGCCGACTTCCTGCGCGTGGACCGTGATCTGCTGGCTGTCGCCGCGGAGACCAGCGGGCCCGCGACCGCGACGGCCGTGGACAAGAAGGCCCTGGCGGCCTGGATCGCCGCACTGCCGGCCGCCGAGAAGGACACGTTGCTCCTGAAGGCCGCGCTCGGCACCGCACCGCAGCCCGGCCTCCGCCTGCTGGCCAGCTACCGCGACGCCACGATCCCCAGCCCCCGCAGCACGGGTGAACGCCGCACGGCTGCCCAACTCCTGGACGCCGCCTACCGCCACCGCACCGAACGCGAACGGCTTCGGAAGGAGGCCGAAGCGGCGGCCCAACGAGCCCGAGCGTTGGAGATGAGCAAGGCCCGGGACGCACACCTGACCCGGCTCGCCCAGGACACCGAGCAGGCATGGCGGGATGTCGACAACCTCATCGCACAGAAGAAGCCCGCCCAGTACGACATCGCCGTCACCCTGCTCAAGGACCTCCAGGAGATCCACGTCCGGGCCGGGACCAGCGCCGAATTCCGCCAGCGCGCCGCCGGACTGCGCGAGACCCACAGGGGTAAGCCCGCCCTGATGCGCCGCTTCGACGATGCCGGACTCCCCAGCTCCTGACCGTCTCTCCGGCCGGCTGCCACGACACGGGACCACGAGATCGGACCGGTACGGGAACGATCCAGGGTGCTGTACTCCGTGGACAACCAGCAGCCGTGATGTCTTCGACGTCGGCGACGGTGGCCGCATACTCCGGCGATTGCCCGGGCGGTGAGACCTCGCCGCAGTTCGGCTTCCTAGCTGAGGCCCCGTCGTGCCACGACGAGGCGGCACCTCGAGCTGCCGTCCGGTCGTCGGCCGAGCTCCTCCAGCGGCAGCAGCTCCACCTCGAAGCCCGTCTCGGTCAGGTCCTCCAGCACATCGGGGAGACGGAACGTCCGGTAGTACATGACGAAGTGCGGCCGCCACAGGGCGTTGCGCACACGCATCGTCGTGTCGAAGCCCAGCAGGGCCCAGTACAGCGGGGAGCCCATCCGAGGCGGGGCGCCGATCGGGAAGGCGAAGCGGCCGCCCGGGCGGAGTGCCGCGTACACCTGGGCGAACAGGCCGGGGCGTTCCTCGGGCAGGAAGTGGCCGAAGGCGCCGAAGCTGACCGC
Source organism: Streptomyces sp. NPDC048496 (assembly GCF_043200055.1). Classification (NCBI taxonomy): domain Bacteria; kingdom Bacillati; phylum Actinomycetota; class Actinomycetes; order Kitasatosporales; family Streptomycetaceae; genus Streptomyces; species Streptomyces sp. NPDC048496. The sequence goes on along the minus strand of NZ_JBICXB010000012.1, from coordinate 19,058 downwards.
GAGGTCGAAGGCCGGCTGGAAGGGGAGGGCGAGGGCGTCGGCTCGTACCCAGTCCAGGGCCGGGCCGCCTGACGGCGTGGGCGGGTGCGCGGAACGGCCCACGGCCAGCATGCCGGCGCTGAAGTCGACGCCCGTGACCCGTTCCCGGCACAGGCGCCGCAGGACGTCCATCCCGGCGCCGGTGCCGCAGCAGAGGTCGAGGCCCCTGTCGAAAGGACCGAGGCGGGTGAGGGCGTGCTCGACCGCCTTCAGAACGCGGTCCGGGGTACGGAACGGAGTGCGGTCGAACTTCTCGGCGAGCAGGTCGTATCCGCGCTCCGTGGAGGACAGCGCCTGAACCGCGAGTTCTCGGAGGGTGGGTCCCTGTGATGTGAACATCACCGCCCAGGGTAGCCAGTGGCCGGTGGTGCGGTAAGTCCCTTCCATGGGGATCGGGGCCCGCCCCGGTCCACCGACACCTGCGGTCCTGCACCCTGGTGCGGTAGAGCCAGAGCAGCACCACCCCTGCGAGGATCGCCAGCACGATGCCGACTGCTGGACCTGGCCGGCCCCGCGCAGGTCTTCTCCACGGCCCCGGACTTCGGGCACCCGTACACCCTCAGCTACGTCGCCGAGCAGCCGCAGGTGCCCACGGCGCAGGGCCTGCCGCTGGTCGCCCGGCTGGACTGGCCCGACCTCGGTCCCGACGACCTGATCGTCGCCCCCGGCTGGCGGGCGCTCACCCTGGCCGACAGCCCCGCCGTCGGGGACGCGGCCCTGCGGGCCCTCTGGGACCACCACGCCAGGGGCGGCACCGTCGCCAGCGTCTGCGCCGGAGCCGAGGCGCTGGGCCGGGCCGGACTGCTCGACGGCCGCCGCTGCACCACCCACCACGACGTCCAGGAGGAACTGGCCAGGCGCCACCCCGAGGCGGCGGTCGTCCGGGACGTCCTGTACACCGCGGACGACCGGGTGGTCACCTCGGCCGGCATCGCCGCCTGACACGACGAGCCCCCGCCGGACATCCGGCGGGGGCTCGTTGCGTTGCGGCCGGGTTGCCGCGCAGGGCTCCGCGTCAGCCCCGCCGTGCGCGATACAGGTCGCGGATCATGGCGATCTCGGCCCCATGGTGCAGTAGTTCCTGATTGACCCACCAGACCGTTTCGATGAACGGATCCTCCGGATCGCTGCCATGCGGGTACGTGCTGTGTCCCACGGTGTCGAGCGCCGCGTCGTCGGCGCTGAGCAGCGCCTCGCGCCAGGCGGTGGCACTGGTATCGAAGTCGGCGATCGCCCCTGCGACGTCACCGGCGACGTGGTAGTCGTCCCGGGTCAGGGCGTGGCTGCCGTTCGTGTGGTCGGCGCGGATGGCCAGCATCTCGCTGACATGGCTCAACCGCCAGGCGAGGGTGGTGAACGGCGGCGGTGTGGGGTGCGGCGCGTGCGACGAATCGCGCCCCCAGTCGCCCGCACCGACCAGGAGGGTCGCGCCCTTCCCGGGTCCGTCCGCGCGGCGGCGCACCGACCAGCAGTCCGGTACCGGCTCCCAGAGGTACTCCGCGTCGGTCATGGGCGGGACTTCGATGTCCGTGCCGTTGCCGCTGTCCATGACGGGGCCCGTCATGCGGTCCGCGAGGCGCCCCCGCGCGAAGTCGAACTGCTGAAGCAGGGGGATCAGGCGGGGTGGTGTCGCCATCGGACGCTCCTGTGGTGGCCCGGCGGGGCCTCGGGGACAAGGGCTGAATTGCTCAATCGGGGTGAGGGTGTCACAGCGCGCGCGAGAGCGCGCCCCCTTTGTTCCGGACGGGAGCGTCCCGGTGGCAGGCGGACGTGCGTCCCCATGCCGGATGCACACGGGGCCACGGGGATGGCGCGTGTGAGCCGGCTCGGAGGTGACGGGCGTGCTGCGCGCCCGCCCGTCACCCCGTCCGGTGGCGTGGCTACTTCAGACAGGGACTGTCGGAGCCGATCTTGCCCGGCGCACGCACTGCCCGGACTCACCGTCATCTTCACCCGGTCCGTGCACGCGGCCTCCATCTGCACACCGAGCACGATGGTCCAGGAGCCGTCCGTGCATGACGGATACGTAAAGAGCTGTGGCGACGTCGCTCGTGTACATGCGGCGTGTGCATGGGAGTTGGCGGGAAAGTGTGCCAAGCGGGGAATGGTGGATTGCGCGGCGACGTTACGGCGACCATGACCTTCTTCGTTGACGTGACCGTGCGCGGCTATGAGCTCGACACGCAGGGGCACCTGAATCAGGCCGTCTATCTGCAGTACGCCGAGCACGCCCGGTGGGAGTTGCTGCGAGCTGCCGGGCTGCCGCAGGAGAAGCTGCTGGCCAGCGGGGTGGGACCGGTCGCGCTGGAAGTCACGGTGAAGTTCCGGCGGGAGCTGCGCGGCGGCGAGCGCGTCCGGGTGACCTGCCAGTTCGTGTACAGCGCGGGGAAGACCTTCGAGGTCGTGCAGAGGATCCTCAAGGAGGACGGCACGGTCGCGGCGGAGGTGACGGGCGTGGCAGGCATGCTCGACCTGACGGCCCGCAGACTGATCGCCGACCCGGCCGGGCATCTCGCCTCGCTGGCCGAGAGGCCGGACCTGCTCAGCGGCTGACCGGCTTCCGGACCGAAACCGCGTTCGCGCCGTCGTGGAACTCGCGTCAGGGGGTGACGGCCGCACCGGGAGCTGTACAGGGCAGAAGCTGTCCTGACGCCTCAGCCGTGCGGCAAAGTATGATGGGTCTCGTACCAAAAGGTGCCCGTCCGACACGACGTAAGGGGAGTCACCGTGCCCGCCACCAGTGCGGCCGCCGCTCGTGTCACCGACGCCCCGGGCGTAGGCGCCCGTGTACTCGCCCACCCCGCACGCGAGGAGATCCGTATCGAGGCGGTGCTCCACGCGCTCTCCGACCCGATGCGGCTGCGGGTGGTCCGCGAGCTGGCCGCCGCCGAGGACGAGCTCGCCTGCTCCCGTATCGAACTGCCGGTGTCCAAGTCCACGACCACGCACCACTTCCGGGTGCTGCGCGAGAGCGGCATCGTCAGTCAGACCTACCGGGGCACCGCCAAGATGAACGGGCTCCGCCGCGACGATCTGGACACGCTCTTCCCGGGGCTGCTCGACGCGATTCTCGCCGCCGCGAACCAGCAGGCGGACCGGCTCGGCGAAGACTGACACCACCCGGAGCGGTTCAGCGGCGGTCGCCGTGTGCGGCCTGCAGGAGCCCCGCCCAGTCCGGGATCTTCACCGGCCCTCGGCCGAGCGACTGCCCGAGGGCCGCCTCGGCCCGCTCGATCGACAGCCAGCCGTCCCATTTCACCGGCCGTAGCCCCCACGCCCGCAGCGCGGCCACCGGATCGGGGGCCGACGGCCGCCCCTCGAGCAGTGGCGCATCGTCCAGCAGCGACGCGACCGTCTCCTTCGCGCACGGCCGGTTCGAGCCGATCACTCCGGTCGGCCCCCGCTTGATCCACCCGGCGACGTACTCCCCGGGTGACGGCACGCCGTCCCGCAGCACCCGCCCCGCCAGGTGGGGCACGGTACCGCGGGCCGGATCGAACGGCAGACCGGGCAGCGGCAGCCCGCGATAGCCGACGGCCCGCAGGACGAGCTGGGCGTCGATCTCCTCGTACGTACCGGTGTCCTGTATGCCTCCGCTGCCGTCCGGCGCGGTACGTGCGAACCGGACCCCGGCGACCCGCCCGTCCCGTTCGAGGAGCTCGACGGGACGCAGAAAGAACCGCAGGTGGATCGTGCGCATCGGGTCCGGCCCGGTGGCAGGGACACCGGCCTCGGCCCACCCGCGCAGTACCTCGATATTGCGCCGTACCACCGCCGGCAGCGGCACCGGTGAATCCGCCGGCGCCCCGACGGGGGCGTACACCGGATCGCGGGCCAGCTCCGCCCCGTCCACCACGACCCGCGCCCCCGGCAGCCCGCCCAGCTCGCGCAGCTCCTTGGTGGTGAACCTGGCCTGCGACGGTCCCCGCCTGCCCGCCATGTGCACCTCGCGCACCCGGCTGCCGGCCAGCGCGCCGAGCGCCGGGTGGGGCACATCGGTGGGCCGCAGTTCCTCGGCGCCGCGCGAGAGGATCCGCGCCACGTCGACCGCCACATTGCCGACCCCGATCACCACGGCCGAACGGGCCTGCAACGCAAAGCTGTTGGCAGCAGCGTCGGGGTGTGCGCTGTACCAGGAGACGAACTCGGTCGCCGAGTGGCTGCCGGGCAGATCCTCGCCGGGAATGCCGAGACCGCGGTCGGTCGCCGCCCCGACGCAGTAGACCACGGCATGGTAGAGCTCGCTCAGCCGCTCGGGTGACAGCCCGTCCCCGCCCACCTGGACATGGCCGAGAAAGGTGATCCGCTCGTGCTCAAGAACGGTCCGCAGACTGTTCTGCAGCGACTTGATCTTCTCGTGGTCGGGGGCGACGCCGTACCGAACCAGGCCGTACGGGCAGGGCAGCCGGTCCAGCACGTCCACCCGGACATCGGGCACCCGGGACTGCTCGACCAGAGATTGGGCGGTGTAGACCCCGCTGGGTCCGGAGCCGACGACGGCGACATGGAGCACGGTGCACCTCTTCCCGGAGGGTGACTCCAGCATCCCACCGGTCGGCGGGGCAGGGGAGAGGTGCGGCCGCGCGGCGCGTCAGGAGGACAGTGCGCGCATCCGGTCGATCTCGACCGTCTGCTGGGCGACGACATCGTCCGCCATCTCCTCGACCTGAACGTTGTTCCCCTCCGAGAGGGCCTCGGTCGCCATTGTGATCGCTCCCTGGTGGTGGGTGATCATCAGCTGCAGGAACAGCTTGTCGAAGGCCTTGCCCTCTGCAGCCCGCAACTCCTTCAGCTGCGCCTGGGTCGCCATGCCGGGCATCCCGGCGTGGTCGTGACCGCCCGCGTGTTTCTCGCCGCCGTTGTGCGTGAGCCATCCCTCCATGGCGCCGATCTCCGGCTTCTGCGCTGCGGAGATGCGCTCGGCAAGTCGCTTGACCGGGGCGGACGAGGAACGGGACGGTACCAGGGCGGTCAACTCCAGTGCCTGGGCGTGGTGCTGGATCATCATCTGTACGTAGCGGAAATCGGCCGAGTTGGGGGTGTCTTTCCCGGCAGCCTTCGCGGCTTCCTCGACGGACAGGGTCTGCGCGGGCTCTCCCGGCTTCCCCGGTGCCACGACCGAAGGGCCGTTTCCTGCACGCGCGTTGGCGTCATGGCCGCCACCGCCCGCGTCGCACGCGGCAAGGGAGAGTACGGCGGTCGCCACGGCAGTGACGACTACGGATCTGTGCACATGCGCGACCTGACGGAAAATCAACAAGGCTGCCTCCAGTGCCACATGAGGTCGTAGCGGATCATTTGGCGCACATCGGCAACCTCAGGGGTCGGTAACTTTCATTACGTTCCTGTTGCCATCTGTTGGGATACCCGTGAGAAGGACGATACTGCCGGGGTCAGTCAACCGTTCAGCCACGCTTTGGTACAGGGGAGGACGCAGTGACTTCGTTACACATCACCCAAGTGCGGCGCAGACGTCTGGGTGTGGCGGCGGCCGCCGCCGGACTCTTCGCCACTCTGCTGACGGCCGGACCGGCGGCCGCAACGCCCGACCCCGGTGATTCACCCGCCACCCGCACCAGTCTCTCCGCAAGCCAGGAGGCCGCCGCCACTGCCGCCATCAAGGACAGCGAGATACCCGGTGTGGACGAGATCGTCCACAGCGACAACATCACCCAGCTGGCCAACGTCCCGAAGGACGCGCTCAAGGGTCTCAACACGGACCTGGCCTTCCAGGGGAAGTATGCATTCGCCGGAAATTACGACGGCTTCCGGATTTACGACATCAGCAACCCGAGTTCGCCGCAGACCGTCGCCCAGGTGCTCTGCCCCGGATCCCAGAACGACGTCTCGGTCTCCGGGAACCTGCTGTTCCTGTCCACCGACTCCTCACGCAGCGACAACTCGTGCGCCAGCACCACCCAGCCCGCCACGGAGAAGTCCTCCTGGGAGGGCATGAAGATCTTCGACATCAGCGACAAGCGCAACCCGAAGTACGTCGCCGCCGTCGAGACCGCCTGCGGCTCGCACACCCACACGCTGGTTCCGGAAGGCAGCAACGTATACATATACGTCTCCTCGTACTCGCCGAGCGAGGCGTTCCCGGACTGCCAGCCGCCGCATGACGGGATCTCCATCATCAAGGTGCCCCGCAAGGCGCCCGAGAAGGCCGCGGTCGTGAACTTCCCGGTGCTCTTCCCGGACGGCGGCAACCCGGGCGCGCCCACCAACCCCGGGGTCTCGAAGACGAGCGGCTGCCACGACATCACGGTGCTGCCGTCGAAGGACCTGGCCGCCGGTGCCTGCATGGGGGACGGCCTGCTGTTCTCCATCAAGGACCCGGAGAACCCGAAGATCATCGACCGGGTTCAGGACAATGTGAACTTCGCGTTCTGGCACTCGGCGACGTTCAACCAGAAGGCGGACAAGGTTGTCTTCACCGATGAGCTCGGCGGAGGTGGCGCGGCCACCTGCAACAAGGAGGTCGGGCCGAAGCGCGGCGCCGACGGCATCTACGACATCGTCGGCAAGGGTGACCACCGCAAGCTTGTCTTCCGCAGCTACTTCAAGATCGACCGCCCGCAGGCCGCCACCGAGGTCTGCGTCGCCCACAATGGTTCGATCATCCCGGTCAAGGGCCGCGACCTGATGGTCCAGGCCTGGTACCAGGGCGGAGTCTCGGTATGGGACTTCACCGACTCCTCGGCGCCCAAGGAGATCGCGTTCTTCGAGCGCGGTCCCGTCAACCTGGACGCCGTCACCACGGCCGGCCCCTGGTCGGCGTACTACTACAACGGATACATCTACTCCAACGACATCGCCAAGGGCTTCGACGTCCTGAGGCTCGACGACCGGCGGACCGACCCGGCGAAGCGCGTGCGGATGCCGGAGCTCAATGTGCAGACGCAGCCGGACTACTTCGACAACTGATCCGGCTGTGCGGGTATCGCCGGACCCGTGCGTTCACGGCGCGTTCCCGCCGGGCGGATCCTCGCCCGGCGGGACACGGCGAGCAGCCTGGACCGTCCTTGTGCGCCACTCGCCGGCAAGCAGCTACCAGCCTCCTGCGTTGACCGGTTCATGCCGTCCGTCATCAACGCGGCCCCCGACCGATGCCCGACGGGCCAGGCCGACCGGGGTGGCTGCCTGGTTCCGGCGGCGCAGGGGATCGCCGGGATCGGTCGTTCGGGGGAGAAGTCAGGCCTCCGGGGGTGCGACGTGCCGGAGGTCGCCGCACACGGACTGGCCGAGCCGGACGGGGAGCGGTATGCCGCCCCGTACCGCTTACGCGGCAGACCTCGCGCTCCCGCCGGTCACCGCGGCCCACTCCACCAGGAGTCGCTGGTACTCCTCCTCGTCGTCCGGGGACAGGCATCCGCCGGAACGCTGCCACAGGTCGCGAATCTCTTCATTCACCACTGCGGCGGAGCGCACGGAATCGGATGAGCGGGGAGAACGGGACATGCCACCAGGCTAAGGCCACGGTGTGACAATCGGACCCATTGGGCGTCAGGGACATCTCTCACATGTCCCTCCGCGGGATCACGGAATGAGCCCGAGTGCCCGTAGCGCGCCCGGCCGTTCCTCCACCGGCAGATGGTCGACGAAGCGCACGTCACACCCCAGTGCGGCCGCTCCGCCATCCGCGTGTCGATCGTCACCCACCATGACCACATCCTTCGGATCCTGGCCGATAAGTGTGCAGGCGGTGTGAAAAAGATGTGGGTGCGGCTTCTGGATCCCGTGCTCGTACGACAGGACATAGGCGTCGACCAGGGCGTCGAGACCGTGAGCGCGGAAGATCGGCCGCAGGTCCCAGCCGACGTTGCTGACCACGCCGACCCGGGTCCCGCCGGCACGCAGCGCCGCCAGCACCTCCGCCGCGTCCGGGTACGGCCGCCACGCCGCCGGCGACTTGTGCCGGTCGTAGAGCGCCTCGTACAGCCCCGGATCCGGCAGGGCGACCTGGCGGGCCAGCCCCATGTACGCCTCACGGTGCCGTTCCGTACTCTCGTCGCGCGTGGCCCACGCCGCGGCAAGCCGGTCGGGAACGCGCTGCGGATTCGGGCCGCCGGGCAGCGCCCCGGCGGCCGTCAGGTCCGCCACGTACTGCTCGAAGTCGGCATCGGTCACGGTTATGTTCCGCTCGGCGAGGACCGCCGAAAGCCAGGACCGGACGGGTTCGATACGGAAGAGGGTCCCGGAGAAGTCGAAGAGCACGCCCTTGATCATCATGGGTCCGATCCTCGCGCGTTCAGGAGCGGTGCGGCAAGGCCGCCCGTTCCCGTCCCTCGTACCGGGCGAACGCGGCGATCGAGAACGCGACCACCGCCGCACCCAGCAGCCAGCCCCCCAGTACATCGGTCATCCAGTGCACCCCCAGATAGAGCCGGGTCACCCCCACGCCGATCACCGATGCCCACGCCACCGCGAGCGCGGCGTGCCACACCCGCCGCCGGACGCCGTGCCGGCGCAGCAGCCACAGCAGCAAACCACAGCTCACCACCGCCGTCATGGCGTGACCGGACGGGAACGCCGCGTAGTGGGCCGAGTCCACCGGGTTCGGCCACTGAGGGCGCTCCCGGCCGACGGCGGACTTCAACCCCTGCTGCAGCAGGGTGGCGAACAGGCTTGTCGCGGCCACCCACCCCGCGAGCATCCGGACCCCGCGCCACCACAGCCACACCACGGCGACCGCGATCAGGGTGCGCATCGTCCAGGGGTCCCACACCCAGTCGGTCAGGATCCGGTTGATGTGCACGAGGCCCGGCTCCGCCACCGCCCGCCGATGCAGCGCGTCGGCGACCGTACGGTCCAGCGACATCAGCGGGGACCAGCGCAGGGCGACCAGGATCAGCAGCACCAGGGCGAGGGACCCGCACACGATGCCGGCTCCGAGAGCAGGCGAGCGCTCCGGCGGGGAAAGGGGCGGAGGCGGGGCTGGGGAGTGCATGGGGTGATCCTTGCGGACGGACCACGACACCGGCTATCCCAGCGCGCTGAGTCCCGGCACGAAGGCCACCAGAAGCGGGACCACCGGCACCAGGGCGGCCGCCGCGGTCAGCCGCAGCCGCCGCCCCGCGGTGAGCCGCTCGACAGGAGACAGCAGCCGGTTCACGCGCAGTGGCAGCTCCGCGTCCGGCGTCGGGCAGGGGCCGAACACGCCCCGGTCCTCGTTCAGTTCGACCAGGGCGAGAGCGATCGTCAGCCGCCCGAAGCGCCGTGACGCCACATCGTCCGCTGCCAGTTCGACGAGCCGGTGCATCTCGTCGCGGAAAGCGGCGAACACCGGTACCTGGGGGAACCCGTTCGCCAGCGCTGCGGAGCAGTGCAGCAGCCAGTCGTGCCGCGCCTGCGCGTGCCCCTGTTCATGGGCCAGCACAGCATCCAGCTGACGGCCTCTCAGTCTTCCAAGTGCCGAAGTGGTGATGACCAGTTGAGGTGCCGCTCCGGGCAGCCACCAGGCGTCGGGGCGCTCACCCTCCAGCACCACGAGCCGGCCGTTGCCGGGCTCCTCGCCGGGCATCAACGGGGAACGGACCAGCAGTTCGGCCCGGCGCCGGCTGCGCCGCACCTGCGCCCGGCGGATCTCCCGCGTCAGCATTGCCGCGCTCCAGATACCACCCAGTGCCAGCAGAACGGCCATGACGGCGGACCACGGCCCGTACGCGCCCAGCGCGTACGCCTCCACCACGGCGTGCGGTGCGTGTCCGAACACCTGCCCGCGCACCGCCTGCCAGGCGGCGGCCGCGCTGAACGTCATGGAGAGTCCGAAGGACAGCAGTACCCCGGCCACCACGCACTGCCACACCCACAGCGCCACCACGGGCTCGCGCTCGGGCCACTCGGCCCGCGCCATCATCCGCGGGGTCACGACGGCGGCCAGTGCACCGAGCAGCAGCAGCACGAGGGAGACCAACATGGCGTCAGCCTATGAGTGGCGCGGTACCCGCGGGTATGGCTGTGCTCGGCAAGTGATGTACGCCACGGTTGACCACACCCGCTGTCTCACAGTGTGAGCAGCATCGCGAACATGGCGATCCCCATCGTCAGCCGGCAGGCCAGTGCCAGTTCCGGCCGTGCGCCCCAGCCGCCTCCCGTCGTCCCCTCGGCCGGACCCGCGGCGGCGGCCGGAATCAGCCGCGTCCCGGACCGCAGCACATAGGCCGCGTGATAGACCAGCAGCATCCCTGTCAGCAGCGGCACTCCACCGGCGACCTGCACCATCTGATGTCCGCCGTGCGCACCCTGCACACCGCCCGCACCGTGCGCTGCCGCACCGCTGCCCGGCGTCATCACCAGCGCCATGTAGACCATCGCCAGTGAGCCGACCAGATGGTGCAGATGGTGCCCCTTGCGGCGGGCGAACCAGAGGGCGCGCAACGCGGCCCCGCCGAACAGCACCACATACACAGCCCATCCCCACACGGGCGGCGGGAAGACCGCGGCGGGCGCCGCCATCGCGGCCATGCCGAAGCCCATGACCGCCTCGGCGCGCGCCGTCCTGCGCTCCTCCTCCGTCCCGCTGCGCATCCGCAGCAGGCAGTACGCGCCCGTGACCCCGCACAACGCCATCAGCAGCCAGCCGGACATCGCCGGTCCGTGCACAGCGCACCTCCCCAGGACGTACGACGTCGGTGTCGACTAGTCGATGCCCCGGCCCGGCAGGTCGTACGCGGCGCATTGATGTACGAGGGGAGCGCGTGGAGGAAACCCGCAGAAGGACGCGGCCAGTTGTGCGCCGTCGCGGGTCACTGTCCTCAGGGCCGATAGCGCAGCGGATGGTCCTCCGGCACTTCGACGACGGCGATCCGCACCCCGTCCGGATCGGAGATCCACATCTCCACGAGCCCCCACGGCTCGCGCACCGGCTGCCGTTCCACCTCGACGCCCCGGGCCGACAGCTCCTCGTACGCCGCCCGGACGTCCGCGACCTGCAGCCACAGCCGCAGCCCGGGCGAGGGCGGTGCGACGGAGCGCCCGGAGACCTCCAGAAAGCCGCCGCCCAGGAAGTACACCGTCCCCCGCTCGGGGCCGGTACCGAACTCCCGGTACACCGGCAGCCCGAGGGACTCTCCGTAGAACGTCCGTGACCGCTCGGGGTCGGTAGGGCTCAACAGGACCCGACTGCTCAGCACATGAACCATGGTCGAGACATTAGGCGCGGACCAGCGGGTTACTCTGCTGCGGCACGGACCAGCAGAGAAAAGGAGAGCTCCACCATGGACACTGCCCCGCCCCGCGACTCGGGACAGCTGACCTTCCGCGACGCGGCGGACGCCGATGTGCCCGCGCTCGTGACGCTGGTCGAATCGGCGTACCGGGGCGACTCCAGCCGCGCGGGGTGGACCACCGAGGCGGACATCCTGCAGGGGCGGCGGACCGACCCCGACGGGGTCCGCGCGGTGGTCGAGGCACCCGGCAGCCGACTGCTCGTGGTGGAGCGGGACAGCGAACTGATCGCCTGCTGTCAGCTCGAACACCGCGGGGAAGCCGCCTACTTCGGGATGTTCGCGGTCCGCCCCGAGCTGCAGGGCGGTGGCCTCGGCAAGCTGATCATCGCCGAGGCCGAACGCACCGTCCGGGAGAGGTGGGGCGCCACCGAGATGCACATGACCGTGATCTCGGTCCGTGAGGAACTGATCGCCTGGTACGAGCGTCGCGGCTACCGCCGTACGGGAGAGCTGAGCCCCTTCCCCTACGGCGACGAGCGCTTCGGCGTTCCGCAGCGCGACGATCTCGCCTTCGAACTGCTGATCAAGGACCTGAAGGAGGGTTAGCCCTCCCCGCACCTACGCGGTGAAGCGGCCGGCGCGGCGGATCTCCGGGAAGTCGGTGGTCGCGCCGTCCAGCCCCAGGGCGCGCACGAGACGCAGATGATCCTGGGTGTTCACCACCCAGCCGATAACCTTCACTCCCTCGGCGTGCGCCTGCTCGACGACCTCCAGCGTGAGGCGGCGGATGTTCAGCGCGAGCGTCGCCGCGCCCACCGCCTTCGCCCGGTCCACCACATCGCTCTTCCACCGGCTGGCGATGAGCACGGTCCGTACCCCCGGCACCAGTTGAGCGATCTCGGCGACGGCCTCGTCGTGGAACGACGACACCTCGACCCGGTCGACGAGATCGCGCTGCCGCATCACCTCGGCCAGCGCCCGGGCTGCGGCCGCATCCTTGATCTCCGCCTGCAAGGGGGAGCGCACGGCATCGAGCACCTCCTCGAAGACGGGCACCCGTTCGCCCTGCCCGGCATCGAGTTCCCGCAGCTCGGCCAGGGTCTTCTCGGCGATCGGGCCGGTGCCGTCGGTCGTCCGGTCCACCTCGGCGTCGTGCATGACGGCGAGTGCGCCGTCCTTGCTCAGATGAAGGTCCAGTTCGATGGCGTCCATGCCGGCCTGCTCGGCGTGGACGAACGACCGCAGGGTGTTCTCCGGCTCGACACCCATCACCCCGCGATGACCGATGGTGAGAAAAGTCAAGGCAATCTCGCTTCCGTCGACGGCGTCTCCCCGCGTGCTGCTCCTGCCCACGCGGCACTTCGGTACTCGGATTACGGCAACTCGGCAGCCTAGTGGCCCGGACCCGGGAGAGAGCCGGTCACGCGCGGGTGAGTGGCGCCGTGTCCCTGAACGTCGCCGACACCGAGCAGGACTCCGGTGATGACGGCTGCGACAAGGACGGCACGGATACTCAAGCGGCGGTCTCCAGACGGGTGGGAGGGAGGCGGATGGCACCCCGTCCTACCGGTAGCGCCGGCGCCCGGCGAGCTGTGTCACCCGTACGTGGGCGCGCCGCGCACGGCCTGAGCGCCCGGGTGTTCGACCGTCGGCGGTCCGTCATCCCCCGGAACCGACGGAAGGAGTCGCGCAAGCGGAATGCGACAGGAAGAATCGCGGTGACCATGGGGGGTCGGCAGGATAATTTTCTGATGCTCACTTGTCTCGAAGAACCACACATGGATACGGTTGCTTGACGCGAGGTTCTCCCGTGGAGGAAGTGTGATGACGGAAATTCTTGTGCACGACGCCGAGGTCGGCGCGATAGCTACTGCCCAACGGGTGGTCGAGCAGCCTGCCTGGCCTGCGCTCAGGGATGCCGTGGAGGAGATCCGGCCCTGGCAGGCGAAGGACGGTTCGATCGACTTCGACGCCGACGGCGCCCCGTCGCCTGCCACCGTCCTGGTGACGCTGGAACGCGTGATCGCCGCGATCGAAGAGCTTTCCCCGCTGCTCCCGCACGATGCCGCGTACCACCGCGCCCTCGTCATGGACCTGCGCCGTTGGGCGGCGGACGGCTTCGGTGTGCCGGACTTCCTGGACTCGCTGCTCGCCTTCCAGCCCGCCAAGAACCGCACCGACGGCCTGCAGCACCTGGTCGTCTTCGCGATGTACACGCAGAACGGCAACCCGGACCGCAATCTCGAAGCGGTCGTCCTGCGGATGGTCTGGCCCGAATGGCTCGCCGAGCTCGAAGCCACGCGCTACGACAACCCGCTCTTCTGCGGCATCACCTTCGAGGGCTTCACCTCCGGTTACGACACCAATTCCGCGGTGCTCTTCCCGGAGACGATCGCCGTGCGCGAGGCCCCCGAGCGCTTCAGCTGGGGCGGCATCTTCTGCGACCGTGAGGCCGCCCGCTTCCGCCGCGTCACCGAGGCCTCCGTCGAACTCCTCGGCGTGGAGCTGCCCGAGGACATCCGCGGGATGGTCGGCGACCAGCAGCGCTGCGAGCAGGCATTCGTGCTCTGGGACATGGTCCACGACCGCACCCACAGCCACGGCGACCTGCCGTTCGACCCGTTCATGATCAAGCAGCGCCAGCCGTTCTGGATGTACGGACTGGAGGAGCTGCGCTGCGACCTCACCGCCTTCAAGGAGGCCGTGAAGCTGGAGGCCGACGGCTTCGCGCAGGGCCGTGACGTGCAGTACGCCGTGCTGTTCGACCGGATGTTCCGCTTCCCGGTCACCGGCGAGCGGGTCCGCAACTACGACGGTCTCGGCGGCCAGCTGCTCTTCGCGTACCTCCACAAGCACGATGTGATCCGCTGGACCGACAACACCCTGAAGATCGACTGGGACCGGGCCCCGCAGGTCACCAACCAGCTCTGCGGCGAGATCGAGAAGCTCTACCGCGACGGCATCGACCGCCCCAAGCTGGTCCACTGGTTCGCCGCGTACGACCTGGTCTCGACCTACCTGGCCCCGCACCCCGGCTCCCTCTGGGCCAAGGGTCCGGACGCCCTGGACCTCTCGCAGCCGCCCCGCAAGCTCGTGGACGACGTGCTTCCGGACGAGTTTCCGCTGAGCATGTTCTATGAGGCGCTCTCCAAGAAGCTGAAGAATGTGATCGCCTCCACCAAGGGGATCACTGCGGCGGACGCCGAGCAGGCAGCCGCATGAGCGCTCGTTCCAAGGAGGCAGTGGCCATGAACGCAAACGGCACGGGCAATGGGAACGGCGCGCTGGAAGGCGCGGTGATCGCCGTTGCCGGAGCCGCCGGACCGGCCGGCCGGGCGACGCTGCTCAGGCTCGCCGAGGCCGGTGCGATCGTCGTCGCCTCGGACGCGGACGCCACCCGCCTGGCAGAGGCCGTCGACGCCGCTCGGTACGCCCACGGCGGCGCCACCGTCACCGGCGACACCGTCGATCTGCTCGACCTCGCCGCCGCCCGGGAATGGGCGGACAAGACCGAGAAGGAGTTCGGCCGGATCGACGGCCTGGTCCACCTGGTGGGCGGCTGGCGCGGCAGCGCCACCTTCGCCGAGACCGACCTCGCCGACTGGGATCTCCTGGAGAAGCTGCTGATCCGCACGGTTCAGCACACCTCGCTGGCCTTCCAGGGAGGGCTCCAGCGCAGCGACCGCGGCCGCTATCTGCTGACCAGCGCGGCCGGGGCGAGTAAGCCCACCGAGGGCAATGCCGCCTACGCCGCGTCGAAGGCGGCCGCCGAGGCCTGGACCCTCGCGCTCGCCGACGCCTTCCGCAAGGCGGGGGGCGAGGAAGGGCCGAAGGCAGCGGCTGCGATCCTGATCGTCAAGGCACTGGTGCACGACGCGATGCGCGCCGAGCGCCCGAATGCGAAGTTCGCGGGCTTCACCGACGTCAAGGAGCTGGCCGAGGCCATCGCCGGCGTCTGGTCCAAGCCCGCCTCCGAAGTGAACGGAAAGCGTCTGTGGCTGACCCCGCAACCATGAGGACCGACGCGCGACGTCACCACGATCCGCAGATACGCGGATTCGCCAGTGACAACTACGCGGGCGCCCACCCGGAGATCCTCGCGGCCATCGCCCTCGCCAACGGCGGTCACCAGATCGCCTACGGCGAGGACGACTACACCGTGAACCTCCAGCAGATCGTCAAGGGGCACTTCGGCCCCACCGCCGAGGCGTTCCCGGTCTTCAACGGCACCGGGGCGAATGTCGTCTCGCTGCAGGCGATGACCGATCGCTGGGGCGCGGTCATCTGCGCCGAGTCCGCGCACATCAACGTGGACGAGGGCGGCGCGCCGGAGCGCGTGGGCGGCCTCAAGCTGCTCACCGTGCCGACCACGGACGGCAAGCTCACCCCCGAGCTCATCGACCGGCAGGCGTACGGCTGGGACGACGAGCACCGCGCGATGCCCCAGGTCGTGTCGATCGCCCAGAACACCGAGCTCGGCACCGTCTACACGCCCGATGAGATCCGCGCCATCTGTGAGCACTCCCACGAGCGCGGCATGAAGGTTCACCTCGACGGGGCGCGGATCGCCAACGCCGCGGCGTCGCTGGGCGTCCCTGTGCGTGCGTTCACCACCGAGGCCGGCGTCGACGTCCTCTCGTTCGGCGGCACCAAGAACGGGGCGCTCTTCGGTGAGGCCGTCGTCGTCCTGAATCCCGATGCCGTACGGGCCATGAAGCATCTGCGGAAGCTGTCGATGCAGCTCGCATCGAAGATGCGCTTCGTGTCGGTGCAGCTGGAGGCGCTGCTCGCCGGTGACCTGTGGCTGCGCAACGCCCGGCACGCCAACGCCATGGCCCAGCGGCTCGCGGAGGGTGTCCGGGCGGTGGACGGCGTGGAGATCCTCTACCCGGTCCAGGCCAACGCCGTCTTCGCGCGTCTGCCGCACGACGTGAGCGAGCGGCTCCAGAAGCGCTTCCGTTTCTACTTCTGGGACGAGGCCGCCGGCGATGTGCGCTGGATGTGCTCCTTCGACACCACGGAGGACGACGTGGACGCGTTCGTCCTCGCGCTGAAGGAAGAGATCGCCAAGTAGCATCAAGCTGCGCATGAATATGCGACCGACCGGAAAGTCATTGCTTTCCGGTCGGTCGCTTCCGTACGCTCTCCATGCATGGAGCTGACGCGGCAATCCCCGGATGTGGCGACGCCTACAACGCGATCAGTGTCGCCCATCTGATCGCGGTCGGCGGTGAGGACGCCGACCGCATCAAGGGCGCCATGCGCCTTGTACGCGCCACGGGCCGGGAACCCTTCCCCACGGCCGCGGGCGGCGAGGAGGGCGTGGAGCACCCGGATCCCGGCGAAGTCGTCTGGTGCGACGACGAGGGCGTCACCTGCCGCCGCTGGATCTGGCGGCAGGGCGTACGCACCCGGCTCACCGACGAGTCGGTCAACGCCGTGTTCCTCCTGGAGAGCCTCACCCCGATGACGGTCCGCGAGCTCGAAGCCGCGGGCGCCCAACTCGCCGAGTCGCTGGAGAAGCTGAGCCCCGGAGCGCGGATCACCGTCCGCACCCCGGAGTGACGTTTCAGCCGTGGTGGTGAACGGGCCCGGTCAGCTGGTCCCGCGCACCTCGGCGGGCGTCGGAGCCGTACCGCCGAGGTGCGCGGGCACCCACCAGGTGTCGCTCGCGTTGCTCGGCCGCACCGGGTAGGCGCGCTGCGCCGCTTCGAGGAGCTCCTGCACCCCTTCCCGCAGGCGTCGGGTGATCGCACCCGCGTACTGGTCGGTGGGGGCCTCCACCGGCGCACCCACCCGGATCGTCACCGGGATGTGGCTGCGCTTGAGGTTGCGCGGCCGCCCCTTGGTCCAGATCCGCTGTGTGCCCCACAGGGCCATCGGGATCAGCGGTACGCCGGCCTCCTGGGCCAGCCGGGCCGCGCCCGACTTGAAGCTCTTCAGCGTGAACGACTGCGAAATGGTCGCCTCGGGGAAGACGCCGATGATCTCGCCGGAGCGCAGTGAGGCGAGCGCGTGGGCATACGCGTCCTCGCCCTGCTTCCGGTCGACCGGGATGTGCTTCATGCCACGCATCAGCGGACCGGAGACCTTGTGCCGGAAGACCGACTCCTTCGCCATGAAGCGGACCAGCCGCTTCTGCGGCAGCGCCGCGAGCCCGGTGAAGATGAAGTCGAGATAGCTGATGTGGTTGCTGACCAGTACCGCACCGCCGGTCTTCGGGATGTGCTCCGAACCCTGAGTGTCGATCTTCAGGTCCAGCGCCTTGAACAGGGTGCGAGCGGCGCCGACGACCGGCCGATAGACGAGTTCTGCCATCTGGGGAAGACCCTTCTTCAGCGCCTGAGGAGGGTTCTCCCGGCGGAAGTTACGCAGCCGTAGGTTTTCGGCATTGCGCCGATCGTGCCCCATGTCCGTCGCGGTGGCCAGTCTCGGCGGGCGCGGGGCGCGAGATTCTCGTCACGTGGAGCCGGCGGGAATGACTCCGTGACCGACGGTGCTGACCCTTTGAGAAGGGCTCTGACAGGAGGCGGATGGTGGACGGGCAGGCACGCGCGAACAGGCTGGATGCGGCCCAACTCGGCGCGGAATTGGGGGAGCGCGCGACTCTCGTGCAGTTCTCCAGCGCCTTCTGCCAGCCCTGCCGGGCCACCCGCCGCACCCTGGGCGAGGTGGCCGGAATGGTCGACGGCGTCGCGCATGTCGAAATCGACGCCGAGGCGCATCTCACTCTTGTACGCGATCTCGACATCAGCCGCACGCCGACGGTGCTGGTTCTCGACGCGACCGGCCGGATCGTCCGGCGGGCGGCCGGGCAGCCCCGCACCGTCGATGTTGTCGCCGCGCTGGGGCACGCGATGTGACGGACCGTGATGCATCTCCCACATTGCGGAACCCGCTTGACTGCGGCCACCACGCATCGTCAGTCTGACGCTATGCCGCCGGAATTCCTTCTCTACAGCCGGGTCCATGTGGACCTCGCCCGCAACGCGAGTGCGCGCCGTCCGGGTGCCTGAGCACCCACGGCCCCGTACGCCTCCCTCGCAGAAGGACATCTCCATGACGGCTTCGCCCGAGCTCTCCAGCGCCCGCACGGCTTCCCCCGATCTCCTGCGCTCCGTCTTCCGGCAGCACGCCGCCGGTGTCGCGGTGATCACCGCCGCCGGTGACCGGCCGGTCGGCTTCACCGCGACTTCCCTCAACTCCGTCGCCGCCGAGCCGCCGCTCATCTCCTTCGGCGTGGGGACCTCGTCCTCCAGCTGGCCGGTCGTGGCGGAGGCCGAGCACATCGGCGTACACATACTCGGCGAGCACCAGCAGGAGCTGGCCGCCACATTCGCGCGCAGCGGCGCCGACCGGTTCGGTCCGTCCACCTATTGGCGCAGTGGGCCGGAAGGTGTCCCGGTGCTCGACGGAGTGCTTGCGTGGCTGGTCTGCCGCGTGGTGGCGCGCATCCCGGCGGGGGACCACCGGATCGTGATCGCGGAGGCCGTCGTCGGCGATCCGGCCGGGGGCGGCCGCCCGCTTCTCTACCATCAGGGTCGTTTCACGGCGTTGCGGGACTGAGAGTTCCCAGGTGGCGCACGGGCGCCGGGCGCCGGCCAGGTCACAGTGCAAAGCGCTTGCTCATGGGTAACGTACTGGGTGTACTGGCGAGTAATATTTCGCTCGGAGCGGCGGTCACCCCGACCGGAATCCGCCCCATCGGGCGCCTATGCTGCGTGCATCAAGGCAGCCCAGAAATGACGATGCAGTAGGAGAGCCGGCGTGAGCTTGAGGATCGTTGTCTGTGTGAAGTATGTGCCCGACGCCACCGGTGACCGGCACTTCGCCGATGACCTGACGCTG
>NZ_JBICXB010000011.1:0-166130 GCF_043200055.1 Streptomyces sp. NPDC048496 | reverse complement strand
CCAGCTTCTTGATCTGCGGTTTCGGATCCGAGGTGCGATACATCCGCACCGCACGCTCACGCAACTCCAGCGAGTATTTCCTTGGGGCGGCCATGGTCGATGTTCCTCTCATGAGGACCATCTGACCCCCTGTCACCATCTTCCGCATCTCGGGGGAACCTCAAATCGGGAAGTCTTCGCGCAGGAAGTCGGCCATGAGCGGGTTCCCTTGTTCAGCCAAGCCGCGGAGGAAGCCGCTGACGCAGCGCTGAACTCCACCCCGCTGTGGGTGATGGACGGAGACAACCAACGTGCCATCATGGATGCCTTTTTCGAGCCGGTCGTCCCGGGTGACTCGTTGGTCTTCGCCTATCTGAAGCACTCCCCATTTCAAGAGCAGCGCACCGACCGACTGCTTGTAGGCGCCGCGCGGATCAATCGCGTCACTCCGCCACCGCTGTGGAACCACTCGGGGAACCCGCCATTCAGCTCCGCCATGTGGGAGACGGCTGTCGAGCACTCACTCCGCCCCGACATGACCGATGGAATCCTGCTGCCTTACCAGCAGCTCATCTCCCTGATGGACGATGGCATCGACGTCGACAAGGCGCTGGCATGGGCCCCCGAGGGCCGTGTTGTCGAGTTTTCTTACGTCACCGAGCATCTGTCCGACGATGCCGCCATCGAAGCGCTCACCTCTCTGCAGTCGGCCGCCGATGGCATGCGGGAATTGGGGGTGGACCTACCTGACACCGGGCGCGAATGGTTGCAGGCCCAGATCGAACGTCTCTGGCAGTTGCGCGGCCCTGTCCCCGGCCTGCCTGGTTTCCTCAAGGCGATCGGCGTCCAGCATCCCTACCTCGCCGCTCGAGCGGTAATGGCAGAGGCGGGCGACAACACAGACCCGTGGGACATCCTCAAGACAGTCTTTGCCGACCCGTCCTGCGCCCCCAGTGGGATCAGAGCGCACATCACCGGCCTCCAGGCCAGGATCTGGAAGAAGGTCACGCCAGAACGTCAGGCCGTCATGCGCCTGCTCTCTGGCTTTGACATCTCTCCGGCCCAGATACAGATGCTGCTCGAAGGCGCAACAGAGGTCGAGATGTCGGCCGAGGACCTTTTGCAGAACCCGTACTTCGCCTCGACGTGTACGTACGGCACCGCAGATCACGTGCCGTTCTCAACCGTTGACCGCGCCCTCTTTCCCCCGGCCCACGTCACCTGGAAGCCTCCGGTCCCTGACGACCTCAAGCTGGAGGGCAACGTCGATCGGCGTCGGATCGAAGCATTGCTTACCGACGTGTTGGAACGGCAAGGCCAGCAGGGCGACACGGTTGTACCCGCAAGTGAGACCATCGCGCTGGCACTCGAGGTACCGCTCGCCCAGCCGCCCGCGCTGCCGCAGACCGTCCTCGCCGGCCTCGGTCTGGACCATGACGGCATCCACGAGTGGACTGAATGGTCACCGCTGACAAGCGTGTCCCTCGCGGACGGCACTCCCGCGTACAAACTCACGAGGTTCGAAGAGACCTCTTTCGTCATCCGGGACTGGATCAGGGCGCAAGAAGAACTGGGCAGCCTCGGTCCCGTTACGGACGCCAGGCAGACCTTGGACGGCGCGCTCGGTCGCAACCAGAACGTCACGGGAGAGCTCGACGAGCTGGAAGAGCGCGCTCGCACCGAGAAAGCCGCCGGCCTCTCGGCCCTTCATGACGCGCCGCTGTCGGTGCTCATCGGGTCGGCGGGAACCGGCAAGACCACGCTGCTGCGCGCCCTGGTCGAGTACCCCGGAGTCGCCGCGGCCAATGTGCTGCTCCTCGCCCCCACCGGCAAGGCGAAGGTCCAGCTGGAAACCAAGGTCAAGCTGCCCGCCAGGACGCTGGCGTCATACCTGAGCGCCACTCACAGGTATGACGGGGAGACCGGCCGGTACCTGGTGTGGGGAGATCAGCAACCACGACACAACTACGCCTTGGTCGTAATTGACGAAGCGTCGATGCTCACCGAGGAGATGCTCGCAGCCACCCTCGATTCCTTCGCCAGGGTCAAACGACTCATCCTCGTCGGCGACCCCCGACAACTCCCACCGATCGGCGCAGGTCGCCCCTTCGTCGACCTCGTCAACAAGCTGCGCCCTGACAGTTTCGGTGACTGGGTGCGGGTGGCACCGGCCTACGTCGAACTCCAGGTGCCTCGACGCCAGCTCGCCGACGGGACCCACGGGACCCGACACGATCTCGAACTGGCAGCCTGGTTCGGCGACAACACCAGGGGAGCAGGTGACGAAGCCATCTGGGCAGAGCTGGCCGCCAGCCCTGACTTGCCCAGCGTGCGGTATGTTCCGTGGGGTAACAGGACTGCCGTCGAGACACTGACCGACGAACTCGAGCACAACTTGGCTCTCGACGGCGACCCGGACCCGTCACGTGCCTTCGCGCTCACCTATGGCGGCGTCATCAACGATGGCTACCTCAACTGGCAAGTAGGCGCGGGAGGACATGCCGAGGACTGGCAGATTCTCTCCCCGACTCGCTCCCGGGCGTTCGGTACGGTCGAACTCAACCGCCACATCAAGCGCACGTACCGGTCGAGCGACACAGCGTGGGCACAGCACTCCCGTCGCGCCAACATCCCGAAGCCGATCGGGCCCGAGCTGATCGTTCGCGGCGACAAGGTCATGCAGACCACCAACAAGCGCCTGAACGCATGGCCCAAGCAGAACGCGATGAACTACGTGGCGAACGGCGAGATCGGCGTCGCGATCGGACGCGTCACGCCGGCGACGAAGATGCCGAAGTCCCAGCTGCGCCTCAACGTCGAATTCTCCTCACAAGCAGGGTTCCAGTATTCGTACTGGCCGACTGAATCCGATGACGCGCCACTGGAACTGGCATGGGCGGTCACGGTCCACAAGTCGCAGGGATCCGAATTCGGCACGACCTTCCTCATCCTCCCCGCCCGGGCGAACGTCTCCCGGGAGCTCATGTACACCGCCCTCACCAGGCAGAAGGACAAGATCGTCATCCTCCATGAGGGCACGCTCTTCGACCTACGCGATCTTGCACAACCCTGGCGCTCGGAGACGGCCCAACGGCTGACCGACCTGTTCGACGCGCCACACCCGGTAGCGCTCGAGATTCAGGGAACGGCTCACCGCTTCGACCGCAAGCTCATGCATGTGTCAGCGAACGGCATCCCGATGGCGTCGAAGAACGAGGTCATCATCGCCGGCATCCTCGACCAGCTCGCCCCAGGCCACTGGCAATACGAGGGGCCTTTCACCGGTGCCGACGGACGCGTCGTCCTGCCCGATTTCACGGTCTCGACCGTCGATGGCCGCACGGTCTACTGGGAGCACGCAGGCATGCTCGACCTACCCGACTACGCCCGGAAATGGGAGCTCAAGAAGGCCTGGTACGCAGAGAACGGCATCCTTCCGCACAGTCAAGGCGGCGGACAGAACGGTTCGCTCATGTGGACGGACGATCTCAACGGCGCTGATGCGCAAGCCTGGCTGGCCTTCGCCTCAGAGGTTCTGGGAGCAGTGCCTGCCACGCTGCCGGCCCAAGGAGGCAACCGGCCTGGCCCAGCGCGGAGGGCCGCCAAGAAGACAGCACAGCGGCGCCCCACCTCCTAGCGATGAGGATTCCTCTCCGCGGAGGCGCTCACTTCCGGCAGTTGCAGATCGACACGTCGCAAGACCGCAGGAGCCCGGCTCGCGGTCGGCACTGATGTGGAACTACTCGTAGCCGAGCCTGAGGAAGCGTGCCGGTTCGGCGAGGACCGTGCCGGCACTCTTCTCGTCCGTCAGGCGCGCAGCGAGGGTGGCTTCGGCCAGGCGGGGCGGGAGAGCTTCTCCGAACTTGAGGCCACGAACCGCCCGGCTGCTGACATCAGGCAGGCACAGCCCCGCCGCAGCATCCGCGCGGGCCGTCTGCCAGAGCTGAGGCGTGAGGTCGTCGCGCAGCCTGACCCACTGGTCGCTGACCCGTCGGTGCGGGGCGGCCACCGAGGCCAGCGAGGCGGCCAGCGTGGCGTTGGCGCGGTGGCCCGCCCAGGTCCACCAGCGGACGTCGCCGTCACCGTGCCTGCTGATCACCGTGCCGCCGGGGTGGACGGCGTGCAGGTGGACGTCACGCGCTTCGGCGAGCTTCGCCGTGGCGCGCGCGGTGAGGCGGACCGGTGGGTCCTGGCCGAGGAGTACGTCCCGGGCGGCGCGGGTCAGGGCGAAGGAGCGGATACGTTCCCCACCGAAACCGCTCCAGCGGGCACGCCCGCCTTTGTCTGCCGGTTCCACGAAGCATCGCTTGCGTGTCCAGTCGATGTAGGTCACCAGCCAGTTGCGGCCTGCGAGAAGTAGTTTGCGCGGGCCCTCGATCTCCTCCGTGAGCAGGTCAGGGTCGGTGCGGCCGATTTCGTTACGGCCGTTGAGTACGGTGAACTCCGGCGGGGCGGTGAACATGGCCGTCAGATTCATGAAGTGTCGGTGCCCGTAGCGCCGTTCGGCCTCCGGGCCGATGAACAGCAGTCCGCCGTCCTGATCCAGGTACCCCTCCTCGACCAGGTGGCGGACGACGGGCAGCGCGCCCGGCCCGAACGGGCCCATGCCACCCCACCACTCCTGCCACAGGTTCTCCCCGACCCGGTGCTCCTGGAGACACAGGGCCAGTAGTTGCTGGGCCACCAAGTGGCGTGGTTCAGGCGGTGCGACGACGGGTTCGACCCAGCCACGGGACCACTGCAGCAGGAGTGCGGCTGACGCGAGCAGTCCTTCGGGTTCGAGCGCGAGGAAGAGGCAGTTGCGTGGGGTGCCGGTTCGGCGTCCGGTGCGGCCGATGCGCTGGAGGAAGGATGCGACCGTGGACGGCGCGTCGAGCTGGATGACGCGGTCCAGGTCGCCTACGTCGATACCGAGTTCCAGGGTGCTGGTGGAGACGATCACACAGTCGCGTGCATCGGCGAAGGCTTCTTCGGCGCGCCGCCGTTCATCCACGGACAGCGATGCGTGAGACAGGAACGTCGTGACGCCTTTCAGGCGCAGTTGCTCACCCAGTTCTTCCACGGTGCGACGCGTCTCGCAGAAGACCAGGCGTTTCTCACCGCGATGCAGGCCTGAGATGACGGTGGCGGCGTTGGCGACGGAACCGACGTAGTCGAGTTCGACATCCCCTGGCGGCGGTGTAGCGGGGGCCTGCGCCTCTCGCCCCGCGCCGGCTCGGCGCTCCTCGGCGAGGTGCGGTGCGACCACCCGCGCGGGCCGGCGTCCGTGTCCCGAACCCTGCAGCCAGGTCAGCAGCTCATCAGGATTGCCGATGGTGGCGGACAGGCCGACCCGCTGGAGGGGGCGGCCGACGATACGGCTCAGGCGCTCCAGTACGGCGAGCAGATGCCACCCCCGGTCGTCGCCCGCGAACGCGTGCACCTCGTCGACCACGACCGTGTGGAGCCCCGAGAAGAAGGAGCGGTGGTCAACATGTGCGCTGACCAACATGGATTCCAGCGACTCGGGTGTGGTGAGGAGGATGTCGGGACGCTGGGCGAGGATGCGGCGCCGCCGGCTCGTGGTGATGTCGCCGTGCCACAGCTCGGCCGTGCGGCCCACCCAGCCGGTGTAGGTCCGCAGCCGTGGGTGGAGGTTATTGAGTAGTGCCTTGAGCGGACACACGTACAGCACGCTGGTGCCCTTCCAGCCGTGGCGGCTCATGCGCGTCAGTAGGGGGAAGGCCGCCGCTTCGGTCTTTCCTCCGGCGGTGGGGGCGAGGAGTACGGCGTCCTCACCGCCCAGGAGCGGCTCGATAGCCTCTTCCTGCAAGGGGCGCAGGGAGCGCCAGCCGAGGGCGTTGACGATGTGGTGACCGAGGACCGGGTCCAGAAGGTCGAAGACATCGGCCGGTTCCTTCATGAGAGGGCCGGGTCGTCGTCCAGGTCCAGTGCGATGTCCCCGGCGCCCGTTGCCGCGCTGCGTTCCGTCTCATTGAGCTCGGCACTGCTCAACGTGAGCGCGTAGTGCACGCGGGGGTCGAAGTCGGGGAACTCGTCGACCCGGTCGAGGACATCGGCGACGAGCTTGCGCAGGTACAGGCGTGGGGCGATGCCGACCTTGCCGCCTAGGGACCCGGTGACGGCACGGGCCAGTTCGTCGAGGTAGGTGTCGTCCACCCGGTCCGCGAGCCACTGCGGGTGGCGGGCCGCTCCCGCGTACAGGTCCCGCACCTTGCGCCCGAGTTCGCCGAGCGAGTCCAGATCGAATCCGGCCAGCCGCAGTTGGACGGCGCGAGGGGAGTCGAAGCGCGGGTCGGTGGTGAAGTCGGTGGCCAGCCGCTGGGCGAGGGGCGCCAAGCGCTGGACGCCCTGCTGTCCGTCGTAGAAGGCCGGGGTACCGGTGATGACGAGGAAGAGGCCGGGAAATCGTCCGGCGTCGATCTCGTCGAGCAGCTGGCGCAGGGCGTTGAGGGACTTCTCCCGTACGTCGCCGCGCACGCGTTGCAGGGTCTCCACCTCGTCGAGGACCAGGAGCAGTCCGGGATGTCCACAGTCCCGCAGGACGGTCAACAGGCCTTGGAGAAAGCCGAGGGCACCGAAGTGGTCGAGGTCGCCACGGACACCCGCGGCACGCTTGGCGGAAGCTGCCACCGATTTCTGTCCGCTCAGCCACGCGATCAGCGCTTCGGCATGCGCGCCGTCACCCACGGCTACCGCCCGGCGATAGCCGCGCAGGGCCGCGGAAAAGGCAGGAGTGGTGCGGGCGACATCGGCGAGCCGGCGTTCCAGCAGCTCGTCCACGGCCTGTGCCAGCGCCTCCTCGTCGTCGTCGGCGACCTCGCCACCGGCGAGCACCTCCTCCTCCAAGGCGTAGAACCAGGAGTCGACGACCGCTCTGAGGGCGGAGGGCTGGTGGGTGGCCGTGGTGAGTCGTTCCACGAGTCGGCGGTAGACGGTCTCCAGGCGGTGCAACGGTGTCTCGGTCTCGGAGATCTGCACCTCGCTCACCGCGAGCCCGCGCCGCTTGGCACGTTCGGCGAGCCAACGGGCGAAGAAGGTCTTACCAGAGCCGTACTCGCCTCGCAGGGCGTGAAACGCGGAGCCCCCTCGAGCTGCGGTGGCCAGGTCGTCGTCGAGGGTCGCTTCGAAGCGTTCCAGACCGACGGCGAAGAGCCCGAGGCCGGCCTGCGGCACGGTGCCGCGCCGCAGTGCGTCGACCACGTCGCGCCGCCGCACCGCACTGACGTCGGATGCAGGAGCGCTCATGCTGTCTCTCCGAGGAACTGCTGCTCCAGCAGTGCCCTGTCGAGCTGGACGGTACGTCCCGACTCGACGAGCTGGAGCACGGAGTAACCGTCGATGTTGAGGAGGCGCTCCAGGACGGTGGCGAAGCGTTCCGGGTTGCGCTGCGAGCGACCCGTGGCGGCCTGAGCCGCTGCGGTCACCGCGCCGGGCGACAGCTTTCCCCCCGCCGCGAGGAGGGCGTCGAGCACAGCGGCGACGGCCTTGTCCGGGGGCGCGCCACGAACGAACTCGCGCTGGGACCTGTAGGACGCGGACCGTACAGTACGGGCACCGGGGCTGTCCTCACCGGAGGTGTCCGGGGACTGGGCCGCCTGAGGCCGGATGACCGGCCTCTTACCCAGAACCATCGTGTCGGTGTCCAGGACCGGCTCGGCGGTGTCCGGGACGGGCTTGGCCTCGGCATCGGTGGCAGGCCGCTTCTCGTCGTACCACCAGCCCGGGGCGATACGTTCGGCCGGCAGAAGTGTCCATCCTTCGGGAATCAGGTCCGCGGACGGCACCAGGGTGATCACGGGCACGGTGACTTCGGCAAGAGAGGCACCGCCGTGGTAACCGGCTTGTCGGGCGGTGTAGCGCAGGTCCTCGCGCCAGGCCAGGGTGACCCGGCCGCGTACCCGGGGGCCGGATACCTCGATCTCGCCGTCCGCCGCGTTCCCTGTGCGCCAGCGAGCTCCCTCGGCCTTGCCTACCAGGGGCTGCTGCCCGTGACCGCGCGGAGTGCGGTCGATGATATGGCCGTGGTCGGAAACGAGCACGACCGGTCGGCCGTAGTTGCGT
Organism: Streptomyces sp. NPDC048496; assembly: GCF_043200055.1. NCBI lineage: Bacteria > Bacillati > Actinomycetota > Actinomycetes > Kitasatosporales > Streptomycetaceae > Streptomyces > Streptomyces sp. NPDC048496. Next base: position 158,087 of record NZ_JBICXB010000011.1, on the reverse strand, counting down.
GCCTCTTTCAGCAGGTCGGACAGTTTACCGATGTCCTCGGGCGCCCACTGGCCTCGGGCGCCTTCCCGTCCGTCGGCGAGCGCGTCGTCGACGGTGTTCAGGACGACACCGACGATGTCGTCGGAGGCGAGAGCCTGAAGCACTTCGGGGGCCAGCCGATGGCCGGGCGGCCCTTCGTATCCACCCTTGTGAAAGAGCTGGGCGGTGCGGTGCCGCTTCTTCCAGAACGCGGCGAATCCTGCGCGTTCGGCGCTCTGTCCGCCCTCCGTTGGCTGACCACACAGCAGGGACGCCCTGCTGAGGGTCGTCACGGACGGCAGCATCGACACGGCGGCCCGGCGTGCGGCGTCCTCGCCGGGGCGCGGCTTGGGGACCACTTCCGTCCACGGCCGCCGGTCTAGCGCACCGGCGAGCTGTACGGCGACGTCTGCGCTCATGCCGTCGAGTACGAGGATCAGAGGCCTGCCTCGCTCACGGCCGGATGCCGCATCGCCCTCGCGTTCGAGCGGCCTGGCGAGGGGGACGACTGCCTCGGCCAGCACATCCTCGACGAGCAGTGCGCCCCCGGGCGCCTGTCGGCAGGCACTCTCGCTCCAGAGTGCGAGCCGCTGGGCGAACTGCTCGTCGAGGGTGGCCCGTCGTGCTCGTACGGCTCCTATCAGCCGCTGGTAGGCGTCCGCGACGGCTGGATCCCGGGAGGCGTCGCCCTCGGCGAGGATCCCGACTGCGAGGTCGGCCCAGCCCGAGGACGCCAGATGGCTGTGGACGCCGTGGGCCACCGACTTCACCGTCTGCAAGGGCCCCTGGAGCCAGCGGACCAGGCGCACCGCTGTACGGGCGTTGTCGGTCGAGTCGGCGTACAGCGCGGCGAGGTGGTGCCCCGTAAGGTCGCGCAGCGCGGCCTGGGCCTCGCTCGCTGGACCGTGCAGGGTGCCAGCGAGATGGCGGAGCCGGGTCCGGTAGCCGGAGGGAAGCAGCCGGTCGGTTCCGGTCAGGGGGCCTAGGCGGGCGTCGTCGGCGAGCCGGTCGGCACGGTCGAGGATGTCGAGTACGCGGTCGCGGGCCTCGGTACGGTGCGGCCCGTGGCCTTCGGCCTCGGCGATCCAGCGTGTGAGAACCCCGGTGACTGCGTCCGCGTAGGGGCGCAGCGCGTCGAAAGAGGCGAGTGCGGGACCGAAGAGAGTCCCGAGGGCGAATCCGGTGGCTTCGGGTGTGGTGGAGGCCAGTGCGGCGGATGCGAGTGCACCGAGCGGCAGGGCGTCCGTGCCGCGTCCGTCGGCGACGAGAGCGAGAAGGGTGGGTGCGGCCGGTCCGACGGTCCTGGCGAGCCAGTCGCTTAGCCCGTCGCGTTCGGCGACGGACAGAACGGCGTAGCGGGCGGGGCCGGTGGGTGTACGCGTCCAGGCGAACAGCGTGTCGGCGTCGAGGTCGAGGGTGTCGGCGGTGGTGTCGCCGAGCCCGAGCCGTGCGGCGAGGAGGGCGCGCACGGCCCGGTCGCGGGTGAGGACGGCTCCGGCACGCGGCCAGCCGTCGGCGGGTTCGGCTTCCAGCAGGGCGTCCAGGAGCCAGCGCTCGTCGGCCATCCGGGGGTCGACGTCGGTGGCACCGAAGAGCTGCTTGACGATCTCGGCTCGGTCGACGGCAAGCGGCCGGTGGCGGACGGCGTGGGCCCGCAGGTCCCAGCCGAGCTGGTCGGCGGGGACCGCTCCGGTGACGACGAGGACACTGTCGCCGTCCGGGTCGTCCTCGGTGCTGTGGCGCTGCCAGGCGTCGGCGATGCCGAGCGGGGAGTCCTGGTCACTAACGCGGACCCGGCGGCTCGAGTCCGCGACGCGCAGGGTGAACTCGGTGTCCTGCCCGGGGCCCTCGTAGGTGGCGTCGACGAGGACGAGCCGCCGTCCTCCGGCGTCCGGGAGTTCCGCTTCCAGCAGGACCTCGATGGCGCGTCGGCCCACGGCGGGGCGGGTGCCCATCAGCGGTGCCCTTCCGTGCCTGCTCCGAGGCTGCCGGAACCGTCGGCGGAACCAGGCCCGGGACCTGGGCCGTGGCCGCCCGGGGTGCCGGGTGCCGCCGCGCCGCCGGTCTGCCCACCGGGGTCGACCGCACGCCAGATGATCTCCACCGGCGTATCGGGGTTCCCGGCGCGGAAGTCCTCGATCTCCCGCCGTACGGCGGCCAGCTCACCGGCGAGCAGCGTTTCCAGGCCGCTCGCTCCGGCCTGGACGACTCGCCGGGCGGCCCGGGGACCCGGCAGCACTCCCCCGGCGCCCTCTTCTGCGGCGGAACCGGTCGTGGACCCCGGTGCCGGCCACAGGAACTCGGGCTCCGGGGAGCCCGCCGGCGGACCGGCCGGCGGTTCCTGGTGTGAGGACACCGCCGGGCTTCCGTGTTCGGTGAGGGAGATCTCCCCGGGACCCGGCGTGGGTTCGGGCGGCAGCGGCGCCGTCTGTTCCAGCTGGAGCGCCGCGTCGAAGATGCCCATCGCGGTCGACCGCACCTCGCGGAGTACGGGCGCCAGCGGCCGCTCGAACTCCGATGCGCGGACGGTCTCGGCGATGTGGTCGAAGAGCCGGCCGGCCCGGTCGCCCACGCTGTCGTCCCGGTCACGGAGGCTGTGCACGCGCTTCAGCACGGGCCAGTCGGTGGCGTCCAGGGCGGCGAGGACGCCCTCGGCGCTCTCCATGGTGTGGGCCAGTTCGCGGATGGGGGTCTGGTGGGTGACCGCGGCGAGTTCCTTCACCAGATTGGTCGCGTCACTGCTGTGCCGGCCCAGCCGGGCCAGCACCCCCGCGGCCTCCCGCAGCATCGCGGTACGCGGCGCGGTGGTACCGGCGTCGAGGCCGATCAACTCCGCGTGCCGGTCCAACGCGCTGCGCACACCCGCCACGTCTTTCTCGAGCTTCGCCGCCTTGGCACGTACGTCGGCTGCCAGCTGGTTGACGTTGCGCGCGTACGGCTGGGGCTTGGCCGGCACGCCGAAGAGGTGCGCGGCACGGTCCCTGGCCTTCTCGTACTCCTCGTCGTCGGGCAGGGGCTGGGCGCGCAGCCTCCACGGGGGCCCGATCGACAGAAGATCGGGTGCCGTGGTCTCGGGGCCGGAACGGAGGACCCAGGCGCGGTCATCGAGCAGCGCGTAGGCGGCGATCAGCAGGTTGGTGGTCTGCTTGTCGAGGCCGGAGTAGCCGAGGGGTTCCTCGGTGATCCAGCGGCGGATGTCCTCGACGGAGAGGTCGTCGCGCTCCTGGTTCTGAGCGGCGGCCTGGTTGATGCGGGCACGCCAGTCGGGGCGCAGGACGAGCGGTCCGTCGTGGACCGTGCCGAGCTCCAGCGGTTCGACGATGCGTTTGACGGTCGCCACGTGGTTGCGGTCGATCTCCACGCGTCCCCCGTCGTCCATGGCCCGAGTGATCCACTCCAGGGTGGTCCGCAGCTCGGCGGGGGTGACGGCCTTCCGCTGGCCCTGGCGGTCGGGGCCGAAGGCCGGGTGCTTGGGGTAGAGCGCGCCGAACATCCCGTCGGCGAGGTGGGCCACGTTGTCCGCGAACTGCTTGCCGCCCTCCAGCTCGGGGCGTGGCAACTGCGGCAGGAGGGACAGGACATGACGTCCGTCGACTACCTCGACGGCCTTGGTGCCTTCCTTGGGCGCCGAGATGCCGTACACCTCACCGAGCGAGGTGACCAGGGTGTGGGTCAGGGTGTCACGGCCGATCTCGAGCTGGCGCCGGGCCTTGACCCGGTCGTCCGGCGCGTAGGTGCGCGTGTACTCGTCCAGCCGGTTGCGCTCCAGCAGGAAGTTGATCCGCATCAGCCGGCCGAGCTGCGCCTTGCGCTGCTCGGAGAAGAAGTCGGGCAGCCAAACCAGCGTTGCGGCGGACAGCCCGTTCTTCTTCAGCTCCACCACCCGCTGGTAGTCGTCGCTGGGATAGCGGCGCTCGTCGTCGTCCCAGGGGTAGTCGACGACGAGGCGGACGTTGGCGCTGTCGGAGGGCGTGAAGTGCTCGTCTGCCACCTCGCGCGGATCGCGTACGTTGCCGAACACGAACTCCACGGTGCGCCGGGTCCCCCGCCAGACGATCTCCTTCTCGACGATCAGACTTTCCTTGACGCCGAACAGCTCCCACAGCTGGTCGCGCACCCATACCCGACGCACGCCGACCCTGTCCTCACCGGCGACGGCGTCGAGCAGCGGCTCGATGTCCAGGTCGGACAGGTGGAGCGAGAACACCGGGTCCTTCTGGCCCTCTGCGAGCAGCTCACTGTGGAAGGTGCCGCGCAGCGCCTGCATCCGGTCGGCGACCTTGTCGCCGGGCGGGACGGTCCGCGATCGGACGGAGCCGTGGTTGAGGGCGGCCAGCCGCGCGCCGGTGAGCCTGCGCAGCGCCGGGACGTCGGGGGCGAGCGCCGCGAGCAGCAGCGTCTTGATGAACCGGTCGTCCGCGACGAAGTCGGGGTGGTCCGCCCGCCCGTACTGCTCCAGCAGGTGCTGCTGCGCCTTGGCGTGGAACTTCTCGGCGGCGTCGGACTCGTGCTTGAGCTGCTCGGTGAAGGCCGCACCGGTGCCATCGACCAGGATGTCCCACAGGTCGCCGAGTGGGATGAGCTGCCCGAGCGGGGCGTCGGCGTTCTTCTCAAGGAGCTGCTGGACCAGCTTCAGTCCGCTGCGTTCGCGCTGGAGGGCTCCGGAGAGCGCGACAAGCACGTTCAGCAGGGCAGGTGAGAGCGGGTAGACGGCACGGAAGTCCTCCCAGTTCGCACTGGTGGCGCCCTGGTCGTCCAGCAGGACGTCCTTGACCTGCTGGTTGGACCGGTCGATGCCCGCGAAGGCGCTTTCCAGAACCTCTTCCTGGCCGGGCTTCGCCTTCAGCACCCGCTCTTTGATGATCTCCGGGAGGTTGCGGTCCTCCAGGTTGATGACGGTGAAGCGCTCCTTGAGATATTCGAGCGCTTGTTCCATGTTCTGGACGTCGGAGCCGAGGATGTCTTTGCCGACGAGCTGGGAGAGGTCGCGCTGCCGGGAGATGAAGGAGACGATTGGCACCGGCCGGTCCGCGTTACCGGATTCGATCAGCTTGACGAGCTTCTGAATCTCCTCGTTGACCCAGGTGCGCTTCCTCATCCGGGCCTGGAGCCAGAGGATCAGCTCGTCGAGGAAGAGCACCACCCCGTCGTAGCCGAGCGACCGGGCGTGCTTGCTGATCTCGCTTAGCCCGTCGTCTAGCGATACGAACGCATTCTCATCACCGGCCTTGCCGGTGGCGTACGACTTCATGGGGCCGCCGAGGAGGGCGGCCACCAGACGCTTGCGGTCCTCGTCGCCTGCGGGGGCGTCGAAGGCGGCGTTGAGTTCGGCACTGGTCCACCGGGTCGCGGAGACGGAACCGATGGGAGCCAGCCCGCCCTCAGCAGGGACCGATCCGATGGGGGCCAGACCGTCATCGGTGACGGGGGCACTGGCCGGGACAGGTGCGGCGGTACCCGTGGTGGGCAGCAGCCGCGCGAACGCCTCGTCGCCGAGTGACTCCCGCATCGACCGGGCGTCGGCCAGTAGCCCGTCCGACTTGTAGACCGGCGGGGTCGGCGCGTCCGGGTGCTCGGCCCGCACAGTCTTGACGTATCCGCCGAGCAGCGCGGAGTCCAGGTTGGCGGCTCCCACCAGGTGGTAGGGGACCATCAGGAACTTCTTGCCGGGTAGCCAGTCATTGTGCTCCCCGACCACTTCGCGCAGCCTGGGCTTGGCCCTGGCCGCCGGGTCGCCGTTGAGTACGGCGTGCAGCACGGTCAAGAAGTGGCTCTTACCTGCGCCAAAGGAGCCATGCAGATAGGCGGCGTACGAGGTGTTCTTGCGCACGGCGCCCCGAACCAGCCGCAGCGCCTTGTCGAACTCCTTCGCCAGCTGCTCGGTGACCACGTAGTCGGCCACCGATCCGGCCTGGGCGTCGCCGAACCCTTCGGTCAGGGCGACCTTGAAGTCGCCGGCGTGGGCGTCCTCCTTGATGTCGAGGACATCCTTCAGCACAGCGTTGCTGCCCCTGGCCATCAGCCGCTCCCGCTCCCACCACGTCCGCCCGGCCCTGCCGACCGGTCACTCAACGGTCCGGGCCCGTCACCAGGGCCCTCTTCACCGCTCCTCCATCCTGCCAGCTCGGTACGACAACCAGGGACGGTCCGGCAGAAGAGGCGCACGCAGCTACCCGCCGTGGGGTGCGTCCCCAGAGGTCAGCCGAGCCGGGTCGGCCCTCTCACCGGTCCTGCCGTCGTCGGTGTTCTCGATACCCATGTCCTCGTCCTCGTCCTCGTCGGGCACGTACGGCAGGCGCATCCCGCGCGACTCGGCAACCCGCAGCGCATCGCTGAGGCATTCGGCGAGCCTGATCCCGGCGTACCGCACCTCGCTGTACGGGGACATGGTGTTCCCCAGCACCGCGCGGGCGTGGTCGAGGATCTCGATCCCCATCTCCAGCTGCACTGTCTCCGTCTCATCGGCCAGCCGGGAGAAGTGGCTGCTCCCGTCGTCGGCGACGAGGAAACAGGGCTTGCCCTCAGGTGCCGTCCAGGGGGCAGGCGCGGCGGCGTAGTGAGCGGTACGACGGACTGAGTTGCGGCGTTCGGCAGGGCGTCCATCAGGCAGCCACCCCCTGCGCACCGATCACATGCAGATCGAGGTCCAGCCAGAGTCGGCAGCGGGCACGAGGGCGAGCCGTCGGCGTCGCTGCGCGAGCCGAACGATGGCGAGACTGCCTGACGGGCAGGGGGCCTTCCCCGCGTCTGCGCGAAGGCCCCCTCCACTGCTGCCCCGCACCCTACTCGGCGGCCTTCCTTCGGCCGGCCCGCCTATTCTCCGGGCGCCAGGCACGTAGATCATCATGTGACAGGTTGCGGTCCACAGATCCACGGTTCAGCGCGGTCTGGAATTCCTGGGCGGGGTTGTCGCCCCACTCCTCGTCGTAAGCGTCGTACCACTGGTGGACCCACGGCATGGTCTCCTGCAACCCCGCGAGCAGGGGCACGAAGCGCGGATCATCCGTGCTCCAACCGTCCACCGAGGAACGGTCCATGAGCAGGTTCACCAGGGCCTCGGCCTGGTCACGGTGGTTCCAGCCGGCCCAGCCGAGGAGGAGGGACGGGTCGTTGTCCGTGGAGGCGCCGGGATAGGAGACGAATCGCTCCTTGGGCACGTCGAGCTTGCCGCGGTTCGACCAGTAGGAGTGCTTGAGAAAATCGGCGCCGGTGTACTTCGGCGGCACCTTGATGTCGAGCCGTTCCCCGGTCCGGTCCTCCTCGCGCTGCTGCTCCCATACGTGCTCCCACTGCTCGCGCTTACGCAGGCCGGACTCCTTGTAGCGGAGGGCAGCGAGGTACGGGACATGCTCGGCCTCGATGACGGCTGCGAGCACAGTGGCGAGCGAGGCGTCACGGTTGTCGAGGTGGTCGGCAGCGTAGAGCGCGGCGACGGCTTGGACGTCCTCATCGTGCCGTAGGGCGTCGGCGAGCTGGAACACGGAGAGCGTGCGGGGCGCGATGTAGTCGTTGCGCTCCTCGAACCACAGATCCTTGCGCTCGGCAGCATCGAGCAACCAGGCCCGCAGGGCAGCCGCCTCGCGCTTCTTCCAGGACTCGATGGACCAGCGCCTCTTGTACTCGGGGCGCTCCAGCAGCCGGATGTCCTTGTTCGACTCTATGATGTCGAGCCGCGCCTGAACGACCTGGCGGTACGCCTTGGGCCAGTCGGCCGGGATCTCAGTAGTGGCCGTTTCCGTTGAATGATGGCGGTCGAACCAGGCGGTGTCGGCCTCGCCAGCGTCGACCTGGCGCTTGAGGGCGATCTCGAAAGCCCGCTCGCCGAGCCGAAGGCGCAGCACGTCGGCGCCCCCCAGGCCGACAGGGTCGCCGCCGAGCGTGGTACGCGCCACTTCCTTGGGCGTAAGCAGTCCGTAAGCCCCGTACACGGCCCAGTCCAGCTCCTCCTGCAAGAGGATCATGCAGGAACGGATCCGCTCTTGCGCCTCGGAGGCGTCGAGCATGACGGAACGGGTGGGGGTGCCGGACGCAGTGAGGGCGGAAGGCTCGTACTCGCCCAACTGCTGGGCGAGTGTGTCAAGTTCGCGGGCGAGGGCGAGCGGGAGCTCTGACGGGAGCGGGAATTCCTGAAGCTTGGTACCGGTAAATTCGTAGCGCTCCTCCCATTCCTCGTCTTGCACTCCGCGCCCGAGGCCACTGCCCCCCTTACCCTGGCTAACCTGCTTCAACCAGAAGCAAGCCGCCGAGGAGTTCAGCACCCCCATCAACTCAAGATGCTGCTCCTCGGTCGCCTTCTCCGGAAGCTTGATCACCGGCGCGGAACGATTGAACACCTTTCCGCCGCGATCCAGCACAAAGTGATTATGCGTGGCCACAAAAGCGAAAGCGATGGAAAGCGGCTCCCGGTACCTCCTCGGAAAGAACATACTGTGATCGAACCAGCGGAGACCACGCTGTTCGGGTGTCTCTCCGAAGTCCAATCGTTCACGCAAAACTGTGCGGTTGCGCCATACGAATCGACATTCCGAGTCATCGATATCCCTCGCCCATCCCCTGATATTCGTGGGCGCGATCGTGACATAGGGGAAAAAAGTGCAAGTGCTTGGCTGAATACCGTACTCGCGGACTTCCTCACCCAGGATGACGGGCACGGTACCTAGTGACAACTGACGAGTGTCAGCAGCAGACGGCGGCATGTAATACGCCTCATCGAGCCCTGTGTGCGTGGTGCGCCCGAGCTCCGCCACAGCTACGCCCAGACGCCTAGGCGCCTTTTCAATCGCACCCATGACGCTGGGGGCACCACCCCCGGACAGAGTCCAGGGAAATTTAGAGAACCGAACGCGCTCAGCATCCTCTACCGAGACCCACTTCGACTCATACCCAGGTTTCCCAACATTCCTGACGATCGCCTGCCAAACCTCTCCTTGCGCAGCTTCAGGCGGCACGCCGGCTTCTCCCTGCACACCCAGCACAGCCCGGATCGGGTCCGCCTGCCGTGCCATCTGATTCCGCCCGGCTAGAATCACCGTCGGTGTCCCATGCCCCGGAATGTAAGCCCCGGAGGTGTCAATAATGTGCGAGAGCTCCACGCCTCCGAAGTCGCGCTTCTTCCTGCTCTTCGGGTCCTTGTACGGCCCGCCGTGGAAGTACGACTCGATGAGGAGCTTCCCGAATTCCCGCTTCATGAAGGAGTTCGAGGTGATCTGTCCGGTGAATCCACCATTCCGCTGGTCGCCACTGGATCGGATCGCCAGCTCAAAAATCCGCTGGGCGAACGGCACCGACAGTGCGTACTGACGTGAGCAGGCCCAGTACACATCCCGGTAATTCTGGTTCTCTTGCTTGTCCTTGACCGTGATGTACGGCGGGTTAGCCACGACCACGTGATACGAGCCGCGCCCCAGCAGATCCGTACTCTCGACGTACTCCTGGACGTCCTCCGTCCGGTACGTGAACACCTCGCGCTCGACGTCGTCGAACGTCTGCCCGTCCTCCTGACCGGCCTCCCGACCGTGCAGCAGCGAGTCCCCCACCGCAATCCGGATCGGCAAGGAGGGAGCCCGTCGGAGCTCGCGTACTTCGCCCTCCTTCAGCGCCGCGACCAGCAGCCGGAAGCGGGCGATGGAGGCCGCGTACGGGTTCTTGTCCGCGCCGTGCACGGACTCCAGAGCACGGCGGATTAGTAGCCACCGGTCCGTGCCCGGCTCCAGCTCGCGCCACTTCGCGAGAATCCGCTCGAACAGGCCGAGCAGGAAGTGGCCTGAGCCGCACGCGGGGTCGATGCAGCGCAGGCCGCGCACTTGATCGTCCTCGTCCAGCTCGCCCCGCCAGTCGTCCGGCTTGTGCTTCCAAACCGGGTCGAGGCCGAATTCCTCGACAGCCGGTTCCAGCGTGAGGTCGAGGATGAACTCCTCCACGAAGACCGGGGTCTGGAGCAGCGCGTACGTCTTGCGGGCGTGCTCGGAGAGGTCCTGGTAGAGGTCGCCGAGGAAGCGGGTGTTCAGCTCCGGGTCGGTAAAGTCGTAGCGGACCTCGTTGTCCGCGCCCCGTTCGCGCCAGAAGGCGAGCAGTCGGGCCGCCGCCTCGTAGGACGGCGTGACCTCCCCCATCGGGTTGTGGCGCTCGTCGAAGAGAGCCGCCGCCGTCGGGTGCGCGTCGGCGAGGGCGTCGAAGGAGGCCTTCAGCCAGTCACGGTCGTTCTGGTCTGGGTGCTTCCGGAAGTGCTCCTCGTGGCGGTCCTGGGCCTCAAGTAGACGCTCGCCGGGGCCGGACAGCCAGGCGTCGCGGATGAGCCCGTTGTCCTCGCTGAAACGGACGAAGACGCAAGCCAGGACCCAGGCTGCGGCAATCTGCACCAGGCGTCCGTCGAGCCATGTCCCGTAAGTGCCGCCGTCCGTTCGATCCGCAGCCACGGCATGCTGGTACTCGGCCGCAAGAGACCCGCTGAACGGCTCTTCCCGCGCCCTCGCCCGGAGGTCGTCCTCCAGCAGCGCGACCTGCTTCTGCAATTCCTTGAGCAGGCTCTCGAACATCGCCTCGCGGTCCTGCGACGCACCCGTCGTCGTACGGGCTTCCTCAGACGACACCGGCGGAACCTCTTCCCATCCCCGACAAGCCTGCCGCGTGGTCACGGCGTATCCGTCCATCCTGCCAGCCTGGCCGCCCGGTCCGGCAGCCAGCCGCCGGAGCTACACCTTCGGACGCGGCACCCCGCCCCGGCGCCCGAGCCCGAACGCGATCCGGTACACATCGGGCAAGTCCAGGCGTCCGTCACGACGGGGCGGAGTCATGACGCCGAGGGACATCAGCTCGTCGATCAGCCGGGGCAGATCATCAGGGTGCCGGGGGCCGGTCCGCACCAGGCGGGGTTCGTCGGCCTGCGCGTACAGGGCGGAGTCCTTCGCCAACTCAGCCGGGAGATTCTTCTCCGCCCACAGGTTCAGCACCGTCTGCTTCTCGATGGGCACCTGGCAGCCCGCGAGCGGCCGTATCGCCAGCTCCACCCACGGTGTGTCCTCGCTGACCTCGTGGACCCGCCGCTGCGAGGCCTTCTGCACCCCGGCGCGGATCGCCTCCTGATGCAGGGCCCGGTCATGGCCCCGGTAAGCGGTGTGCGTGCTATCGGCCGCCGTCAGGAGCGCCTGGAGGAAGCTACGCGGGCTGATCCTCCCGTTCCCGTCCATCAGATGGTTGGGCAGCCAGGTGTACGGCCTCCCCTTGCGGAAGTTGCTGCCCATGAAAGGGTCCGCGATCTGCTCGAACAACAGGATCTGTGACTCTTCGTCGTTGCGCAGCAGCAGCGGTGGGACGTGGCGTGTGCCCTCAGCTTCGGAGACCCAGCCCCCCGTGATCCGCTGGAACCGTCGGGCCGTCTCACTGTCCTCGTTGCCCAGGCAGTGGAAGAGCAGCCCGTACAGATCGGTCTGCGTCCAGGTCAGCTCGGCCGCGTAACCCGACAGCTTCGAGGCGTCCGGGAAGTGCTGCCGGGCCGAGTCGAACATGTCCGGGCGGATGAACACCTTGAGCCGGATGTTCCGGGTGCCGAAGCGCATCTGCAGGGCCAGCCGCAGGATTCCGCCGACGAGCCGGTCCGCCTGCTCGCGGTCGTTGTGCAGGTGCTCCAAGGCGTCGAAGAGCAGCAGGTGAACCAGGTTCTTGTCGTACGCCTCCCGGTCCGCGCGCTCAATCGTGCGCTGGGCCGGCTCCGGGTTGACACGCACCCAGGCCACCTTGTCCGACCAGTTGGGCAGGGCGCGCAGCTCCGGCTCACCCAGGGCGTTCAGCAGCACCGCGTACCAGATGTCGAACGTGTCCCCGGACTCCAACAGGGCCCGCAGGACCTGAGGGCTCGGGTAGGACTCGGACTGCATCGCCAGACCGTGTCCGGGCGAGACGATCACGCGGCGCAGCCGGCTGATGCGGTACTCGGCGGAGACGAGGTCGCGCAGCCCCTCGTCGAGCAGCGAGCGGTACCAGAAGGTCTTGCCGACACCCCGACCACCCGGCACCACCGTTGTGTCGACGTACAGAGCGGTGCGGTGTGAGTCCGGCATGAACAGGGTGTGCGCGGACGGCGCCCGGGTGTCGGCGTACGGGGACTCCTCCAGCGCCGTCGACAGCAGGTCGCGGTACTCGGCGGCGGTGAGCGGGGCCTCGGCCGTCATCGGGGTCCTTCCTGGTCGTCCCTGCGCTCCCGCAGGTCGGCCTCGATGCGGCGGGTCGTGGTCTCCAGGAACTCACCGTACGCGGCCTTCACGAAGCGGCGGTCCTGCCAGCCCGGAGCGTCGGCCGCGTCCATGCCCACCAGGCCCGGTTCGAACAGGATCGGGACGGCCCAATGCGGAGCGGACTCGTCGTGCAGTGCGCCGTCCTGCACTTCGTCGGCCCCGACTGCGTCGTACAGCACCTCGAAGCGCTCGTGCGCATGTGCGCGGAAACGCTCCAGATAGGACTCCAGGGGGTAGTGCACGGAGTCGGGGACCATCGAGGCGACCATGCCCAGTTTCTCCCGGATGCGCGGAGCCTGGCCCGAGGACTGCCAGGCGGCGAACAGGTCTCCGTATCCGCTCCACGTCTGGGCGTTGTCCGTGCCGAACAGAAGGGCCAGATCGCAGAGGCGGGAGATGGCGACGGCGGCGATGTCGTGGATACCGGCCCTGCTGTCCAGCAGGACCACGTCCGGACGCCGCTCGTGGTCGCCGTCCCGTGCCACCGCGTCCTCACAGGCGTGGACTGCACGCTCCAGGCGGGTCGCAAAGGAGGCATCGGGAGTGTCGGCGTAGACGCGGTTCAGCTTGTCGACGTACGCGTTCGGGATTCCCCCCGGTTCCGGGTCGCGCCCCCTCGCCGGGGCCACCCAAACCTCGCCGATGTTGTCACCGGATCGACGCGGCGCGTAGGACGAGCGGGTCACGAACTCCATGCCCTCCGCGTTGCCGACCGCGGATTCCACCAGGTAGTCGACGAGGCCATGACGGGGTAGCTCCTTGCCCATCAGCAGCGGGCCGGCACCCGGCGACTCCAGGTCCAGATCAACCACCAGAACGGCATGGCCGCGGTCCGCGAGATGGCGGGCTAGCATCACCGTGGCCGTCGACCGCCCGACTCCGCCCTTGAAGCCGTACAGCACCGTGCGATGGTTGCGAGGGCTCCCGGCCTCGGGGGCCGGTGTACTCACCCTGGCCCAGTCCTCGCCGACGACCGTGTTGTCGAGGAAGCGGACGGAGCCGGCAGCCGTCGGGCCGTCAGGATCGTCCACCACACGCGGGGAGTTCAACAACGCGCCCGCGGAGAACATTTCCGAGGCGAGCAGGACCACCCGGTCGGCCCGGTAACGGCCAATGCGGTCCTCGAACTCCGCCTCCCACTGCTCCCGGCAGCCTGCCGCCGCCTCCTCGCGGTCCGTGTCGTCGACGATGAGGGTGAAGCAGCCCAGTACGTCCCGGACCAGGAGGACAGGGAAGCCGCGTCTTGCTGCCGTTCGGGCGATGGCAAAGGCGCGCTCACGGGCCTCGTCGAAGTACACAGGGAAGGAGGAGGGTTTCACGGGAGCCTTCTGTTGATCACGGCTGTTTCATTCAGGGAAACTATGCGGTGTGCGGCTTCCCGGCGCTTGTCCACCACATCGGCTTGCAACCACCCGCCGTCACGGTAACGGTGGGCAACATTCCACCTTCTGAACGCCCGCAGATCACTGTCGAGCAGGGCGTGAAGCGGTGCGCCGGACCGACCGCTCGCGAACAGCTTGATCTCACGGACGAGTTCGTTGACATGACCGAACTCGATGATCCGCTCGGCGTCCTCCGGGTGCCTGGCCCGCGGCTTGGCAGACGGCTTCTCCTCGCCTTCCAGAGGTTCCATCTGCACCTCCGTGAAGTACAGCAGCAGGCTCTTGACCGCGCACTCGGCAGCAAACCCGTAGAGGTGGTCGGCTGAGGGCAGACGGCTGCCCTTACGGAGGTAGTCGCCGTCTAGGAAGTGCCGCAACGCGGCCGAGGCGAAGTGTTGTTGCTGGGTGGGTTCCGGCACAGGTCAGATCGTAGGCCGATCTTCTCGGAGCGGAAGGGCAATTGGGACACAAGGCCCCCTTGCGCACTGCAAGGCGCCCAGGTCGGTCCGACCGGCCGGCTGGCGAGCATCGCCCGTAGCCGAGCCCCGTAAGTATGGAGCCGACGCAGATCTGGTCAGTTGGCCAGCATCACACCCGGTCAAGAAGCTATCGATGTTGAGGTGCCTATGGGTTGCGGGGGAACTCCAGTGGCCCGCTGCACCATCGAGCGCCTCACAGGCAACGACTGCCTGCCGGGGCAGCCAAAAACAGCGGCTGCCAAGGCCCCTGTCAGCCCACCTTCTCCCACGTCCCCGACTTCAGCTCCTTCAGAAACAATCCCTTGAGCTCCACTCGCTGGGTCTCCCGGTCCACCACATCCACCGTGCGGCCGTCCAGAGCAGGCGACGCCTCGGGATCCTCCATGGGAACGAGCAGCCAGAGGCCATGCGGAGCGACGGCAGGGCGTCCCGCGGCGTTCTGTAGCGCGACCAGCAACTCCCGTCCCCCCACATCCCAGTAGCGAGCGACCAGTCCGGCCCGGTGAGCGAGGAGAACCGTGCGCGGGCCTGAAGCCGCCGCCAGCTCCTCGATACGGGCCGAGACTCGCTCCAGCGCCAGCCGTGCGTAAGAGGCAAGGCCCGCGCCGATGCTTCCCGAAGCGGCGTACGCGGCATCCGCCTTCAGCAGCGCCTGCCAGGGTGCCCCCTGCTCCTGGGCCAGCTCCCACAGCGTCGCGAGGAGCAGCTCGTCCAGGGCGAGGGGCGTCACATCGAAACGTTCCGCCAACTGTTCGGCCAAGCCGGGGAGTTCCGGACCCTTGACCGGGAGAGCGACGAAACCACCCCTCCGACGAGCCGCCTGGAGGCGGGCGGCCGTGACCCGTCGCGGGTCACGGCCGAGCGCCAGCTCGCTCTGTGCGTCCTCAATGAGCGTCCGGGTACTGGCCAGGGCGGACACCGTCTGCTCGGTGTGCCAGGCAACGGCTTCCCGGGCACGTGGCAGAAAACGCTTGCGTTGCTGGTCGTAGGCGAGCGGGAAGCCGGCCTGGTCCAGGGCCTCTTCCAGCTCCACGTAGGTGGCGTCGGCAAGCACCGCCAGGGCCGGGAAGCGGGCGCGGAGCCTGGCCAGCAGGTCGTCGGTGCCGATCCCGGTGTCCGGCCGTACCCCTGCGGCGGCCTGCGAGATCCGCAGCGCCTGGTCCAGGTGCAGGTCCAGAGGATAGAGCTCCAGGCGCGGAGAGACTCCGATGTCCCGTGCCATGGCGGCGGCTAGGTCGACGAGCCGGGTGTCTGCCAGCGGGGGCATGCCCTCGGGCACACCGACCGCGCGGAGTTCCCTCAGCACCGTCACCCGGCCCGGCAGTGGGTCGCGGACAGCCACGTTGGCGGCCACGACGCCGAGTGCCGCCGCGTAGTCGGCAAGTTCGGCGGGTGTCGGCTCGTCCGCACCGGGCTGGTCCTCCAGCGCCAGTAGCACGCGGCCGTCACGCCGCAGCATGGCCAGCCGTGCCGGAGCCTCCGAGCCGACGTCCTCGTCCCGCTTACGGGCCTCCGTGTCCACCGCCGCGCGGACCACTGCCAGCGCCCGGGCCGGCGTATCGACCGCATCGCCGTCACCCGCCCCGTGCCGGACGCGCAGCTCGTCCGCCAACTCCACGGCGGTCATCACTCTGCCCTGCTCGGACAGTATCGCCGCCAGCTCGTCCCGGATCCGGTCCATCCACGGCAGGCCCGCCCACCGCTCGACCGCGGCAAGCTGGTGCGCGGAAACCGTGTTCTGGCTGATGTCGAGCGCCTTCGCGATGGCGGTCTGCACCGGCCAGTCCCCCAGGTCGGCACCACCCGGCAACTGGAGGGTGGCGCGTACGACATCGGGACGCGGCTTCGTACGACGCCCCTGATTCTCCGAAGGCATGAGCCGCGCGGCCAGCGTCTCCACCGACTCCAGCGCCTCCTCCGGGGCGTCCAAAGCAATTGCCGCCGGTTTGCGTGACTCCGGGCGCTTGCGAAGGTCATGCGACCACTGGCGGTGGCGGCGGTTGAGCTCCTTACGGATCGCGTTCCCAGCGCCGCGAGCACGGGAGATCGTGTGCGCGGGAACATCGAGCAGCGCCCCGACCGTCGAGGCACCGAGAGAAGCGGCCACCGACACGGCACGCGGCGACAGGCCCGCCGCATCCAGCGGCGTTCTCAGGTCGGCGGCTGCCGCAGCCTGCTCACGGGCATCCTCGATGTCCTCGGCGGCCATTCCGACGGTGGCAGGCGTGGTCGCCGGACGCGCCGAGTCGGCCGTACGGAACAACCGACGCCATGCCTCCTGCAGGTCGCGCAGGCTGTCGTAACGCTGCTCCGCGTCACGGTGCAGCGCACGCTCGAAGAACTCGGTCAGGCCCTGGCTCAATGCCTGATCGAACAGCTCGGAGGCGACATACAACTTGGCATTCGTGACCGTCAGCGGATCGACCGTGCCGTCGCCCCACACGGGACGTTCACCGGACGCCATCTCATGCAACGTGACGGCGGCGGCGTACCACTCGGCGTGGTCGTCGTAGCGGGCGCGACGGCTCCCGCCGAGGAAGGGGTCGAGATAGCCGCGTGTCCCCGCCTGGACGTCCCTGTCCGGAACGTCGGCCAGCGAGAAGTCGAACAGCATGAGTTGCCAGGAGCCGTCGCTGCGCCGGAACAGGCCGAGGTTGTCCGGTTTGATGTCGCGGTGGCGCACGCCCCGTGCAGCCAGAGCATCCAAGGCCGCGAAGAGGTCGTTGCCGAAACGCTCCAGCTGGTCGTAACCCAGCCGTCCCTCACCGCGCAGACGCGAACCGAGACTGACCGGGTCCCGGTCGCCAGGCGGGCGGAAGCCCCCCGCGTACTCGATCTCTAGCACCGTGCGACCGCCGACCTCACGGGGGTCCGCCAGCAGCTTGACGATCTGACCACCGCCGACCTCTTTGAGGGCAGCGGCCTCGGCGTACAGGCGGGCGTCCTTCTCGTGGTCAAGGGCGATCTTGAAGACCCGCGGGAAGTCCGCCTGCCCGTCGACAGCGTCCCCGGTCCGACGCACGAGCAGTGCGCGAGCCGTGGCGCCGGTGCCGAGCACCCGGGTGACTGTCCAGGTGCCGTCCAACGGCTGCCCGGGCTGCACCGTCAACGGGTCCGCGACCGGCGCGCCCGCCGATTCGGGGATCGCCGCATCCGCCTCGGCCTCGTCCAGCAACCGCAGGAACTCGTCGGCCGAGACCGGCCGGTGGCGTACGTCAGCCGCGGTGGCCTGGAAGACTAGATCGTCGAGAACCGTGGACACGCCGTCGGCGACCGCGTACGGGTGCAGCCCTCCCTCGCCTGCCAGCCGGTCCACCAGCGCGCTGCGGCGCTCGGCGGGCGGTCGGCCGGTCAGCAGCAGATACGCCAGACTGCCCAGACCGAACACATCGAGATCCACCGGGTCGGCGAACTCCTGGCCGGACTCGGGGGCGAGGTAGACCTGCGCGACATCCGCGATCAGCCCGGAGTCCAGCGGGCTGTCTCCCAGGGAACGATGCAGTGTCGTCCGGAAGTCACGCGCCGCGGTCTGCCAGTCCGCAACCCTGATGACCGGATCGTTGCCGTCCTCGTCGGCCGAGACGTACACCGAACGGGCCGAGAGGGCACGGTGGTACAGCGACCGGTTGTGCGCATATCGGACCGCCTCGGCGAGCTGGCGCACCATGTCCAGCCGGTCCTTGGGGGTCAGCCGGCTGCCGTACGCGTCGAGGTAGGCGTCGAGGCGCAGGTCCGAGACGCGGTGGCGGAACAGGATCGCCGGACCGCCGGCATGCTCCCGGATCTGCACCGCTTGCACGATGCCGCGGTGGTTGATGCCCTGCAGAACCTGATACTCACGGCGAGCCGCCCGGTCCACCGCGTCGCGCTGCTGCGTTGAGGCTGCCTGGCCGGCGAGGTAGATCCTGACCCGGCCGCTCTCCTTCACCAGGCCGTCGTCGCGGGTCGCGAGCCGGTCCTCCCAGCCGGGGCCTGCGTCCAGGGCACGCGGCTCTAGACGCCAGTCGCCGCCGAAGCGCAGGTGAGCCATGGAGTGGCTGACGCCGATGTGCTTCATCAGCTTTTCAAGCAACAGACCGGTCCGCTGGGTGACGCGCCAGCTCTCGCGCTCGGGGGGGAGGCCCAGCAGGCCGTCCCAGATTCCCGGAAGTCCGCTGCCGCCGTCATTGCGCCCGTACACAGCGGTGCGCTGGAACTCGTCGAGCTCGCTGTTCAAGTCGGGGTCGTGCAGGAAGACCGCCGGCTTGATGAAGGGGACCTGCCTCGGGTCCTCGTTCAGCGCACGCGCCGCACGAGTGAGCTGTTCCTTCAACTCCTTGGCCTTGAGATCGGTGAGATGTAGCGGGTTCTTGAGCGTGCGTACCCGCTCGTCGTGGAACTGCCAGGTGTCACCGTGATTCACCACCCTTCCCGGGTGGCCCTTCAGCTCCAGCAGGTAAAGGCCACCAGGCACAGCGATCAGCAGATCACACTCGTTGACCCGTCCGGAGGCACCGGTGAACTGGAACGTCGCCCACGCCCGGTGCGGCTCGACTTGCGGCATCAGCTCGCGTACATGGTCCAGCCCCTCCTGCTCCCATCCGAACCACGAACGGCGCGGCTGGAACCAACGCTCCCTGCGCAGAGGAGGACCGGGCTTCGGAGCGGACGGCCGCGCGGCTGACGTCACCGGGAGACCTCCAAGAGGATCGGCTCGGGCAGGACAAGGACAGAGACATAGAGACAGGGGACTTTGACCAGGGCCAGGGAGCGCCCATTACCTGCCAGCGTGACTCCCGTCACACACCATCGCACCTGCCCTTACCCACCGTCCCGGCCACATCTTAGTAGCTAGCCGTCGGCAGCCTGGATTCCCGCGGCGCTGGCCACGCTTACTCCACTGAGCTCGTTAAAGGCTGGCCGACTGGTGTAGACATCTCGCTCACGGGCCACAAATGCGGCGTATCGCTCTTGACCTCACGCCTACAACAACAAGCGAGAGGGAGACTTCCTGGTTCAGCGACGTGTGGCGTGACAAGCCACGCACAGGGCGACAGCCAGGAACACGTTCGCGACCGTTCGAAGCACTCTTCTCCATCCATCCCCCTCCGTCGGGGCTATCCACTGTTCGGCCCATCCGGATGGCTACTTGTCCAGCCAGCGGCTAATCGTGTTCCATGCACCTCCCCGGCCCCCGTTTTCATCGCACGGTGACTCTCGCCGTGATCGATGCACAAGAGCGCGTAGCCCTCTTTCCACTTTTTGATTCCATCCACAAGCACTGGACTTTGCCCCACTGCCCGGTCCGGCTGGTCGAGTCCTACACTGAGGCCGCCCTGAGGCTAGGAACACGTTGCTTCAGCGGCTCGGCTCTCCGATGGGGACCAGTTGTCGGACGAAGATGGGCCGCTCCGCCCTCGAGTGGCGCGCCACGAGTGCGGATGGAGGAGCGTGTGTTTCTAGCTCGCACTAAGGCACCCTTGGCCTCCAACTCGATCCACAGAGGAGGGCGGTCTGGGCTGGCTGCCATGTGGGCAGCGCGGGCGATGCTCTCGTCGCTCTTGAAGGAGCCCCACCTCGACAGCACGGCGACCCTGGTCGACGGCTACCTCGACGGCTGGCTACCCGACGGCCCAATCACTCTTGGTTGAGCTCCATGATGGCGCGCGCTCAACTGCACGAGCACTCACCGGCGCCGTAGGGTCAGTCCACCAAGCGCAAACCCCGAACCAGGAGACTCGTGCGCCCCCTGCGGGGATGCACAGCGACGAACACCCCAAGGAGGACCACTGCTGTGGTTGCGCAAGCTCCCCTTCGACGCAATGGTTTGCGCGCACCCTCTGTTGCATAGGTGAGATTCAGCAAGGGGCCCCGCGATGACACACGGTGGCTCTAGAGTGACGCTTGCGTGCAAGGTTGCGGGCGGACTCGCACGCAACAGCGGCTAGCTGTAGGGAGTTTGATGGGGAGTCGGCAATGAGTGACATGCTCTTCCATCGTCTCGACGCGGAGGAACACGCTGCTCGGGAGTTGGTTGCCCGACTGCGCGCTGAGATCGCCGAGACCGAGGAGCGACTGGCAGCACTTGCAATCACTCGGCGTACTGCAGCGCAGCTTCTCGAAGAGACGCTGCCTGGGAAACCGACTGCGAGTGGGGGATCCGCCGAAGGCCGCGACGGGGTTCATGCACAGTCCTCCACGAATGGCGCTTCAGGAGCCACCGAGTCGGATGCAGAGTCGGCCCCCGGCGGGCAGCAGCGGCGCAGGACGGACAACCAGCAGGGTTCGAAGCTCTCTGGTCGACTTACCGAGCTGAACCGGAAGGTAGTCACTCTGGTGGGCTCGGCAGATCGACCGATGAGCCCCAAGGACGCAGTCATCCCCCTCGTCGACAAGAGTGCGCCTCGAGCAGAGATCGAGCGGATGCGTCACCGGCTCAACCGCCTGGTGAATAAGGGATTCCTGAAGCAGGTCGGACCGGGCCTGTACACCGGGGCGGAGGTGGATCGATAAGTAGCAGCGCCTAGCAGCACGTCCGTTGCCGTGAAGGATCAGCACGGCGTTGGACGGTGAATTGGTGGTGCCGCCAAGGGATCAGTCTCGGCGGCACCGAGCATGTGAGTCCGGTTAGGGGCTTCTGCATGCCGTTTTGAGGGTAGCCCACCGTCGGGTCACCTGTGGCGTGCTGAGCCCAATCCGTCCTGCCTGCACAGATGACGTGCGGGTTCCGGAGGTTCAGCAATGCATCGATCCCGGATCATTGGTACCCGGGTAGAGACCCACGCCGAGCCCGTCCTCCAGACGGCTCAACGTCGCCACGTCCGGCCAGCTACTGCCAGCGAGGAGATTCGCGACCGCCTGACGGTTGACGCCACTGAGAGCGGCGACGCGTCGCAGACCCAGCCCCTGAAGGGTCATTTGCCTGGTCAGGCCTTGTGCGACCGCCTGCACAATCCTGGCCTGGGGCTGGTCAACGAACGTCGCCTCGGGCCAGTTCTCCGGGTCCCGAGCCAGCTCCCGCGGCGGCCTGCTGCGGCCTCGTCCTCCGGTCATGCGCATGCGCTCCTGACTGTCGAAGTGCACACTCACGAAACAGGTGGCCACTTGTGTAGCCACTTTTCGTGGTGCGTTCCTTTGGAGACGGCAATGAGCGGCGCGATCCTCGGCTACCAGCCGTTGGAAAAGCCATCGGAGTGGCCCTTGGTCGCCGATGGCGTTCGCATGGTGGCCGCCGCGACCTGCGATTCCGTCCCATATCCAGTCCCGAAAGTGATGCTGGCGCTCTCCGGTCTGGCCATGTACGCCGAGCGCGTCGGCATTGCCCGCGACCCTCTGGCATGGCTGGCGCCAGAGGTGATGACGCGATACCTGCTCGCACGGACGAAACTCGAAGGCAGTTCCGTCCAGACGTACCGGAGCATCCTCCTGCGCATCCGCGAAGCCTTGCTGTGGTTGGAGTACGGCCAGCAGCCCACGCCCCGAATGAGTGCCAAGCGCCAGCGCGCAGCCCCGTACACCCCGCCTGAACTCGCCCGCTACCTGATGTGGGCCCGCACACTGCCCCCTACGTCCGCCATCGGCGGCAGCGCGCTGGCCCTGCTGGCCCTCGGCGCCGGCTGCGGACTGGCACGCCGCGAGGTGCTGGCCATCCGCGGCACCGACATCACCGTGCTGCCGTCGGAGGCGGTGGTCGTCGCAGTACCGGGCAGCGACCGGCTGGTGGTCTGCCGAGCGATGTGGGAGGAGGCCCTCGCTGCAAGGGCGTGTGCCGCGGGTGACCGATACCTGTTCCTGCCTCAACGCCAAGTCGCCGACCCGAAGAACGGTGTGTCCAACTGGGCCGAGCGGACGCTGAAGGGTGCATCGGGGCTTCCCGAACTGAAGCTGGCCCGGCTGCGTAGCACCTGGATCGTTGAGCTCCTGCGCCAACGTGTCCCAGAAGATGTCATCGCCACGGCGGCGGGCATGAAGTCGACTGCCGCCCTGGCCCCCTACCGAGCATCGGTCCCCCCGCTCACAACCGCGGCCACCGCCCGCATGCTGCGCGGATCGGCATGAGAACGCCCGCCGATGATCCCCGCTATCAACCTGGCAACGGCCGCCCCCGCCGCCCGTACCCGCGCTCACACGAGCCGTCCGAGATGGCCGACAGCAAGGTCATGAAGCTTCGGCGCACGCTCCATCAGAGTGGCGTCGTTGAGATGATCGAGGCCCAGTTTGCAGGGCTGCCGGGGCCGCCCGGCTACCCCATCCGTCTGGTTCTGCTCGGCCTGGTCTGCGCAAGCTACGAGAGGACCAGCAGCAACCTCGACGACGCTTTCGAGATCATGACGTTCGGCACCAGCGAGCGGCTGCGCGCCCACCTCTCCATTCCGACCTGCGACATCGAGGACCAGGATGCGGTCAACGCGCTCTACAACCGCTTCCACCGCGCCTGGACCCGCATGAACCGGTTGCTGGACGCTGCACCGCACCAGCGCCGCAGTCGGCTTCCCAGGGCAGCAGGCCTCAAAGTGGCCGCTCAGTGGAACGGTGAACACGGACAGCCCGCTCTCCGCCGTCTGGAAGAACTCGCCAACCGGCTGGTCACCGCCCCGGTCCGCATCGCCTTCGTGAAAGGTCTGATGCGTCATTGGCGCGGCGACAGCGCGATCGACACCACCTGCGTGCCAACTTGGGCCCGTCCCCACACACGTAAGCGCTCCGCTCTGGAGGCGAGCGCCAACTGGCATTACAAGGGAGGTGGCGACCGGGAGTTCGGCTACAGCGCCACGCTCGCCATCGCGGCTCACGCCGACCCGGACCGAGCCGGCCGCTACCCACAGCTGATCCTCGGCATGGTGCTGCACACGCCAGAGAAGGACATGGGCCGCCACGCCCACTACGTCAGCGCTGTGCTGGCGCAGCTCACCGAGCTCCGTGGCTTCACGGCGGCCGACCGCGCTTACACCAAGCTCCTCCCCGAGAACTTCCACCGGCCGATGCGCGCCCTCGGCTACATGCCCGTGCTCGACTTCACTGAGCCCCAGGTCACCTCCGCCAAGGCGGAAGGCCATCACCAGGGCGCGATCACGAAAGTGGGCCGACTCTTCTGCCCCCTCACCCCGCGCCGCTTGCTCGACCTGTACACGCAGATCCGCAGCGCCAAGAACGAGCGTGAACGCATCCCGCTTCGAGAGCAGCTGCAGGAGATCGAGGCGTACGCGCTCACCCGCAAGGACACACTCGACGATCGCGGCACCGAGCGGTTCGCCTGCCCCATCACTAAGGTCAACTGCCCCTGGGCACAGGAGCGTGAGGGCCGCGGCGCACCGACGAAGAAGGGGCCTGTACCGGTCGTCATCAACCTCGATGCCCACAGGGAGCGCACCGCGCACCCCGCCAGCCGGCCCACCGTAGAGCCCCCAACCATGCCGCTCGGCGAACGCCCCAAATGTTGCCGCCAGTCCTCCGTCACCGTGCAGGCGCACGTCATGCCCCGCACGCGGCAGGAGCTGCCTTGGCAGACGCCCTCCTGGGCCTTGGCCTACCAAACGTTGCGTGCTCACATCGAAGGTGGCAACGGGCGACTGAAGTCCGTCGACTCCGCCCTGCACGCCCGCGAGAGACGTCAGCCCCGTGGCCGCGTCGCCCAAACCCTCCTGTCCGCCATCACCGTCATGGTCCACAACATCAAGGAACTCGAGCAGTACCTGGCCGCCAGCAAGCAAAGTGCGATCACCGGCCTCGACCTCGAGCCGAACGACATCCTTGTGCCCTACCCGACGATCAGCTTGACGGTCGCGCCCCGCTCTCAGGCGCTGAGCCGCAGCCCCTGAGTGGGCACGTTCCGGGTAATTGAAGATCGACACGTCGCGAGACCGCAGGAGTCTGCCTCCACGCCTGCGGTCCCCGCGGCATGTCCGCATCCCGACCCCCGGTCCGTTCCGACGCGGACCGCCGCGCTTCCCAGCGGCCCGGCAGGCTGACTTTCACACAAGCAGGAGCTCAAACGACGAGATCCCGGTCAGACGGTGACCGTCTGACCGGGATCTCGTGAACCGTTCCGGGATGAACCCGTGAACGGCCCTGCGGTGGACCTGTGGGGATTTGAACCCCAGACCCCCTCGATGCGAACGAGGTGCGCTACCAGACTGCGCCACAGGCCCTTGCAACGAGTGAAACTCTAGCACCCTCACAGGGGTGCTTGGAAATCCGTTCCCTTGCTGGTCAGCCGGGTCGGCGTCGGAGCGGGTCTCACTCGTTGGCGGCGCGGGGCCGGTCGCCGTCTTCGTACTGGTCGAAGAGCGGGGTCCGGCCGCGGTCGCGGGAGCGGCGGGACGAGCCGGTGCGCTGGCGTGGCGCCGGCTCGACCGGGGGTGCGGCGGGCGGCGCGGTGCCCGTCTGGGTCGGCTCGGCCGTGCTGGAGCGGGCCGCGCTCCAGGTCTCCGGGTTGCCGACCTCGACGCCGCCCGTGGCGCGCGGGGCGACCGGTGCGGTGACGTACGTCGGCAGCGGGACCGGGACCGGCTCCCAGCTGTCGCCCTGGACCCGGCCGCGTTCACGCTGCTGGTCGACCCATTCCGCGTGGTCCGTCTGCTCGACCAGGGCGCGGCGGCCCGCCTCCTGCGGAGAGACCGCGGGGGCGGGCTCGGGCTCCGGGTGGCGCGATTCGGGCTCCTCGTCGGACTCGGCGGGGGCCGTCGACGCGGGCTGGTGCCTGCGGGGACGGTTCTCGCGCAGGCGCTGCGCCGCGACCTCCGCCCTGCGCCGGTCCATGGTGAAGACGAACCGGCGCCGTTCCTGGGCCCGCAGATGCACGATGTACATGCTCAGCAGCACGGCCGGCACCGCGGGCGCCCACAGGAAGCGCAGGCCGCCGACGGCCGCGACGATCGCGCCGAGGGTGAAGGCGAGGAAGAGGACCGAGGTGGTGCGCCGCCGGCGCGCGAGGACCTGGGAGCGCTGGGCGCGCCGGGCGCGCTCGGCGTCGGTCCCGCCGGGTCGTGCACGCCGTGCGGACACGGGCGCGTGTACGGGTCTGTCCTGGGCCTGCGGCTCCGGTGCGCGCGCCGGGTCGTGCAACCGGGCTTCGGTGTGCGCCGGAGGCGCGGCAAAGGCCCGGACGTCCACGGAATCCATTCGGTCCGTGTCCGCGTCCGGGTCGACGTCGGGGTCCGCCTCCTCGGCGGTGCGTTCCCGCAGCTCCTTGGCGTACCGGCGCTCCATGGCCGCCCGTCCGGACAGCAGCCGGATGGCGGTGCTGAAGCGTTCCGTCGGACGGGCTTCATTGAGCTCGTCCTGCCTGCGGAGCCACATCGGCACCAAGTAGGCGGCCCAGGCCCCGACGATGACTGCGTAGATGAGGCCGCTGCTGCTCACGTCTCACACCGTAGAGGGGTTTGCACGGAGGCATCCGCCAATTGGCCCGGTGTGTCGCACGATCCGGCTGATATCGCGGACTTTTTTGTGATTGTTCAGATCGGCAGTCGGCGTTTGTGCGTTCGTCAGCGGCCACACATCGATCAATTTCGAACACTTATTTTATTTCGCGTGGCGTTCCGGTCGTGCCTGGTGCCAGCGCCGGAGCAGTCCGTCGGGCACCTCCTCCGCCGTGAGCGCGAAGATCAGATGATCCCGCCAGGCACCGTCGATGTGGAGATAGCGCGGACGCAGCCCTTCCTCGCGGAATCCGAGTTTCTCCACGACCCTCCGGCTGGGCCCGTTCTCCGGCCGAATGCACACCTCGATGCGGTGCAGTCCGACCGTCCGG
This sequence comes from Streptomyces sp. NPDC048496, assembly GCF_043200055.1. Lineage (NCBI taxonomy): Bacteria > Bacillati > Actinomycetota > Actinomycetes > Kitasatosporales > Streptomycetaceae > Streptomyces > Streptomyces sp. NPDC048496. The sequence goes on along the minus strand of NZ_JBICXB010000011.1, from coordinate 132,247 downwards.
AAACAGTGGTCGACAGCGAGCGCGACCGCGGTCGGCATCACACCGCGGCCCGCCACGTCCTGGTCCACCCAGTAGCCGACGTGTCCCGAGCACATCGACCCCCAGGTGATCCCGGCGACCGTCAACTGCCCGACCAGGCGTCCCTCGTACTCGATGGCGAAGGGCAGCATCCGGCCCGCGTTGGCCTCGGAACGCAGATGGCGGATCATCTGACGGTACGTGGGACGCCGGGCGACCGGGCCGCCCGGGGCGGGCGGTGGAACGGTGGCCTCCCAGGGGCGCAGCCAGTTGCGGTTGCGCCGATTGACCTCGCGCCACACGCGCTGGTCCCGCAGCTTTATCGGCCGGAGGGTGATCGCGCCGTCCGTCAGGATCACCGGCCAGGTCGGGACGTTCAGCTCGGGCTCCCGGGTCGGGGGTGGTCGCCGCCGCGGAGCTGGTCGACGGCGTGCACCAGAAGACGTTCGAGGACGGCAAGCCCGTCCCGTACCCCGCCGGTGGAGCCGGGCAGGTTCACGATGAGGGTGCCGCCCGCCACACCCGCGAGGCCACGGGAGAGCGCGGCCGTGGGGACCTTCTCACGGCCCTCGGCGCGGATCGCCTCCGGGATGCCGGGGATCTCGTGGTCAAGGACGCGGCGGGTGGCGTCCGGGGTGCGGTCGGTCGGCGAGATGCCCGTACCGCCGGTGGTGACGATGGCGTCGTACCGGGCGGCCACCCCGGCCCGCAGGGCCTGTTCGACGGGGTCGCCGTCGGGGACGACCTGCGGCCCGTCGACGGCGAAGCCGAGCGCGGTGAGCGCCTCGACGATCAGGGGACCGCCCCGGTCGGCGTAGACACCGGCCGAGGCGCGGTTCGACGCCGTGACGACAAGGGCGGTGTACGGGGCGGGCGGCGCCGCGCCGGTGGACGCCGTCATGCGTCCGATCCCTCCGGCGCCGGCCGCCGGTAGTCGCCCGACTTGCCGCCGGACTTCGCCTCGACCCGGACATCCGTGATGACCGCGCTCTTGTCGACCGCCTTGATCATGTCGATCACGGTGAGCGCGGCGACCGAGACGGCGGTCAGCGCCTCCATCTCCACGCCCGTGCGGTCCGTCGTCTTCACCGTGGCGGTGATCTCCACCGCGTCGTCGGCGACGCTCAGGTCGACCTTCACACCGGAGACGGCGAGCGGGTGGCAGAGCGGAATCAGCTCCGGGGTGCGCTTGGCACCCATGATCCCCGCGATGCGGGCGGTGGCGAGGGCGTCGCCCTTGGGGACTCCCTCGCCACGGAGCAGTTCGACGACGCGCGGCGAGACGAGGACCCGGCCGCTGGCGCGGGCGACGCGCGCGGTGACGTCCTTCTCGGACACGTCGACCATCCGGGCCGCGCCCGCCTCGTCGAGATGCGTCAGCCTGTTCTGCGTACTCACTGAACTCCGCCTAGCGGTAGGGCGCCGGTTGCCCGCTCGGCCTGCACCGGGGTGCGGCCGGGGGTCCGAGGGGTGTCCCCCGGTAAGGCACAGCGGCAGACACCGTACCGCCACCGGCCGGCGTTCAGCGGAGCAGGATCACCTCGGTGACCGTGCCGGGCTCCGCGGAGGTGACGTCCTCAGGCAGCACGATCAGCGCGTCGGCCTGGGCGAGGGCCGCGATCAGATGCGATCCCGAGCCACCGACAGGGGTGACGGTGCCCGCCTCCGCGTCGTACGTGCCGCGCAGGAACTGGCGCCTGCCGGGCGGCGAGGAGAGCGCGTTGTCGGTGTTCAGCGTGGCCCTGACGGTCGGGCGGGTCACCTCTTCCAGGCCCATCAGCCTGCGGATCGCGGGCCGCACGAACAGCTCGAACGAGACGTACGAGGAGACGGGATTGCCCGGCAGCGCCAGCAGCGGTGTGTGCTCCGGGCCGATCGAGCCGAAGCCCTGCGGCTTGCCGGGCTGCATGGCGAGCTTGCGGAAGTCGATGCCGCTGCCCGGCTCGTCCTCGTCGCCGACGGAGGACAGTGCTTCCTTGACCACGTCGTACGCACCGACACTGACCCCGCCCGTGGTGACGACGATGTCCGCGCGGATCAGCTGGTCCTCGATCGTGGCGCGGAGCGAATCGGCGTCGTCCGCGACGGCTCCGACCCGGTAGGCGATCGCTCCGGCGTCGCGCGCGGCGGCGGTCAGCGCGAAGCTGTTCGAGTCGTAGATCCGGCCGCCGGTCAGCTCCTCGCCGGGCTGCACGAGTTCGCTGCCGGTGGAGATGACGACGACCCGCGGCCGCGGACGCACCTTCACGGTGGAGCGGCCGATCGCGGCGAGCAGCCCGATCTGCGGCGGCCCGATCACCGAACCGGCCCGCAGCGCCAGATCGCCGGGCTGCACATCGCTGCCGCGGGCCCGGACATGGGCGCGGGCCTCGACCGGGCGGTGGACACGGACCTCGCCGCCCGCGCCCTGCGGGGCGTCGCTGTGGGCGCGCATGGTGTCCGCCGGGCCGCCGCCCGTACCGCCGTCGGTCCACTCGACCGGGACGACGGCCTCGGCACCGGCCGGCAGCGGTGCGCCGGTCATGATGCGTGCGGCCTCGCCCGGTCCCACGGTCTGGTCGCCGGAGAGCCCGTCGCTGCCCGCCGCGATGTCACCGATGACCGTGAGCACCGCGGGGAACTCCTCGCTGGCGCCCTCGACATCGGCGATCCGGACCGCGTACCCGTCCATCGAGCTGTTGTCGAAGGGCGGCAGGGCGATCTCCACCACGACGTCCTCGACGAGGACACAGCCCTGGGCCTCGGGCAGTTGCAGCTCGATGGGTTCGAGGGGCCGCACGGCGCCGAGAATGTCCTCCAGGTGCTCGTCCACCGACCAGATCGTGCTGCTCAAAGTGCTACATCTCCTCGGTGACATAACGGCGGAGCCAGGCCCGGAACTCCGGTCCCAGGTCTTCACGTTCGCACGCGAGTCTGACAATGGCACGCAGATAGTCGCTCCGGTCGCCGGTGTCATAGCGGCGTCCCTTGAACACGACACCGTGCACCGGGCCGCCGATCTTCTCGTCCGCGGCGAGCAGCTGCAGCGCGTCGGTCAGCTGGATCTCGCCCCCGCGGCCCGGCTCGGTCCTGCGCAGTATGTCGAAGACGGCAGGGTCGAGGACATAGCGCCCGATGATGGCGAGATTGCTGGGCGCGTCGGCCGCGTCGGGCTTCTCGACCAGGCCGGTGACCCTGACGACATCGCCGTCCGTGGTGGCGTCGACGGCCGCGCAGCCGTACAGATGAATCTGCTCCGGCTCGACCTCCATGAGGGCGACGACACTGCCGCCCTCGCGCTCCTGGACCTCGACCATGCGGGCGAGCAGCGGGTCGCGCGGGTCGATCAGGTCGTCGCCGAGGAGGACCGCGAACGGCTGGTCACCGACGTGCGGTGCTGCGCACAGCACGGCGTGGCCGAGGCCCCGCGGGTCCCCCTGTCGGACGTAGTGCATGGTGGCGAGGTCGCTCGACTCCTGGACCTTCTGGAGCCGTTCGGCGTCTCCCTTGCGGGTGAGCGCCGACTCCAGCTCGTAGTTGCGGTCGAAGTGGTCCTCGAGCGGGCGCTTGTTGCGGCCGGTGATCATGAGTACGTCGGAGAGACCGGCGGCCACCGCCTCCTCGACGACGTACTGGATCGCGGGCTTGTCGACCACAGGCAGCATCTCTTTGGGAGTGGCTTTGGTGGCCGGCAGGAAGCGGGTACCGAGCCCTGCGGCCGGAATGACAGCCTTGCTGATCCTGGGGTGCAACTGAGTCATGCGCGCAACCATAACCGGTGAGCACAGGCGGAAGATAAGTCGCTGGTTAACTTTGTACTTCTATATGCACATACGAGAGATGCGCAGGTGCACGTTGAACACCGACATGTCCGGAAAGGCCGCGCTCAGGCGTCAACTACTCGCCTCGCGAGCCCTCCTGACCAGCGAAGACGTCGAAAATGCCGCGATGGTTCTGTCCCGGGGCGCAGTCGGTCTCACCGAGCTGGCCGGGGCCCGTACCGTCGCCGCCTATGTCTCGGTCGGGAGTGAACCGGGGACCCGCGCGCTGCTGGACGCGCTGCGCGCGCGGGACGTACGGGTACTGCTGCCGGTGCTCCTCCCGGACAACGATCTGGACTGGGCACCGTACGAAGGTGCCGGCCGCCTCCGCCCGGCGGGCCGCGGGCTGCTGGAGCCGGACGGTCCACGGCTGGGGCCCGACGCCGTCCTCGACGCGGACGCGGTCCTGCTGCCGGGCCTCGCGGTGGACGGACGCGGGATGCGGCTCGGCCGGGGCGGCGGTTCGTACGACCGGGTGCTGGCCCGGCTCGCGGCCGCGGGGGCGCACCCCGCGCTGATCGTCCTGCTCTACGACAACGAGGTGGTCGCGACGGTTCCCGTGGAACCGCACGACCACCCCGTGGACGCCGTGGTGACACCGGCCGGAACGCGGCGCTTCACGGACTGACGGCCTCCCCCACGACAGGGAGTGGGGAGGCCGTGAGCCCGGCCGGCACCGCGCCGGGCCCGTCGGCCCGGACCCCGCGGTGCCGGGTCCGCCGCCCTACGACGGCTTGAGCGTCAGCGTGTCCTTCGTCGACCTGGCCACGGCGTTCGTCCCGAAGGACCAGTCGAGCAGATCTCCGTCGGCCCATTTGTCGGTCTGATCGGTGTAGTGCGCGCTGAACGCGTGACCGGACGCGCCGCTGAGGTTGATCCAGCGGGACTTGTCCCAGTCCCCCACGTTGACGACCATGCGCATCGACGGGACCCAGATGACCTCGTAGCCGCCCGCCGCGTTCCAGCCGCTGGCGTTGACCGCGGCCTCGCCGCCGCCCAGGTTCCACGGGCCGCGGTTGAGGGCCCGCTGGAGCAGATCGGGGCCTTCGGTACCGAGGGTCTGGTTCTTCAGGGTCAGCTGGTGCAGTCGGCCCCAGCTCCAGGTGGAGATGTCCTTGCCGAGCTTGGCGGTCAGCTCCCAGCGGGCGTCCTTCATGGCGCGGGCGAAGAGCTCGTCACGGTTCTCGGCCGCCTCGTCCCTGCGGTTCTTCGGCGCCTTCCACCAGTCGTTGTTCTCGTCGTCCACGAGGTTGGCGACCACCTCGTACCAGCGGTCGCCGCCGTCCGGCTGCGCCGAGTCCGCGTCGCGCTGACCGCACTCGCGAACCGGCTTGTCCTGCTCGTCGACCGGGCCCGTGCTGTCGGCCGGGAGCACGGTGAGGCATTCGCCCTCGACCCGCATCTCCTTGGGCAGCTTGTCGCCGAACGCCAGCTTCAGGATGTTGCGCCAGACCGCGTTGAAGTACGCGGCGGCCGCCGAGTCGGGCTCCTGGGTGTAGTCCCAGCCCTCCAGGAGCTTCTGCGCCTCGCGCACGCTCGTGTCGGAAACCTTGATCTTCATCAGTTTCGGCACCAGCAGCGCGGCGATCTCGCTGCTGTTGTCCATCTGCATCTTCTGCATGTCTTCGGTCGAGATCTTCTCGCCACCCTTGATCTTCGACTCGATGAGGCCGCTGATCCGCTGGCTGCGGGTGCCGTAGCCCCAGTCCTTGGTGAGCAGGTGGGGGTATTTCTCGTCGACGACGGCCTGGTTGGCGGTGACGATGTAGCCGCGCTTCGGGTCGTACTCGTACGGCAGCTCGTCGAACGGGATCGGGTCCTTCTTCCAGCCGTACTCCGAGCTCCAGCCGGGGCTCGGCATCGTGCCGTCGCCCGTCTTGCGGACCGGGATCTTGCCGGGGGCCTGGTAGCCGATGTGTCCCTTGGTGTCCGCGTAGATGAGGTTCTGCGAGGGAACCTCGAAGTGCTCGGCAGCCGAGCGGAAGGTGGTGAAGTCCTTGGCGCGGTTGAGCTCGAAGACGGCGTCCATGGACTTGCCGGGTTCCAGCGCGGTCCACTTCAGGGCGACCGCGTAACCGTCGGCGCGGTCCGGCGCGGAGTTGGTGACCGGGGCCTTCCGGCCGACCTTCTTCAGCTCGCTGCTGCGGTCGGAGATCAGCGGACCGTTGTTGGTCTCGCGCACGGTGATGTGCCGGCTCGCGCCGCCCGCGACCTTGATGGTCTCCTCACGGGTGACGAACGGCTTCACCTTGCCGTCGTACTGGTAGCCGTCGCCGGAGACCTTCTCCAGGAAGAGGTCGGTGACGTCGGCGCCGAGGTTGGTGAACCCCCAGGCGATGTCCTGGTTGTGACCGATTATCACGCCCGGCATGCCGGAGAAGGTGTACCCGGCGGTGTCGTACTGGCAGGTCGGCTTGATCTCCCGGCAGTGCAGCCCCATCTGGTACCAGAGCGAGGGCAGCTGCGGCGCCAGGTGCGGGTCGTTGGCGAGCAGCGGCTTGCCGGTCGTCGTGTAGTTGCCTGAGACCACCCAGGAGTTGGATCCGATGCCGTTGCCGTTCGGGCCGAGCAGCGCGGGGATCCGGTCGAGGGTGTCGGAGAGCGAGGCGAGCTGGGCGTTCACCCCCTCGGTGGCACCCTGCACGGTGTTCGCGCCGATGCCGGAGGTCGGCGTCGCCTTCGGTTCGAACTTGCCGGTGACCGGCGAGATCGCCCCCTCGCTGACGATCGGATCGTGCTTGTCGTACGGGTACGCCGGGTACAGGTCCTCGATCTGCTTCTTGCTGAGTCTGCTGGTCATCAGCGAGCGGTCGATCTCGTCCTGCATGTTGCCGCGCAGGTCCCAGGCCATCGCCTTGAGCCAGGCGACCGAGTCGACCGGGGTCCACTTGGTCGGCTTGTAGTCGTTGGTGAGGCCGAGCGCGGCGTACTCGACGGAGATGTCCTTACCGTCACGCCCCTTGAGGTAGGCGTTCACCCCGTCCGCGTACGCCTGCAGGTTCTTCTTGGTGTCCGCGGACAGGACGGTGTCGTACTCCTCCTGCGCGACCTTGCGCCAGCCCAGCGTGCGCAGGAAGGCGTCCGTGTCGACCTGCCCGGAACCGAACATCTCGGAGAGCCGGCCGGCCGTCATATGACGGCGGACGTCCATCTCCCAGAAGCGGTCCTGCGCCTGCACGAAGCCCTGGGCGCGGAACAGGTCGGCGTCGGAGTCCGCGTAGAGCTGCGGGATCCCGTGGCTGTCGCGCTTGACGTCGACATTGCCGGCGAGGCCGTCGATCTTGATGGAGCCGTTCGTCTGCGGGTACGAGGCCCGCACGGTGGTCACGGACCAGAACGCACCGTAGCCGATACCCGCGACAAGCGCCAGCACCAGGACGATCACGATCAGGCGGGCGCGTCGCCCCTTCTTCTTGCCGGTCTTCTCACCGGCGGAACCGGAAGAGCCGGAAGAGGCGGTTGTGTTGGCGGGCATCGCTGTCCTTCGAGGGGCAGGGTGGTCCTGGGAGTGCAGGAGCAACCATAGGCGCAGCACCGAAGCGGGTCCGACGCGGTATCGGGATGCATCGAATCGAGGAGCGATCGCACGAACGCTCGAAGCCGTCAAGAAAGCGTTAAAGATTAGGTAAGGTAACGAAGTACCGGCCGCCGGAAGACGATTCGGCAGGCGTACGCAGGGAAGGAACGGCCACTGACTGTCCACACGCTCAACGAACTCCTGCTCGTCTGCTCGCTCGTGCTGCTCGTCGCCGTCGCGGCGGTGCGCATCTCGTCCCGCAGCGGGCTCCCCAGCCTGCTCCTGTATCTCGGCATCGGGATCGCCATAGGGCAGGACGGGATCTTCCACGTCAAGTTCGACAACGCCGAACTGACCCAGGTGTTCGGCTACGCCGCTCTTGTCGTGATCCTGGCCGAGGGCGGCCTCGGTACGAAGTGGAAAGAGATCAAGCCGGCGCTGCCCGCCGCCGCGATGCTGTCGACCGTCGGCGTCGCGGTGAGTGTGGGCGTCACCGCGGCGGGGGCGCACTATCTGGTCGGCCTGGACTGGCGGCAGGCGCTGATCATCGGCGCGGTCGTCTCGTCGACGGACGCCGCGGCCGTCTTCTCCGTGCTGCGCAAGGTGCCGCTGCCGGCCCGCGTGACCGGCGTGCTGGAGGCCGAGTCCGGCTTCAACGACGCCCCCGTGGTGATCCTGGTGGTGGCCTTCTCGACCAAGGGACCGGTCGACAGCTGGTACCTCCTGGTCGGCGAGATCGCCCTGGAACTGGCGATCGGCGCGGCCGTCGGCATCGCCGTCGGCTGGCTCGGCTCGTTCGGACTGCGTCGTGTGGCCCTGCCCGCGTCCGGTCTCTACCCGATCGCGGTGATGGCGATCGCCGTGTCCGCGTACGCGGCGGGCGCCATGGCCCACGGCAGTGGCTTCCTCGCCGTCTATCTGGCCGCGATGATCCTCGGCAACGCCAAGCTGCCGCACTGGCCGGCCACCCGCGGCTTCGCCGACGGGCTCGGCTGGCTGGCCCAGATCGGCATGTTCGTCCTGCTCGGTCTGCTCGTCGCGCCGCACGATCTGGTCGACGACTTCTGGCCCGCGGTCGTCGTGGGTCTGGTGCTGACCGTGGTGGCGCGCCCGATGGAGGTCTTCATCTCCCTGATCCCGTTCCGGATGTCCTGGCAGGAGAAGGCCCTCATGTCATGGGCGGGGCTGCGCGGCGCCGTACCCATCATCCTGGCGACCATTCCGATGGTGTCCGGGATCGAGGGCTCCACCCGGGTCTTCAACATCGTCTTCGTGCTCGTCGTCGTATACACCCTGATCCAGGGACCGACGCTGCCCTGGGCGGCGAAGGCCCTGAAGATTGCCGAGGACCCGTCCGAGGCCGCCGACCTCGGCATCGAGTCGGCGCCGCTGGAACGGCTGCGCGGTCATCTGCTGTCGGTGGCGATCCCCGCCAGGTCGAAGATGCACGGCGTGGAGGTCGCCGAACTGCGGCTGCCCGCCGGCGCCGCGGTCACCCTGGTCGTACGGGAAGGCAAGAGCTTCGTTCCCGCGCCGTCGACGGTGCTGCGGCGCGGAGACGAACTGCTGGTCGTCGCGACCGATCCGGTACGTGACGCGGCGGAGTCGCGGCTGCGAGCAGTCGGCGAGGGCGGCAAGCTGGCCAGCTGGCTGGGGACCGACGGGCACAGCAGAGGGACCGGCAGCGGCGCGAGGGCCCATCGCTGACCATCCGAAGCGCACCACCAGGAGTCTGCGCACCATCGCAGGCAGGCCCCTGCCTGTAGCATGAAGGAAACCTGATCGACCAACTCTGCCTGATGCAGAGCTGGCGCGACCGTATGGCGGTCGTGGCGTCCTCCGCCTCTGCAGCGAGCGCCCGGCATCTACCGCAGTTCCGCGCGAAGAGGACAGCTCTCGGCAGCCCCCGTACGGGACCGGCACCCACAGGTGCGGACCGGCGGGGGCACCGCTACCAGGCGGCAGAAAGGCATGGACCGTGGCGTCCACGGTCTCCGACCGCCCCGGTTACGGGCAGCTGCTGCGCACCCCCGGTGCGTGGACCTTCCTCCTTCCGGGCTTCGCCGCACGGCAGCCCTTCGCGATGCTGACCATCGGCATCGTCCTGCTGGTGCAGCACACCACCGGTTCGTACGGCAGTGCGGGTGCCGTCGCCGCTGTCACCGGCGTCTCCATGGCACTGTTCGCACCCCAGAGCGGCAAGCTCGCCGACCGCGTCGGCCAGCGCGCCGTACTGCTCCCGGGCGTCCTCGTGCACGCGGCGTCCGTATCGGCGCTGACCGCACTCGCCCTGGCGGACGCACCGCTGTGGCTGCTGTTCCTGGCCGCCGTTCCGACGGGTGCGTCCGTCCCCCAGGTCGGGCCCATGGTGCGGGCCCGCTGGGCCGCCCTGCTGGGCGCGGCGCCGGGCCGGAAGGCCTCACCGCTGATGCCGACCGCCGCAGCCTTCGAGTCGGTGACGGACGAGTTCACCTTCGTCATCGGGCCGGTCCTCGCCACCGCGCTGTGCACCGGCGTGCACCCGGCGGCCGGGCTGATCACGGAAGCCGCGCTGACGCTGGTGGGCGGGCTGTTCTTCGCGGCGCAGCACCGCACCCAGCCCGCGGTCCGCGCCGCCGCGGCCGGTGCCCCCGAACAGCGCGTCTCCGCTCTGTCCGTGCCGGGCGTACGGGTGCTCGCGGTGGCCTTCCTCGGGATCGGCGCGGTCTTCGGCGGCATGCAGGTCTCGCTGACCGCGTTCACCGAGGAGATCGGCCGGCCCGGCGCGAACGGCCTGCTGTACGGGATCTTCGCGGCCGGCAACATGCTGGCCGGGATCACCTGCGGGGCCATCGCCTGGAAGAGCGGGCCGCGGCGCAGGCTGATCGCCGGATACGCGGCGCTGACGCTGACCGCTTCGGGGCTGTGGGCGGTGCACTCCGTGCCGCTGCTGGCCGGGCTCGGGCTGCTCGTCGGGCTCTCCATCGCACCCGCGCTGATCAGCGGATACACACTGGTCGAGACGCTGGTTCCGGCATCCGCGCGGACCGAGGCGTTCACCTGGCTGACGGGCTCGATCGCGCTCGGCCAGGCGGCTGCGGTGACAGTCGCCGGACGACTCGCGGACGCCCATGGCGCGAGCACCGGCTTCGTGGTGCCGCTGGTGGGGACCGTGCTGGCGCTCGTGACCCTGGTGACGCTGCGTTCGCGGCTGACACCGGCCCGCGCGACCATCATGGCCGCACGCGGCTCGGTTCACCGCGATCCTGTCGCGGCCAGAAAGTGACGATTCATGCGCTCGCTCGCTCAGCGGAATACGTCACTGTGACTCCTCCGCCACATAATGTGGCAGCTTTTCGCTCAGGCCGGCGGCCCTCACGGCGGCCAAGCCCTGACCGCTGCCCTTCAGGCAGGTGACAGACGTAACTGCAAACAGCGGCCCGTAGCAGCTACCATTGAGGATCGTTAGCACTCATCGAGTGAGAGTGCCAGGAGGAAGACAAGTGCCGACCTATCAGTACCAGTGCACCGAATGTGGCGAGGGCCTCGAGGCGGTGCAGAAGTTTACCGATGACGCTCTGACCGCGTGCCCGAACTGCGAAGGACGCCTGAAGAAGGTGTTCTCGGCGGTCGGCATTGTCTTCAAGGGTTCCGGTTTCTATCGGAACGACAGCCGCGGATCGTCGTCGAGCAGCACACCGTCGTCTTCGTCCGCGAAGGCATCCGGTTCCGCTTCGTCTTCTTCGACGGGGTCGGAATCGAAGTCGTCCGCGTCGTCGTCCACCGCGTCCTCCTCTTCCTTGTCGTCGTCGAGCGGTACGTCGGCCGCCTGAGCCGAGGTACGCAGCTTCACACTTCATCCGAGGGCCCTGCCGATCCGATCGGCGGGGTCCCGGGCATTTACGGCCTCCCCCACGATAGGGGGTGGGTTCCCGACGCCCTGCGACTCCGCTTGCCGCGTTGTCGTCAGTCACCGACGCTCCGCGTCGACTCCGTCCTCCGCCTTGCCATCGAAGCCGCACGATGCCGCTCGCTGATCCACTCCCTACCGCGGGGGAGGCCGTGACGGCCCCGCTAGTGTGATCGCATGGTGAACGCAGAGATCGGTGTCATCGGCGGCTCGGGTTTGTACTCCTTCCTGGAGGACGTCACCGAGGTTCGCGTGGACACCCCGTACGGACAGCCGAGCGATTCCCTCTTCCTCGGCGAGATCGGCGGCCGCCGGGTCGCCTTCCTCCCCCGCCACGGACGCGGCCACCATGTGCCGCCGCACCGCATCAACTACCGCGCCAACCTGTGGGCGCTGCGGTCCGTCGGCGTACGTCAGGTGCTCGGCCCGTGCGCGGTCGGCGGGCTGCGCCCGGAGTACGGACCGGGGACGCTGCTCGTACCGGACCAGATGGTGGACCGCACCAAGGCCCGTACGCAGACGTATTACGACGGGGAGACCCGGGCGGACGGGGTGGCGCCGAACGTGGTGCACCTGGGTTTCGCCGACCCGTACTGCCCCGAGGGGCGCAAGGTCGCACTGGCGTCGGCCCGCGGCAGGGGCTGGGAGCCGGTGGACGGCGGCACGCTCGTCGTCGTCGAGGGGCCGCGCTTCTCGACCCGGGCCGAATCGCGCTGGCACGCGGCGATGGGCTGGTCCGTGGTCGGGATGACCGGGCACCCGGAGGCCGTGCTCGCCCGCGAACTGGGGCTCTGCTACACCACGATGACGCTGGTGACGGACCTGGACGCGGGTGCCGAGGCGGGCGAGGGCGTCTCCCACGGGGAGGTGCTGAAGGTGTTCGCCGCCAATGTGGACCGGCTGCGGTCGGTGCTCTACGACGCGGTGGCCGCGCTGCCCGCGGAGGGGGATCGTCACTGTCCCTGTGCGAAGGCGCTGGACGGGATCGAAACGGGGCTCGAACTGCCGTAGGGGGGTGCCCCGATGGCGAGCGGGTGACGGAGTTGTCCACATCGTGGGGGCTGTCCACAGGGCTCAGCGGAAATCCCGCGGAAGGCGGAGGGTGAGGGGCGTCGGCGTTCGTCCGGACTCCGCGCTCCTCACGACTGGTGGTGTTGGCCATGTTCCCGCCCGCTTCTGCGACCTCCTCCTCGTCTCATGTACGCCCGTCCGTCCCGGGGTCGCCGGTGTCGGCGCCCGCGCCCTGCGGGGTGCCCTCGTTCGCGCCGTTACGGGTGCGTGGGGGCGGGGGGCGTCGGCTGCGGCGTGCGATGTGGCGGCAGCGTCGCGCGATGGCGGCCGGGCTGGCGCTGACGGCTGCGGCGCTGGCCGCCTCGGGACTGGGCGGCGGCGAGGCGCCGGGCGGTGCCGGGGGCGCGGCAGGTGCCGGGCCGGGAGTGAAGCGACGGCCGGTTCCGCTGGTGTCGGCACCGGTCCGGATCGCGGATGCGGCAACCGTCCGGCTGCTGCGCCCCGGCGACCGTGTCGATGTGATCGCGGCCGAGGGCGCCGGGGCCGATGCCAGGGTGGTGGCGAAGGGGGCCCGGGTGGCGGCGGTGCCACGGGCCCCGGCCGACGGCTGGGCCGAGGATCCCGCGGAAGGTCCTGCGGCGGGCGGCGCGCTGGTTGTGCTGTCCGTGCCACGGAGCACGGCCGCGTCGCTGGCCGGCGCGGGGATCTCGGCCCGGCTGGCGGTGACCCTGTGCTGAACCCGACCCACCCCCCTCTGCGCACTGATGCGCCGTCAAGCAACCGGCCCGAGGGCATGGATCGGGTGGGCGGCCATGCAGGCCCCGCCAAGGAAGGTGTGCAGGAGACGCCGGAGGTCAGCGAGCCGGAGGTGCTGAAGGAGATCCGCGACGCGCTCGTGTCACAGCGCGCCGGGCCGACGGGCGAGGGCGCCCAGGGCCCGGGGCGCGGGCACGACGAGCAGCTCAGACGTGGTGGGGCGGCTTCTCGTCGAGGAAGCGCGCAAGGTCGGCGGAGCCGTCGCCGACCGGGGCCCGCTCACCCCACCCTCGGTCCGTATCGTCCGCGGACTGCTGGTCCAGCGGATCGTCGAAGATCAGAGCCGGCTTGGGCTTCCTCTGTTCCGGTTGTACGGGGTGGGCCGGCTGTGTCGGTTTCGAATCGCGCGGTCCGGAGGCGGGGGCGGTGCTCATGTCTCCAGGGTACGGCGGCTCTCCCGGGTACGGCAGCTGTCAGCGATCCTTCGGGCCGAGCATCCAGAGCCCGAGGACGACGGCGAAGGACAGGCAGAGAAAGCCCGCACCCCACCAGGCCGTTGCGATGTTGCCCTCCATCCATTCGTCGACGACGACCGTCAGGCCCCAGAGCCGGCCGATGACCACGGTCATGGTGAGGGTCAGCCGAGCCGTCAGCTTCGCGGACCGCTCGGGCTCCTGGTCGGTTCCCGCTCTCGGGCCTGGACCGGTGTGGCGGACCCGGGGGTCGCCGTAGCCGCCGGTGGGGCGGATCTGCGGAGAGCGCTCATGGACAGGCCGGTTCAGCTCCGGTCGGGCACTTCCCGGGTGGTACTCCGGGTCTGCGTGCCGCGGTGCGAGTCGCACTCGCGGCAGGGGCAACTCATCTCACTCCCTCGGCTCTGCCCGGCGTCGTCCGTGGATGACCACTGCCGTTCCGGACGGCTCCGGGAATTCGCCAACAGCGCCCCCTCGCCTCCGGCAGGCCGTCCCCCTGCACTGCTGCTATTTCTCGTGAACATCCACGAGTTTTAAAATCGCCATCTGCTGCCCGAACCGGCAGACAAACGCTGCTGCTTGAAGTGAACGAAGCCGGCCACTACGTGATCTTCGGCTCCGCCGCCGCGATCGGCTCGGGCATCGAGGTCGGTGGAGGAGGTCATCGGCAAGGCGCATGTGTCGACGACGGCCGCCTCGGCCGCCGTGGCGGCCCCCGCCGCGGTCTGTCTGCTGACGGTGTGGGTGGTCCACGCCCGCCACTTCAAGCGCGACCTCGCGGAGCAACTACCTCTCCCCCTGGCCGCGGTGGCCATCCTTGGCTGTACGTTCACCGGGGAGTGGGCGGTCCTCGCGGCCGGTCCGGTGGCGGCCGCGACGGTGGCCGTCGGGGTGTCGCTGTCACGGCGCCCGGCACCGGGCGCACCGGCCGCCGCGGGTCCGCCGAACCGGATGTGAGGAGCACGTGATGACCGGACAGGATGCACAGTTTCCGCTGTCCCCGGCGGCAGGGGCGGTGGACGCGCTGACCGATGTCGCCGGGCTGCGCGTCGGTCATGCGCAGGTGCCGGGCGACGGCGCACTGAGCGGCACCACTGTCGTCCTGGCCCCCGAGGGCGGCGCCGTCGCGGCTGTCGACGTACGCGGCGGTGGCCCCGGCACCCGGGAGACGGACGCACTCGACCCGCGCAATCTGGTGCAGCGGATCGACGCCGTCGTCCTGACCGGTGGCAGCGCCTACGGCCTGGACTCGGCATCCGGCGTGATGGCCTGGCTGGAGGAGCAGCGACGGGGTGTGCGGGTCGGCCCCGATCCGTCGCAGGTGGTGCCGGTGGTCCCGGCCGCGTGCATCTTCGACCTGGGGCGGGGCGGCGACTGGCGGGCCCGCCCGGACGCCTCGACCGGCCGCGCCGCCGTGGAGGCCGCAGCCGGTATGGAGTCGGGGGCCCAGGTCGCGGAGGGCGGGGTCGGTGCGGGTACGGGTGCGGTCGCCGGTCAGCTCAAGGGCGGCGTGGGCACGGCGAGCGTGCGACTGCCGTCCGGAATCACGGTCGGCGTGCTGGTCGTGGTGAATGCGGCGGGCTCCGTGGTCGATCCGGTGACCGGGGTGCTGTACGGGGAGTACGGCGCCGCGGAGCCGCCCGTGCACCCTCCGGCGGAGGTCCACGAAACCGCCGTGCGCCGCCTGGCCGAAGCACGGGAGGCGAACGCGCTCCCCACGCTCAACACCACGCTCGCCGTCGTCGCCACCGACGCGGATCTCACCCGGGCGCAGGCACAGAAGCTCGCGGGCACGGCGCACGACGGGCTGGCGCGCGCCGTGCGGCCCGTACATCTGCTGACCGACGGGGACACGGTCTTCGCGCTGGCCACGGGCGAGCGCCCGCTGCCGCAGGAGAACCCGATCGCTCTCAACGAGCTCCTGGCAGCGGGCGCGGACACCCTGACCCGCGCCGTCGTGAAGGCCGTACGGGCGGCGGAGGGCGTCGACCTCCGCCCGGGCGCGGGCGTCCACCCCTCGTACAGCGATCTCTACGGCCCCCGCTGACCCATCCGCCGCAGCCGGGCATCCGCCGACTCGCCATCCGCAGAAGGAAGTTCGAGCGAATCGCCAGGAACCTTCCGCACGCGTCATACGTTTTCAGGAACCCCGGTCACGATGTCGGACCCAGGGACTACGTTAAGCACGCACCAAGTAACACGCGGCGACGGCCTGGAGACAGCACCTTGAGCGATCCGTACGAGACAACCGAGCAGCATCTCGACCGACTCCTACGACGGGCACTCAACTCTTTCGACCTGCCCGATTGCACGGTCGAGCAACTCGGGACCGCGCTGGCCCACAGCAGCTCCCTGCACTCCTCGCACCACAGTTCTGTGCTGCATCGCGAAACCTACCGGCATACCTACCTGCTGGCCGACGGCTCCGCGCTCACCTTGTGGGAGCTGGTCCACAGCACCGCCATGGCCGCGGCGGACCCCCGGTCGCGGCGGCAGCCCGTCCCCCAGCACCACGAGTTGTACGACGACGAGGCGGACGTCCGTCTCGCCGCCGCCCGGCTGTCCGGCAGCTTCTCCGACGTACCCGCGTTCGGTGAGGACGGACAGGCCGACCTGGAGATACTGACGGTCCTGATGGCCACTCCACCGGCCCCGCTGCCCCGGATGTACGCGCCGGACAACTCCGCGGACCACGCCCGCCGGGTCCTGCGCCGCGCGGAGAACAGCGACGTTCCGGGCGAGGAGACCGCGCGCCTCCTGAGGGCAGCCTTCGCCCACCACATCACCCAGATCTTCGGCAGGCAGTGCCGCGTCGACGGGCGGGACGCCGGATTCACGCTGTACGAGCACGCGTTCCTGCTCCTCGACGGCAGTGAGACGAGCCTCTGGGAGGTCGAGCACACGGCGACGCCGGACGGTCGCCACATGTGCGAGGTGTACGGGGACGAGAAGACGGCGCGCGAGGCGATGGAGAGCCGTACGCGCATCTGCTGACCGCCGCGCCGCCCGTGCGCCGAGGGACGCTGCCGCCGAGGCGCGCGTAAAGGTGCCCGCACCCCCTCGGGGCGGTGCGGGCACCTTTACGCGCGGGCAGACACGTTCAGGACGTCAGCACGGGCTCCTTGGCCACCTCGCCCGGCACACCGTCGGCGTCCTGGACGTCCTCGCCGCCCTCCACGTGCTGGTGCGGCCGCGCGGGCAGCGCGAACATCACCAGGAAGATCACCGCGAGCACTCCGGCCACCCACCAGAGCGAGTGCTGGAACGCCTCGGCGAACGCCGGACCCACCGCCTCCGGCGCCGGCTGGTCGCTGATCGATCCGAAGAAGACGACCGAGACCAGGCCGAGCCCCAGCGCGTTGCCCATCTGCTGCACGGTGTTGATCAGTCCGGACGCCGATCCGGAGTGCTCTTTCGGCACCTCGGACAGCACGGCGTCCGTCAGCGGGGCCACGATCAGCCCCATCCCGAGCCCCATGACGACCAGCGGCAGAGCCATCTGCCAGGGGGCGATGCCCATGCCGTACCGGTCGGACTCCCAGATGTAGAGCAGCAGCCCGACGACCATCAGCAGCGCCCCCGTCTGCAGGACCTTGCGGCCGAACCGGGGCACCAGCTTCTGCACGGAGATCCCCGCGGCGAACGAGACCGCGATCGAGAACGGGATGCCGGTCGTGCCGGCCCGCAGCGCGCTCCAGCCCAGGCCGATCTGCATGTACAGCGTCCAGACCAGGAAGAAGATGCCGAGCCCGATGCCGAAGGTCAACTGGACGGCGATGCCCGCCGCGAAACTCTTGACCCGGAAGAGCGAGAGCTCGACGAGCGGCGAACCGTCCTTGCGCGCCTTCTCCCGCTCGAACAGCACCAGGACCAGGAACACCAGCACGCTGCCGATCATCGACGCGTACCCCCACAGCGGCCAGCCCAGCTCGCGCCCCCGGGTCAGCGGGTAGAGCAGCATCAGCAGCCCCAGCGTCACCAGTGCGACACCGACCAGGTCGAGGCGGAGTGCCTTCGGGGCCTTGGACTCCGTGATGAACTTCCGGCCCAGAATCAGTCCCGCGATACCGACCGGCAGGTTGATCAGGAAGATCGGCCGCCACTCCAGACCGGCGATGTTCCACTCGGTGAGCAGCGCGCCCAGCAACGGTCCCAAGACCGCGCCGAGGCCGACGATCGCACCGAAGAGGCCGAAGACCTTGCCGCGCTCGTGCGCCGGGAAGGTCGCGTGGACGATCGACAGCACCTGCGGGACCATCAGCGCGGCGGTGCCGCCCTGCAGGATGCGGGAAGCGACCAGCATCTCCGGGTTCGCGGCGAAGCCGCAGAGCGCCGAGGCCAGCGTGAAGCCGCCGATGCCGATGAGGAAGAGCCGCTTGCGGCCGTAGATGTCGCCGAGCCGACCGCCGGTGATCAGGCCGGCCGCGAAGGCCAGGGCGTATCCGGCGGTGATCCACTGGATCGAGCTGAACGTGGCACCGGTGTCCCGCTGGATGCTCGGGATGGCGACGTTGACGATCGTGACGTCGACCAGGTCCATGAAGGCCGCGGTCATCACGATGGCGAGCGCGAACCACCGGCGCCGGTCCGCCGGGTCCGAGGACACCGCGGGAGCGGCCGCCGTGGACGGCAGAGGGGATTCGGAAGAATTCATACGACGAAGCTAGAGGGCCATTAGGTCAGGTCATGACCTAATGGGCGGGCATCCTGGATCCATGACCGACACCCCGGCACGACTGCTGAATCTGCTGTCGCTGCTCCAGACACCGCGTGAGTGGCCGGGCAGCGAGCTCGCCACGCGGCTCCGGGTCAGCCCGCGCACCGTCCGGCGCGACATCGACCGGCTCCGCGACCTCGGCTATCCCGTCGAGGCCTCACGCGGCTCGGTCGGCGGCTACCGTCTGGTCGCGGGCGCCGCCATGCCGCCGCTGCTCCTCGACGACGAGGAGGCGGTGGCCATCGCGGTGGGGCTGCGGGCGGGCGCCGGGCATGCCATCGAGGGGGTCGACGAGGCGTCCGTGCGGGCGCTGGCGAAGTTGGAACAGGTGCTGCCGTCACGGCTGCGGCACCGGGTCTCGGTCCTGCAGAACGCGACGGTGCCACTGGCCCGCGGCGACGGTGCGACCATCGACCCGCAGACACTGACGGTGATGGCGGCGGCGGTCACCGGACAGGAGCGGCTGCGGTTCACCTACCGGGCGGGGGACGGCGCCGAGACGAAGCGGCTGGTCGAGCCGTACCGGCTGGTGAGCACGGGGTGGCGGTGGTACCTCGTGGCGTACGACCTGGGGCGCGAGGCGTGGCGTACGTTCCGCGTCGACCGGGTGAGCGAGCCGTTCGCCACGGGGGCCCGCTTCACCCCGCGCGAGCTGCCCACGGGCGACGCCGCGGAGTTCCTCACCGGCTCCATCCAGCGCCGGCAGCCGGAGCTGGCGGTCGAGGTGAGCTTCGCGGCCCCGGCGGAGTTCGTCACCGCCCGGCTGCCCTCGGCGTTCGGCCCAATGGAGCCGACCGGCGAGCACAGCTGCCGGCTGCGTGCGGTCATGGCGGACTCGCTGGAGTGGGTGGCGCTCCGGCTGGCGCTGGTCGACTGCGAGTTCATCGCTCACGAGCCGCCGGAGCTGGTGGCGCACCTGAGTGAGCTGGGTGCCCGTCTGACCCGCGCGGCCGCGCCAGCGGAGTCACCACCGGCGGAGCGGCCTGCACGGCCCGGCGCAAAAGAATGAGCCCCGGCGCCAGGGGGGGTGGGCGCCGGGACTCAGCTCAGGGGGTCCGTACGAAGCGACCCATATCGGAGGCTACTGGACGCGGGGTCACGCCGCAGCGTCAAAACCCGTGTCGTGGGCCATTCGTTTCAGTTCGAGCAGCGCGTGCTTCTCGATCTGACGGATCCGCTCCCGGGTCAGCCCATGCTGCTTGCCCACCTCGGTGAGGGTCCGCTCACGGCCGTCCTCGATGCCGTACCGCATTCGGATGATCGACGCGGTGCGGTGGTCGAGCTTGCCGATCAGGTCCTCCAGCTCCTCGCTGCGCAGCAGCGTCATGACGGACTGCTCGGGCGACACCGCGGAGGTGTCCTCCAGCAGATCGCCGAACTGGGTCTCGCCCTCGTCGTCCACGGACATGTTGAGACTGACCGGGTCGCGGGCCCAGTCGAGGACGTCACCGACGCGCGTGGGCGTGGAGTCCAGCTCTGCGGCTATCTCCTCGTGCTCCGGGTCACGCCCGTGCTCACGGTTGAACTCGCGCTGCACACGGCGGATCCGGCCGAGCTCCTCCACCAGGTGGACGGGGAGTCGGATCGTACGGGACTGGTCGGCTATGGAGCGGGTGATGGCCTGACGGATCCACCACGTCGCATACGTGGAGAACTTGAAGCCCTTGGCGTAGTCGAACTTCTCGACCGCACGCACCAGGCCTGCGTTTCCCTCCTGAATCAGGTCCAGCAGCGGAAGACCTGCCCGCGGGTAGCGGCGGGCTACAGCAACCACCAGTCGGAGGTTGGAACGGATGAAGATGTCCTTGGCGCGCTCGCCCTCGGCGACCAGCGCCTCCAGCTCCTCACGCGTCGCTCCACCGGCTTCGCTCTCCACCGCACCGTCGAGGATCTGCCGCGCATACACGCCCGCCTCGACGGTCTGCGACAGTTCGACTTCCTTGGCGGCATCGAGCAGCGGCGTGCGCGCGATCTCGTCCAGGTACATGCCGACCAGGTCGCGATCGGCGATCTCTCCGCCCACGGCGCGAACACTGCTTGCCCGGCTGGTCCCGCCACTGGCGGACGAACGACGGGCGACGGCACGGGTTGCCATGCGTGCTCCCTTGCTGAGTAGGTCGCGACACCCTTTCGGGTGCCCTGCATCCGATGGAAACAACGACTGGAATCCGGACAGAATTCCCATGGCTGGCATTCATTTTCGCGATCATGCAGTACCCTGTCCGGCTGCGAGGGGAGTGCACATGTCGGAGCTCCGTGCAGAAGTGCAGGTCAGGCCCGGCATCGAGGGCGATCTGGTGGCCCTCACGGACATCTACAACCATTACGTACGTGAGACCGCTCTCACATTCGATACCGCCCCCCTCACACCCGAACAGCGGCTGCCGTGGCTGCGCTCCCACCCTGAAGACGGCCCGCACCGCCTTCTGGTTGCTCAGGATGTCCGCATTGTCGGCCCCGCATCAATCCTGGGTTACGCCACCAGCAGCGCCTTCCGCCCCAAGTCGGCATACGCCACGTCGGTCGAGGTGAGCGTGTACTGCGCGCCGTGGGCCACCGCGCGCGGGATCGGCACACTCCTCTACACGTCACTCTTCGAGGCGCTCGCCGACGAGGACCTGAACCGCGCGTACGCGGGCATCACCCAGCCCAACGACGCCTCGGTCGCACTGCACAAACGTTTCGGTTTCCACCATGTCGGTACGTACGCCGAGGTGGGCCGGAAGTTCGACACGTACTGGGACGTGGCCTGGTACGAGAAGCGACTGGGGCCGGAGACCTAGGTCCGCAGCCCGTTACCGGCGGTGGGCCCCGCGCCTAGCGTGTTCCGGCATGACCGACACGTCAGGCAGGACAGACCCCTTAAGCGCACCGGACACGGCACCGGTCGACCCCACCGGCACCCTCGACGAGGCGCTGGACCGGCTCCACGCCGCGGGTCCCGAGCGCAACGGCTGGCTGAGCAACCACGGCCCGATGGCCGTCGAGGCGCTCGTACGGCACGGCCAGGCACCGGCCGTCCACCGTTGGCTCGACTACTACAGCCACAAGCTGGAGGACATGCCGGCCCCCGCGACCCGGATCACCGCGGAGAACTGGCACGAAGCCCTGGGCGACCCGCGGAGGATCGCCGACTGGACGATGTACTTCGCGCAGGAGACGGCCGGGCGCCCCTGGCAGGACGTCCTCACCGAATGGTGGCCGCGGCTACTGCCGGGCATCGCCGCGGGCGCCACCCACCCCGTGATCCGGGTCGGCCACGCCGTGCGCACCCTCCTCGGCGGTGAAGCGAACGCGCCCCGGGTCGCCGAGCTCGCGCACGGCCTCGGCTACTGGGCCGCCCGCCACCAGCCGCTGCCCGCGCTGAGCCCACCGGCCTCGCTCGCGCCCGCGCCGAGTGCCGCGGCCGCGCTGGACGCCGTACCGCCGGTGGCCGACCAGAGCGGCGGCATCCGCGACCGGCTGGCGCGGCTCACCACGTTCCCGCTGTGGCCGGAGCAGTTCGCGGACGATCCGGACGAGGCGCGCGCCCGGCTGGCGGAACTGGTCAGGGCCGCGACCCACCGCTACGCCACCCACGGCCACGGCGAACCGGTCATGCTGGTGCACGCCGCGACCGCACCCAACGCCGTGCTGCGTACGCTGCCCGCCCTCCCCCGTGAACTGTGGCCGCAGAGCCTGGTCGCCGCCTGGGCCGCGAGCGCCGCGGTCACCGCCGCGTACAGCCCGGCCGACCCCGTCCCGTGCACCGCAGCGCCGTCGGCATCCTCCGCGGGCGAGATCTTCGCGCGGGCCGCGGCGCACGGCGACGACCACACCATCAAGTTCACCGACACCGCACTGGACGTCGGTGACACGACGGCCCTGGCCGCCGCGCTCCGCTCGATCGAACTGAACCCTCCGGCCCTCTGACCACTCAGCCGAATTGCACCGAGCGCTTCGCGAGCCCCATCCAGAACCCGTCGATGACGCTGCGTCCTTGATCCAGCTCGCCCTCCGAGGCACCCAGCGTCACGAAGAGCGGCGCGAAGTGCTCGGTGCGGGGGTGGGCCAGCCGCCCGGCCGGGGACTTGCGCTCGAAGTCCAGCAGCGCGTCGATGTCCTGCGCCTGCAGCGCCCGGTGCCCCCAGTCGTCGAACTCCACCGACCAGCCGGGGTTGCCGCCGCCCGCGTGCCGCAGGGCTGCCAGGTTGTGGGTGAAGAAGCCGCTGCCGACGATCAGGACGCCCTCGTCGCGCAGCGGCGCGAGCTTGCGGCCGATGTCCATCAGCTTCTGCGGGTCCAGCGTCGGCATGGAGATCTGGAGTACGGGGATGTCCGCGCCCGGGAACATCTCCACCAGCGGGACGTACGCCCCGTGGTCGAGCCCGCGGTCCGGGATGTCCTGGACCGGCGTACCGGCGCCGCGCAGCAGCTTGCGTACGCTCTCCGCCAGCTGCGGGGCACCCGGGGCCGCGTACCGCACGCGATAGTAGTGCTCCGGAAAGCCCCAGAAGTCGTAGACGAGCGGGACGGCCTCGGTCGCACCGAGAGCAAGCGGAGCCTCCTCCCAGTGGGCGGAGACCATGAGGATCGCGGTGGGACGCGGCAGCTCGGCGGACCAGGCGGCCAGCTGGCCGGGCCAGACCGGATCGTCGGCCAGCGGCGGCGCACCGTGGGAGAGATAGAGGGCGGGCATGCGCTCCGCGGTGACAGTCATGACACTCCCCATCCACTACTGCTCAAGGCAAGTCTTCTGCGGCGATGGGATCAGCTTATTGAAGCTTCAAGTTCCCATCCCAGGAGACCTTAGCTCTATCTAGTTCAACTTTCAAGAAAAGGCGTACAGTGGGGTACATGACCACGGCATCCACCGGCGGGACCCGCTGGCTCTCCGACGAGGAACAGAGCGTTTGGCGCGCCTACCTCCACGCAACCACGCTGCTGGAGGACCACCTCGACCGCCAGCTGCAACGCGACGCCGGTATGCCGCACATCTATTACGGACTGCTCGTCCAGCTCTCCCAGGCGCCCCACCGCCGGATGCGGATGACCGAGCTGGCCAAGGACGTCAAGATCACCCGCTCCCGCCTCTCGCACGCCGTCGCCCGGCTGGAGCGGAACGGCTGGGTGCGCCGCGAGGACTGCCCGTCCGACAAGCGCGGGCAGAACGCGGTCCTCACCGACGAGGGGTACGAGATGCTCCGCCGGTCCGCGCCAGGTCATGTCCGCGCCGTACGCCAGGCGATGTTCGACCGGCTCACACCGGAGCAGGTGCGCTCGTTCGGCGAGATCATGCAGGTCATCGCCACCGGCCTGGAGCCGGAGGGTACGGGCGCCGACCTGCCCTGGCTTCGCTGAGCCGCCCTCGCGCACCGATACGGGTCTGCCCCGGTTCCGCCGAGCGGAACCGGGGCAGACCCGTGTTCACATCACTTCACCTCGCGCGTCCCGCGTCAGTGCGCGACGACCGGCACCTTGAACTCGTCCTCGACGCCGTCGGCGTCACCGGAGCCCGAGCCGGCCGGGGCGGTCGGCGGACGCCCGGCGGTGATGAACGTCACCGCGATCGCGGAGGCCACCACCAGGATGCCGACCGCCCACCAGATGGCACCGGTGAAGCCGTGCACCATCGACTGCAGCTTCAGCAGCTGCGGGTCGGTTGCGCCGAGCGCGGCGTGCGAGGTGCCGTATGCC
Organism: Streptomyces sp. NPDC048496; assembly: GCF_043200055.1. Taxonomy (NCBI): domain Bacteria; kingdom Bacillati; phylum Actinomycetota; class Actinomycetes; order Kitasatosporales; family Streptomycetaceae; genus Streptomyces; species Streptomyces sp. NPDC048496. The sequence goes on along the minus strand of NZ_JBICXB010000011.1, from coordinate 108,390 downwards.
GTCGCGGCCGAGGCGGCGATGGTGTTCAGCAGCGCGGTGCCGATCGCGCCGCCGACCTGCTGCGAGGTGTTGACCATCGCGGACGCGACGCCCGAGTCCCGCGGCTCGACCCCGTGGGTGGCCAGCGACATGGCCGGCATGAACGCCGTACCCATGCCCAGGCCCAGCAGGAGCTGCGCCGGGAGGATGAGCGCCGCGTAGGAGGAGTCGACCTCCAGCTGCGTCAGCAGCAGCATGCCCACGGCGGCGGTCAGGAAGCCCGGACCCATCAGCTTGCGGGCCGGGACCCGCGTCATCAGCCGTGCGCCGATCTGCGTCGAACCGGTGATCATGCCCGCGATCATCGGGAGGAAGGCGAAGCCCGTCCTGATCGGCGAGTAGCCCCTCACGACCTGCAGGTAGTACGTCAGGAAGAGGAACAGCCCGAACATCCCGATGACCGCCAGCCCCAGCGAGAGGTAGACGCCGGCGCGGTTACGGTCCATCACCACGCGCAGTGGCAGCAGCGGCGACGCGACCTTGGCCTCGGTCAGGACGAACGACAGGAGCAGCACACCGGAGGCGACGAACATGCCGACGGTCAGCGGGTCCGACCAGCCGGAGGACTCGGCACGGGTGAATCCGTACACCAGCGAGACCAGACCCAGCGCGGAGAGGACCACGCCCGGGATGTCGAGCGGGGAGCGGTTACGGCTGCCGGCCGGCTCACGGATCACGAAGTACGCGCCTGCGGCGGCGATGACGGCGAACGGGATGTTGACGAAGAACGTCCAGCGCCAGTTCAGCGTCTGGGTGAGGAAACCGCCGAGGATCAGGCCGACGGCGCCACCGCCACCGGCGATCGCCCCGTAGATCCCGAACGCCTTGGCGCGCTCCTTGGCGTCGGTGAACGTCACGGCGAGCAGCGAGAGTGCGGCCGGGGCGAGCAGGGCGCCGAAGACACCCTGAAGCGCACGCGAGCCGAACAGCATGCCCTGGTTCTGCGCCGCGCCACCGAGCGCGGAGGCCAGCGCGAAGCCGATCAGACCGACGACAAAGGTGCGCTTACGGCCCCAGAGGTCGGCGATCCGGCCGCCGAAGAGCAGCAGTCCGCCGAAGGCGAGGGCGTAGGCCGTGATGACCCACTGCTTGTTGGCGTCGGTGATACCGAGGGCCGTCTGGGCGTGTGGCAGCGCGATGTTCACGATCGTGGCATCGAGCACGACCATCAGCTGCGCGAGCGCGATGAAGGCCAGCGCTTTCCAGCGACTGGGGTCGGGAAGTCGGATATCAGCTGTTTTTGACATGGGAGTAGCCACCTAAGGACGCGCGTGGACGCGAGGAGTCGTGAACCGTGATCCGTGACCGTGAAGACGTGCACCCGGTCAGCGGTGAAAGTGGGAGAGGTGAGGGTGGTGGACGTGGACGTGAGGTGAGTCGGGTGGTGAGGGCCTGGCGGACACGCGGCCCGGGGCCTGTCTCAGGAGCCGAGCACGGGCGTCATGAGCGATGCCGCAGATCCTCCAAGGTCGCCGCCGTCCCGGGCAGTTCGGACCGGGCCGGAGCCTCCAGGCCGTCCAGGAACAGCTGGAGATGACGGTGGGTGAAGCGGTCGATGCCCTGGCAGGCGACGCCGGGCAGCGGCCGGGTGAGCTGGGAGAGGCCGACCATGACGTCACCGACGGCGATGTCGGTGCGCAGGCGCCCCGCGGACATGGCGCGCGCCACGAGCCCTTCGACGGCCTCTTCGAGGCGGCGACGCTCGGCGAGCAGTTCGGGATGGTCCCTGTCGAAGCTGCCGGACAGCATCGGGCAGAGCGCACCTATGCGTTCGTCGGCCGCCGCGTGCACGAAGCGGCAGAGCGCGGCGAAGGGGTCGGCCTCCTCGGCCACCGCCTCTTCCGCGCGGTCGGTGGTCCGGGAGGTGACCGAGAGGACGACCTCATGGATCAGCGCTGCCCGGTCGGGGAAGTTCCGGTAGAGCGTGGCGTTGCCGACGCCTGCACGGCGGGCCACCTCGTCGAGCGGCACATCCTGCCCGAACTCGACGAACATCTCGCGCGCGGCCGCGACGATCCGCTCCCGGTTGCGCAGCGCGTCGGCCCGCGGGCGGGGCGTACGGCGCGGCACGGTTCCGGCGGCGGTGCGGTCAGCGGTTTTCACGAGACGGTCCTTCTCTTCCTCTTCCGGGTCTTCCTGGTCGTGCAGCTCCTGCGGTGGCCCCTGCGCGCACAATTTCGCGCAACCGGGGACCACGTCCCCGTTCAGCGGGGGACACCAGGCTTAAACGGGGAATCCGTCCCCGGTTATTTCCCGCCCCACTGTGACCTGCGTCACATCAGATAGGCGGGAAATTACACCGATCGGCGCACCCAACGCGCGGCGCCGTACCGCCCGCCCGAGGGTGATCAGAGAGCGCAGTCAGGGTCGGCCGACTGCCGCGGACCCCGAAGGCGCCTCTATGCAGCAGCCCCGCCGCCGGATACGCAACCAGCGCCACCCGGTCGCACTGGCGGGGGCAAGCGCCCTGGTCATAGGGGCACTGGCCTCCGCCAGCAGCACGCTCTTGCCGCCCGGCCACGCCGGCGCGGGGCCGGTGGCCAGCACCGAGACGGCAGGGGTCGGACCGTGCCGGATATCCGCGACGATGGGCGTGCAGATGTCGGAGGGTATGCCGACACCGGCGGGGTACGTCCATTCCACGGGCCAGGTCCACGCACTGAACCTGATGATCGACTTCCCGGACGCGCCGGGTACGGAGCCGGCGATGAAACGGCTCGCCGAATTCTTCCCGCAGACCACCAACTGGTTCCGTACCAGTTCGTACGGCCGGCTCATCTACCGGCCCGACGCCCCCGTGAAGAGCTGGCTTCGGATGCCTCTGCCGTTCTCGGCGTACGGGATAGGGCGCGGATCACCGTACGAGCCGGGCTACCGGCACCTGGTCCAGGACATCGTGGCCGTCGCCGACCCGAAGGTGGACTTCGGCGCGTACGACCTGGTCAACATCCTGGTCACACCGAACGCCGGGCCCCCGGCCCTGGACACCGTCCTGTCCGTGACCTTCTCCGGCAACGACGACGCACCGCTCGCGGACGGTGTCCCGCTCTCCAACACGTCCTTCATCTACAGCCGCCAGGACGACGACTCGGGCTCGTACCGACAGACCGGCTACCGCGTCCTGCCGCACGAGAACGGCCATGTCTTCGGCCTGCCCGACCTCTACACCATGGAGGGCGGCGGTTCGGTCGGGCACTGGGACATCATGTCCGAGGACTGGGGGGCCAACAACGACTTCCTGGGCTGGCACAAGTGGAAACTCGGCTGGCTCGACAAGAACCAGGTCAGCTGCGCGTCCAAGCCAGGCACCACCGACCACGTCCTCACGCCCCTTGCCACCCGGGGCGGCCGGAAGCTGGCCTTCGTGCCGCTGAACGGGGAGTCCGGCTACGCGGTGGAGGTACGGACCCAGGCGGGCAACGACCAGGCGATCTGCCGACCCGGCGTACTGATCTACAAGGTCAGCTCCGACGTCGACACGGGGCAGGGTCCGGTCTCCGTCGTGGACAGCACCAAGGACAGCGGCGGCTGCACGCGGCTGCCCAATGTGCATGCCGAGCTCTCCGACGCCCCGTTCCAGCCCGGCCAGAGCTTCACCGACCGGACCAACGGCATACACATATCCGTCGTCGACAAGGACTCCAGGGGGAACTACCGGGTCCGCGTCACCCGCCTCTGATCACGCCCCCTCCTCGCCGCGCCTGAGGGCGCGGACCTCCTCGTCGACCACACTGCGCAGCTCACGCTTGAGGATCTTCCCGGTCGGGTTCCGGGGAAGTTGCTCGTCCCGCACAAGGACATGGGCCGGGACCTTGAAGGCGGCCAGGCTCCGCCCGACGTGTGCCCGCAGCTCGTCGGCCGTGACGGTGGCACCGGGCCGCAGCCGGACGACCGCCGCGACCTCCTCGCCCAGGACCGGATGCGGCACCCCCAGCACCGCCGCGTCCTCGACGTCCGGGTGGTCATGGAGCGCGGCCTCGACCTCCACGCAGTACACGTTCTCGCCACCGCGGATCACCATGTCCTTGATCCGGTCGACGATGGTGACCCGCCCGTCGCGCACCAGCGCGAGATCGCCGGTCCGGAACCAGCCGTCCGTGAACGCCTCGGCCGTCGCCGCCTCATCGCGCCAGTAGCCACGGACCAGCGACTGGCCGCGCAGCCACAGCTCGCCGATCTCACCCTCGGGCAGCGCCTCGCCCGCCGGACCGGTGATCCGCACCTCGGTGACGGGTGACGGCCGGCCGACACTGCCCGGGTGGAGCCGGTAGTCGGCGCCGAAGTTGGCCAGGACGCCGCCGCTGGTCTCGGTCAGGCCGTAGCCGTTGCGCGGCTCGATCCGCTCGCCGTAGCGGGCGGTGAGCCGTGCGACCAGGTCGGGCGGGGCGGCGGCGCCACCGGTGTTCAGCATCTGGAGGCTCTCCAGCCGGTCGTCCGCACGCTCGGCGGCGGCGAGCAGCTGAAGGGCGGCGGCCGGGACGCCGGCGTAGTGCGTGACGCCGTGCTCCCGGATCAGCCGGAGCGCCTCCTCTGCGTCCCACTTCCGCATGACCACGAGCGAGCCGCCCGCCGCCATCGCGGCGTAGAAACCGGTGAACGCGGCGACATGGAAGAACGGGAAGGTCATCAGCGTGACAGGAGCGGGCCCCTGCCCCGGGACGACCCCGCGGCCCAGCGCGGAAGCGGCCGCGTAGAACCGCGGGTTGAGTGCGGCCCCCACCTGGGCGAGCTGGGTGGCGACAGCACCCTTGGGCCGCCCCGTGGTGCCCGAGGTGTACATGATCGTCGCGTCGTCCTCGGGCCGGATCTCGACCTCGGGCGGTGCGGCGAACGGGTCGGGCACGGGCAGGTCCTCGTACCGCTCGACCCCCTCCGGCACCGCGCCGTCCCGGTGGTGGAAGACGACGACGCGCGCCCCGGCCTTCTCCGCCCAGGCGGCAACCCGCGGCAGCCGCTCACCGTCCACCAGCAGCACCCGCGGCTCGCAGTCGTCGAGCGCGTATGCGAACTCGCCCTCCGTCCACCAGGCGTTGAGCGGTACGGCGACCAGACCGGCCAGCTGCGCGGCCCAGAAGGCGATCTGCCACTCGGGGTGATTGCGCATCGCGACAACGGCCCGGTCGCCGGGGCGGAGCCCGTACTCCTCGGTCATCCGGCACGCCAGTGCGGATGCGGCGGCGAAGAACTCCCCGTACGAGTAGCTGCGCTCGGCGCCGATCAGGAACGGCTGGTCCCCGAACGCCCAGGTGGTCTCGACGAACTCGCGGAGGGTCCTGGGCCCGCTCGCATAGACGAGCGAGCCCGCCTGCACGCCGTCCTGAGCCCGCACGACAGCGAACGGCGCGCCGGGCCCGGTGAGCGCGGCGTCGATTCGGGCGGCGGACGCCGCGGCAGCGGCGGGCGAGTCGGCGGAGGACGGGGAAGCTGTGGAAGCGGCGGCGGGGGTCGGATCGGGGTGCGGCACGAACGACCCTTCCAAGCGCCTGCTCAGGACTCCGCGACGCTATGCCCGCCCCCACCCCCCGTCAAGACACCGCCCCGCCCCGCGCTCCCCCTCCACCTGCCCCGCTGCACGCCGCCCTCTACACGGTGCGATGGTGAGCAGCAAGTTCGTTGTGTTCTCGACTCGCCACCGCGGGTACTTCCGGCGGGTCTTCCTGCGCTACAGCCACGTCCCCCACGACCAAGAGGGCGGGGAAGCCGCAGTCGCCTCGAACTCGCCTGCGCCATCCTCGACGCCGCCGAAGGCTGCATGGGCGTCCGCTACGACGGGGCCTTCCGCGGCATGCACCGCGACGTCATCGCCCGACGCGGCAAACTCCTCATCAACAAACAGCACAAGGGTGCCGGACCCCGCTACCTGCGCACCCTCGACTACGGCCGCTGCCACCACGAATTCCGGTCCCAGGGCGGCCTCGCCCACGAACGCGTCTTCCTCGACACCGGCACCACCGCTCTCCTGCCGCTACCCGTCCGCAAGTTAGAGCGCCGCGCCAGCCCCCACACCCACCGCTGGTACCACCTGATCGCCATCCCCTGCCCCCGCGGCCCCCACGAACACCGTGAGCCTGTCGGCATCACCACCACCCCTGGTGAACGCGACGACGGACAGAGCGATACCGAAACCGGCTTCCACCGCGCCGAACACCTCCTCCAGATCCCCGAGGCCACCGCCGCCCACCAGCACCTCTACGGCGGCCGCGAAGACACCGAAGCCGGCTTCTCCCAGCTCGACCGCTCCCTCTGGAACCGCCGCATGATCGCCTTCGGTGCCGACGCCCAGAGCCTGGTCATCCTCTGCTTCCTCCTCGCCCAGAACGCAACCAGCGCAGCCCGCTACCAAGAAGACCCCATCTAGGCAGATGCCGACACCGAGACCGCAGAAGACCGCACCCGGTCCGTCAAGAACTGAGCAGCAGAGCCCCACCACGATCCGCTACCCTGTCCCTGGGCTGCCCTCGCGGCAGTCCAGGATCTTGCTCGGGACCAGCCGGACACTCACGCAGAGTATTCAGCCACGTTTCACGCAAGGCCCGCCTTCGTAGCTCAGGGGATAGAGCACCGCTCTCCTAAAGCGGGTGTCGCAGGTTCGAATCCTGCCGGGGGCACTGCGGCCAGGGCCGGTTCAGGGGGCTTGGTCCCCGAACCGGCCCTTCTGCGTGATCGCGTCCGTGCCACGCTGGCACCACGAAGTCCGTTGTGCTGCCACCGACCCGGTGCCCTGGCATCAGCCTTCGTGGGGCACCTTTGGACGGGTGACCGGTACGACGGTGAGGAGGTCGTCCAGCCCTTTGAAGTCGTCGGGGTTGGTGGTGAAGAGGGGAAGGTCCTCAGCCACAGCGATGGCGGCAATCATCAGGTCGGCCACCCGGCGGCGCGGCTTACGGCCCGCACTGATCACCGCGGCACAGATGCGACCGTAGACGCGGGCCGCCTCGGCATCGAAGGGGATGGGGTCGAACTCGTTCTCGGCGCGTTGCAGAACGTCGAGCCTGCGGGCGCGTTCGGCGTGTTCGTCGTAGCCGCTCTGTTCGTCGTTGCGACGGACCTCGTGCGGACCGGCGGACAACTCGGCCAGAGTGACGGCGGTGATCGCCATTTCGTCCGGCAGTTCCTCGGGAGCCACCCACCGGCGCAGAATCATGATGTTGGTGTCGAGGAGTCCCTGCTCGTACGTCGGGCGGTCAGCGGGCATAGGGATCGTCCAGGTAGGTGTCGGCGGTGGCGTCCTGGTCGGCACGGAACGTGTCGAGGTCGATGCCGGGGGCAGTCCTGGACATCGCGGCGAACTCCTGACGGGAGACGAACCGACGACGTCGCCGCAGAGGAACAAGCTGACCGATCGGGTGTCCGTCACGGGTGACGGTGAACGACTGGCCGCCCTGTATGGCATCCATGATCTCTCGGGACCGGTTACGCAGATCCCGCTGGGTGATTTCGGGCTGAACGCTCATACCACTCACGGTAGCACCCGGTGCTACCGGGTAGCACTCACACCTAAGGGCTGCGTTGACAAGCCTCCGACCGTGAACCCAGCGAGTGACCAGGGCGGGTCGGCAGCCGTCATGGGCAGCCTGGAGCACTCCGGCAAGCGTGAACCTCATCGGCGCACCCCAGACCGTGACACGAGTGGCAGAGCTCCTCCCACCTGCGGCGCAGAGCCGACGGGTGGCCGTCTCGCAGGCAGCCCCCGCCGGAACGGATCCAGCACACATGAGGCCGGGAAACCCCGTGAACACGTGAGAACTACGGAGGGGTGTTTCCGCAGGCCAGGTACCGGTCAGGCGACGATTCCACAGGTCACAGCCCCGCCCATGGAAAACTCCTAAAGCGGGGGTCGCAGGTTCGAATCCTGCCGGGGGCACAAGGCCAAGGGCCAGTTCAGAGGCTTGATCTTCTCGAACTGGCCCTTTTCCATGATCACGGCCGTGCCACACCCGTGCCACAGAGTCCGCTGAGAGTCCACATCGCCCCCCTCCTTGCGGATCATCGAGCCGAGCCGATCGGCGATGTCGCGGTCACGCCCGTTGACCATGTGCTGATAGATCAGCGCCGCGCGAGGCGTGCTGTGGCCCATCCTGGTCATCAACTCACGCAGGCTCGCCCCAGACGCGGCGAGGGTGTTCCCCGCGTGCCGAAGATCATGGAAGTGCACGTCGGCCGTGATCCCTGCCTTCTTCCTGGCCTTGATCCAGTCGTCTCGGAAGTTGCTGCGCCGGAGCCGACCGCCCCGAGGGCCGAGGAAGACGTGACCGTCACGACCGGACCCTGCTAAAGCTTCGAGGTGCCGCTTCACGTCCGGCAGGAGTTCGGTCGGGAATGCCACCGGTCGGACACCGGCACCGACTTCGGAGCCTTGTCAAAGAGAGCTCCCGTCTGCATTTGCGCCTGTGAGCGCTGAACCATGAGAACGGAATTCTCGGTGTCGACGTCCCGCCGGCGGAGCGAGGGACACCGGCTCCGGGGTCTTCGCCCTGGCAGTCGCAGCCGTCGCCTTCGGTTTCGGCCCGCTGCGCGCCGCCCCTGCCCGCTGCTCCACCCTCTACGCCCTGATGGCCGGGCTGGCAGTCCTTCTGGTGGACATCTGTCTGTACTGAACCGCCATTAGCCGGTGCCGTCCTCACTTCGTGGAAGCCGTCGGGGTGCGCGGTACGGCGTTGCTCGCCTCAGGCATCAGCGGTGCCGGGTGACCACGCCGTCGGCGTAGCCAGACGTACAGCACCAGGGTCGGCAGCAGCAGTCCGACGACCGTGAGGTCGAGGAACGCTGTGAAGCTGTCGATGTGCTTGACCAGCCAGGCGAAGTTCTGCCCGAAGAAGCCGACCACGAAGGACAACGGAAGGAACACGGTCGCTACGATCGTGAGCCGCTCCATCGCGGCGCTCTGCTGGAGGCTGATCTTGTTCTGCTCGACGGAGACCACCGCGATGTTCGCCTCCAGGACGGTGGCCAGCAGGTCGCGCTGGGCGGCGACCTCCTCGTTGACCAGCAGCAGATGATCGTGAACGTTGTGGAAGTACGGCAGGAGCTCGGCCGGGTACTTGCCGGGCTGCAGCTGCCGGGAGAGCACGGCGAGCAGCGGGTGCACGGCGCGGTAGAAGTCGGTGGCCTCACGACGCAGGAAGTAGATCCGTTCGGTCGGTGCGACCACCCCGGAGAACACCGTGGCCTCGATCTGCTCGATGTCGTGGTCGAGTTCCGCGACGACCGGCGCGTAGCTGTCGACGACCTGGTCGAGGATGGCCCACAGGATTGAGGCGGTACCGGCCCGCAGCAGCTCGGAGCGGCGTTCGAGCCGGGCGCGGGCGCGGTGCAGCTCGCTGGCGATGCCCTGGCGAACGGTGATCACGAAGTGTTCCGCGAGGAAGACGCTGATCTCGCCGGTGTCGATCTCCTCGCGCTCGTCGTCGTAGCGGGCGGTGCGCAGGATGATCAGCTCGGTGCCGTCCTCATACCGCTCTGCCTTCGGCCGGAGGTGGGAGGTCCGGGCATCCTCGACGGCGAGTTCGTGCAGTCCGAAGCACTCGCGCACGTTGTCCATTTCCTCCTGGCCGGGCTCGAAGAGGCCCAGCCAGACGAAGCCGCCCTGCCTGCAGCGGGCGGCGGCCTGCTCCAGTGGCATCGGACCCTCCTGCTGCCGGCGCCCGTCGCGGTAGTGCGCGCAGTCGACGATCATGGCGTTCCTCCTCGCGTCCGGCCGACGTGCACCACCGCTCGCCCACCGACGGCGCCCGTCGCGGCTGCCCTACATCCATGGTTGCCTCCGACCGGTCACGGCGCGCAGGACAGTGTGGGCTGGGCGCCCGTCTCGACCAGCACTTCACCACACGGGCATTCGCTGATTCGGAGTACCCCGGGGGGTCTAACCGCGCGCTTGCGCCTCCGGCCCACATACGCTGAGCTGGCCGTCTCCTGGACAGCCGGCCCGTTTCGCAGCACGAGGGGAGCACAGGATGGCCGCCTCCGCTCCTGCGGGCTCCGAGGCCGGCGGCACGGCGCGGCGGCGCCTGCGCGCGTGGATGCTGGAGGGCTCGGCCGATATCGCCAAGCATCACCCGCAAACCCGCCCTGACCAGCTAGTCAGCACCTCCCGCACAGCGGGGGAAGCTCAGTGCTGAGCTTGCGGCGCGGCTCGATGTAGTGCTCCAGCCAGTCACCGGGCGCAAGGCCCTGGAGCAGCGGCTGAAGTGCTCGGGGACGGCATCAGCACTCTCATCTCCCGGCGGCGGCCGTCGCCCCCCTTCGCCCCTCGTGCCGCATCCCGTGGCAGCCTCGTCACACAGGGCGGACAGTGGAACCAGGGGCATCAGGGAGGCGAGCTGATCATGGACCGTTACCCGCCCATTGCCGACCACGGCCTCGTCGGCGACCTGCAGACCGCTGCTCTGGTGTCGTCCCAGGGGGTCGTCGACTGGTTCGCGGCTCCCCGGTTCGACTCGCCCAGTGTCTTCGCCGCCCTGCTCGACCACGACCGCGGCGGCTACTTCCTGTTCGCTCCGGAAAGCCGGAACACCACCTGCAAGCAGCTCTACTACCCCGACACCGCAGTCCTGGTGACGCGGTTCATGTCGCCCGACGGGGTCGGCGAGGTTTTCGACTGCATGCCACCGGATCGCACTGGCACCCCCACTGACAGACATGTACTGATACGCGGCGTGCGGGCGGTGCGCGGAACGGTGCACTTCACTTTGGAGTGCCGTCCGCGCTTCGACTACGGCCGGGCCACCCACGATCTCGACATGCAGGACGGTACCGCCACGTTCCGGGCACCGAACGTCACCGCCTATCTGCAAAGCACCTTCCCCCTGCAGCAGGACGGCACGGACGTGCGGGGTGCGGTGACCTTGAGGGCGGGTGAGGTGGCTGCGGCGGTGTTCACCGTCTGCGGTCCCGATGGTGCCCCACCGCCGCCGGTCACTCCGGACCGGGCGATGGAACGGTTCTGGGACACGGTGGACTTCTGGCAGCGCTGGGTGCGCTCCTCGCAGTACCGCGGCCGGTGGCCGGGTGTGGTGCACCGCTCGGCCATCACGCTCAAGCTGCTCACCTATGCGCCCACAGGTGCGCCCGTCGCCGCCGCGACCATGGGTCTGCCCGAGCAGATCGGGGGTGAACGCAACTGGGACTACCGCTACACCTGGGTCCGCGACGGCTCCCTGTCCGTGCGTGCCCTGCTCGACCTGGGGTTCGCCGAGGAGGCGGCCCAGTTCACACACTGGATGGGCGATCGCCTCCAGGCCCGGGAGGGCATCGATGGCGAGCCGCTGCAGATCATGTACCGCGTCGACGGAGACCCCGAGGTGCCGGAAGAGGTTCTCGCGCACTTCGAGGGCTATCGGGGTTCGTACCCGGTGCGGCTGGGGAACGCGGCGGCCGATCAGCTGCAGCTGGACATTTACGGGGAGGCGCTCTACGCCTTGTCGGAGGGGCGTGAGGTCACCATGGGAGGCAGCTACCACGGCTGGAAGAACCTCGCGCGGACGCTGGACTGGCTCGCCGACTCCTGGGACCGCCCCGACGAAGGCATCTGGGAGACCCGTGGCGGGCGCCAGGACTACACCTTCAGCCGGGTGATGACGTGGGTGGCCTTCGACCGGGGGCTGCGCCTGGCGAGAGAGCACAGCCGTCCGGCCGACGCTCCTCGGTGGACCGCGGCTCGCGACGCCATCCTCGAACAGGTGATGGAGCGGGGCTGGAACGAGAAGGAGCAGGCCCTCGTCCAGCACTACGGAAGCGATGTCCTCGACGCTTCGCTGCTGCTCATTCCACGCGTCGGGTTCCTGGCGCCCAGGACGGTGAGCTGGCTGTCGACCTTGGACGCGATGGAACGCACGCTGGTGTCGGACAGCCTCGTCTACCGCTATGACCCTGCGGCCTCCCCGGACGGTCTGCGGGGCTCCGAAGGCACCTTCAGCCTCTGCACCTTCCTCTACGTGGACGCTCTCGCTCGCGCCGGGCGGATTCGTCCGGCGCGCTACGCCTTCGAGAAGATGCAGACCTACGCCAACCACGTCGGCCTGTTCGCTGAGGAGATCGGCCCCAGTGGCGAGCAGTTGGGCAACTTCCCGCAGGCTTTCACGCATCTGTCCCTGATCATGGCCGCCACCACCCTGGACGACGCCCTCGACCAGCAGCGCGACTGAGAACCACCCTCAGCCGCCGGTGGCGAAACCAGGGAAGAGGGTCATGCCGCCGTCCACGTAGAGAGTCGTACCCACCACGTAGTCCATGAGGTCCGAGGCAAGCCCGACGACCGCGCGGGCGATGTCCTCCGGATCGCCGACGCGCCCGTAAGGAATCAGCTCCAATAGGTCCTTCTCGGCATCGGAAGTGTCCCAGGCGCTGCGATTGATGGGCGTCCTGATGGCTCCCGGAGCGATTGCGTTGACCCTGACCTTATGGGGCGCGAGCTCCTGGGCGAGCGTCTCCATCATCATCTGCACGCCGCCCTTGGAGGCCGCGTAGTTGACGTGACCGGCCCAAGGGATGAGTTGGTGCACCGAGCTCATGCAGATGATCTTCCCGGCTGCGCGCGACACCTCGGGGACGACCCCCCTTCTCAAGAACTCCTTCGTCGCCTCCCGCGCGCAGAGGAACTGGCCGGTGAGGTTGACGTCCAGCACCTTCTGCCACTGGGCCGTCGTCATCTCGGTGAACGGAGCGTCGCGCTGCAGCCCGGCGTTGGCCACGAGGATGTCGACGGTCCCGAACTCCTGAACCATCCGATCGATCATCGCGACGACCTGGTCCTCCTGGGACACATCGGCCTCGTACGCCATCGCGCGCACCCCGAACCCGGAGATCTCCTCGACCACCTGCTCGGCCTCCTCGCGCCCGGCGACGTAGTTCACGACCACGTCGGCTCCGGCACGCCCCAGGCCGATGGCCGTCGCCTTACCGATGCCCGAGTTCGCGCCGGTGACGAGTGCCTTCTGGCCTTTCAGCAGATGCGCGGGAACGACGCCCTGAGGGGCTTCCTGAGTCATGCTCACGCCGGTTCTCCTCCTCGAGTGGCTGCCCTGACGACCTCATGCGGGTCTGGTCGGCTCCTGCCGACACCGAATCATCCGGGAGCCCAGGCCACATGCCGGGCGCGGTCAGAATGCGCCGATCGGTCGAACGCGACCGGGCCTCGGGGGACATGGGACTCCCGCGCCAATCGGCAGAGCAGCCTTTCCCGGAGTGCGGGCAATGTACGCGCGGGATACGCTGTTTGGCAGGAAGGTCAGGATCTCTGGGCGGTTTTACCCGCCGGTCGCCTTGTACGCGATAACCAATTCCTTCTGCGGCGACCCGACGAGCGCGGTGCATCTCCTATGCGTCCGCGGAGCTGGGCAACGGCTACATCCTTTCTCTCGCGCCGTCTCGCGCCGTCTCGCGCCTTGCGCTCCTTGCGCTCCTTGCGCTCCTTGCGCTCCTTGCGCTCCTTGCGCTCCTTGCGCACCGAGTGGCGCCGGCTTCCGGGCCCGCAGCTTGTAGTCCCTATGGAGGCCGGGATGAGAATTGTCGTTGATCTTTCCCGATGTGAAGGGTATGCGCAGTGCGCGTTCCTGGCTCCGGAGGCGTTCCGGATGCACGGGGAGGAAGCGCTGATGTACGACCCGAACCCCGACGACGCCCGGCGCGACCAGGTACTGCGCGCCGCGGCGGCCTGCCCGGTCCAAGCAATTCTGGTCGACCAGCTTGAGGGACGGGACGCACCGGCGGAGGCGTCGCCGTCATGACCAGCGCCGACAATCTGCAAGCGTTCAAGCGCGATGGCCACATCGTGGTTGTCGGGGCGTCGCTGGCGGGACTGCGGGCCGCGGAGGCGCTGCGCGGCGAGGGTTTCACCGGGTCGCTGACCATGATTGGCGACGAGCTGGGCGAGCCCTACGACCGGCCTCCCCTGTCCAAACAGGTACTGACCGGGTGGGTGCCGGCCGAAGGCACCAAGCTGCCGCGACGTCGTGACATCGATGCGGAGTGGCTGCTGGGCGTGCCCGCCAGCGGGCTGGACCTGGCGACCAACCACGTGCGTCTCGCCGACGGGTGCGAGGTTCCCTTCGACCGGGTGTTGATCTCCACCGGGGTACGGGCCCGGCCATGGTTCGTCGAGAGCGAGGCGGCTCTGGACGGGGTCTTTGTCGTGCGGACGCGTGAGCACGCCGAGGGCCTGCAGCGAGCCCTCGCCGCCGGGCCCTCCCGCGTCCTGGTCATCGGTGCGGGATTCACCGGCTCCGAGATCGCCTCCATCTGCCGCGAACGGGACATCCCGGTGACCGTTGCCGAACTCGCGCCGGCCCCGCTGGTCGGGGCCCTCGGCGCCATGATCGGCGAGGTCGCGGCGGACATGCAGCGCGCACACGGTGTCGACCTGCGCTGCGGTGTCAAGGTGACCCAGCTGGAGGGCGACGCGCAGGGGCGGCTTCGCCGTGCTCACTTCGACGACGGCACCACGATCGACGCCGACGTGGCGGTGGTGGCACTCGGTGGCATCCGCAACACCGAGTGGCTGCAAGGCTCAGGACTGGCGGCGGGTGTCTGGGGAATCGCCTGCGACACGGGCTGCCGCGCCCTCGACCTCAACGGCCTGGTCACCGACGATGTCTTCGTCGCCGGAGACGTGGCACGCTGCCCGAACCCGATCTACGAGTACCGGCTCATCTCGCTGGAGCACTGGGCCAACGCCGTGGAGCAGGCCGAGGTCGCGGCGCACAACATGGTCAGCGGCCAGGCGGACCGCTGGCCCCACCTGTCCATCCCGCTGTTCTGGTCGATCCAGTTCGGCGTCAACATCAAGTCCGTCGGCGTGCCGACCTTCGCCGACGAGGTGGTCGTCACCCAGGGGTCTGTGTCCGACCACCGCTTCGTCGCCGCGTACGGCTATCGGGGCCGTGTCACCGCGGCAGTGAGTTTCAACAACGCGAAGTGGCTGGACCACTACCGGAGGCTCATCGAGACGGCCGCACCCTTCCCGCCTCCCTGTCCCACGCCCGGCCAGCCCGCCGACATGAAACCGGTGCCCGTCGACTTCCCCGGCCCCGTCCTGCTCGCCCAGGGCGCCACTGTGGTCGTCACCGGCCACGACCCGAGTGAGCGGCGCGTCACGGCCGTGCACCAGCACCGATAGGAGGGAAAGCGAGATGACCACGACCGAGACGCCCGACATGCTGCGCCGGATCCTCGACTACTCCTCCCGGGCCGACCCGTATCCGCTGTACGCCGAGCTGCGCAAGACGCCGGTGGCCCGGCAGGAGGACGGCAGCTACGTCGTCAGCACCTATCGCGAGATCACGGACATGCTGCACAACCCGCACCTGAGCTCGGACACTCGCAATCTCTCGCATCCGACGGCCGGAGCCGAGGAGCAGACCACACCGGCGTTCATCAACCTCGACCCGCCCGAGCACGACCGCCTGCGGCGTATGGCGATGCACCATTTCGGCCCCCCGCACACCCCGGGGCTGGTGACCGGCATGGAACCCGTCCTGACCACCACCGTCAGCGGCCTGATCGACGACTTCGCGGGCAAGGAGCAGATCGACGTCGTCGACGACTTCGCCTACCCGTTCCCCGTCACCGTGATCTGCCACCTGCTCGGCGTGCCACGCGAGGACGAACCGAGGTTCCGCCTCTGGGTGGACGACATCATCAACGCGATCGACTACAACCCCAAGACCGACCCCAAGGAAAAGCTGGACAAGGGCGTGCAGGCCCGTGAAGACCTTCGCCAGTACCTCGGCGGGCTGCTGGAGCAACGCCACGGCCGGCCGGGCGACGACCTGTTGTCACGGCTGGCCAACGACGACGGGCCCGACGGGCGGATGACCGACGAGGAAATCGTCAGCACCGCCAATCTGCTGCTGATCGCCGGCCACGAGACCACCGTCAATCTCATCACCAACGGCATGCTGACGCTGCTGCGCCACCCGCAGGTGCTCCAGCGCCTGCGCGACGAACCGGACCTGGTCGTGCCGCTGGTCGAGGAACTGCTGCGCTACGAGCCGCCCGTGCACATCATTCCCTGGCGGGCGGCGTACAGCGACATCACTGTCGCCGACACCGTGATCCCCAAGGGCTCGCAGATCATGCTGATGCTGGCCTCGGGCAACCGCGATCCGGACCGCTTCCACGATCCCGACCGCTTCGACCCCGATCGGCCTGACAATCAGCACCTCGGCTTCGGCAGCGGCATTCACCTGTGCTTCGGCGGCCCGCTGGCCCGACGGGAAACCCACATCGCACTGACCGAGCTGGTACGCCGCCTCGACCGGCCCAGGCTGGTCGCCGACCCGCCACCGTACCGGCGCAGCCCCGTTCTGCGCGGGCCGATCCATCTGCACATCGAGCAGGGCGACGGTTAGCGCGACGATCTCACGTGGCGAGGATGCTGATGCCATCGCCCAGGAGCTTGAGGCCGAGCACGAAGAACAGGACGGCCATGACGGCGACGTTGTGCAGCGCGGCCCAGTCTCGCCAGTTGCCGAGGACGCTTCTGGCATCGGCCATGGCCAGGTAGACGGCGAGTGGTGCAAGCACTCCGAGGGAGGCGATGACCACGAAGATCGCGAGCGTTCCGATCTGCTGTGGCACGGGGAGCCCGGCAGAGCTGATCGAGGCGCCCGCAGCGATGGTCAGGGGCGCGTTTTTGAGATTGGCCGCCGAAAGCAACAGCCCTAGGCCGAGGATCTTGACGGGGGTGAAGCGGTCAATCGCTGCCATCCACTTCGGGAGCTGCGCCTGGGAGGCGTCTTTGGGGCGGCGCTGCCATTGACGGACGCCGAAGAGGGCAAGGAGTGCACCCAGGGCGAGTTTGAGGGCTCCGACCCAAGTGGCTGGGTGCTTGTGGGCGGAGGCTCCGCCTGTGCCACCGACGGCGAGCATGATCGCGCCGAGCGCTGCGAGCCCCAGCACCCAGCCGAGGGCGAACAGCAGTCCGTTGAGGCGCCCCTGCGGGGTGGCCAGGATGAGGATGATCGCCACGATCGGGAGGGGGCTGACTGCGACACCTGCGGCCAGGCCCAGCACATCACCGACAGCGTGTCCCACTACGGCCTCCGGGGAGAGAGACGGATGATCCGGAGCGGACTGCCCATGTCGGCTGACTGGAAGCCGGCATGCCCGGCCCTGGTACGGGCGCAGCCCTCTTCGCCATCGTGAGGGTCTTTGGGCCCGGCATCCATCGGCCGGTGGCAAACGGGTGATCTCTGACCACCGGCCTGAGGGCCTTGTGGAGTGATCCGCACGTCAGATGACTTCTTGCTGCCAGGTCCTGAAGCAGCACCGTACCCAGCAGGACGAGAACGGGAGGTATGGGGGAGTGCCTGGGCGGAGACCGGCAGGGTCTCCACCCGGGAGAACGGAGGGCTGCTCCACCCCCGCCAATGCCGGACGGCGCTTCGTCGATCTGGTACGAGGAGATCGGCCCCCGCCGATCCGTCTCCACAACCTCCGTCACGGCGCCGCAACCCCGGCTGGCGCAGCCGGCGCCGATCTCAAGGACATCCAGGAGATGCTCGGCCACTCCTCGATCACCATCACGTTCGGGCACGTACACGAGCCTGCTCCCCCGAAGCGGACAGCGCGCTCAACGCCAGAGCCGGCCATTGCTCGCGAGGAGGCCGAAGCCCTGCGGGCGCCCGGGCGAAGACGCCGTCGATTGTCGCCCGGGTGGCGGCGAACCCCGCCGCCGGGTCGCTGCTCCTGGAGAACGTGGAACCGGGACAGGGACGAGGGAGTCGCCGATGACCGTGGTCCTAGGCCGGAGATGATGTGTCCGGTGTCCGGGGCCCGCGGGGACAGTACGCTGATTCCGGCGGGATCGGGCCCGCCCGACGGATGTCCGGGAGGAGCGTCATGACTGCCGAGACGGTGGCCCCCGCGTGGATGCATGAGCAGATCACGGCGGAGCAGTACAACTCCTGGTCCGCGGAGCAGTGTGCGGGGATCGAGATCGTGGACGGGATGGTCGTTGTGAGTCCCAGTGCGTCCAAGCGGCCCAACCGCCTCGCCCGGATCCTGGCGAACGCGCTGGATGCCGCGGCCGGACCGGACTGGAACGCCGACACGGACTTCGACGTCCGCCTCCAGGACGTGCCGCTCACCAATCGCCGCCCGGACGTCGTGGTCTACCGCGCGGACACCATCGACGTCACACCCACCCGCCCCGAGCACGTGCTGCTGGTGGCCGAGGTCGTCTCGCCGGGGTCGGAGACCACTGACCGGATTGTGAAGGTGGACCAGTACGCCAAGGCCGGTATCGCCTTCTACTGGCGGATCGAGCAGGCCGCCACCGGCGTCCCGCTTATCTACACCTACGTCCTCGACCCGGCGACCAGGAGCTACCGGACCGGCGACATGTTCACCGGTGTCGTCAAAGTTTCCGCTCCTTTCACCGTGGAAATCGACCTCGGCCGGCTCTGACCTCGCACTCAAGCATCACCAGCGCGAGCTTCCGCGCGTGAGCGATGCGTGAGCGGACGGTCCGGCACGGGACGTCATGAGGAGGATCGGCCGGGTCTGCCTCGCGACGCCGACCAGGAAAAACAGCACCACGCAGCAGCACCGGGCACCACCCGGCAGAGATCCGATCCCACTCCTAAAGCGGGTGTCGCAGGTTCGAATCCTGCCGGGGGCACAGACAGAAGGGCCAGCTCAGGAGGGGTTTCCTCCTAGGCTGGCCCTTCGCTGGGCTGAACCCCGCGACCGTCCACCGGGTCCTAACCCGCTACCGTCTCGCCCGTCTGGCCCATCTGGACCGTGCCACCGGCCGCGTCATACGCCGCTACGAACGCGAACGCCCCGGCGAACTGGTGCACGTCGACATCAAGAAGCTCGGCAACATCCCCGACGGCGGAGGCCACAAGACCCTCGGACGTCAGGCCGGCCGCAAGACCCGATCCGGCGCCGGCTACAGCTACCTCCACAACGCCGTCGACGACCACTCCCGCCTCGCCTACAGCGAGATCCTCGCCGACGAGAAGAAGGAGACAGCCGTCGGATTCTGGCAGCGCGCCCACACGTTCTTCGCCCAGGCCGGGATCACCGTCGAACGCGTCCTGACCGACAACGGCTCCTGCTACAAATCCCACCTGTGGCGCAACTGCCTCACAGAGCAAGGGATTTCACACAAACGGACCCGCCCCTACCGGCCCCAGACCAACGGGAAGGTGGAGAGGTTCAACCGAACCCTCCTCGACGAATGGGCCTACGCACAGCCCTACCGGAGCGAAGCCGAGCGACGCCACGCATACCCCGCCTGGCTGCACACCTACAATCACCACCGCGGACACACCGCGCTCAAGGGCCAACCACCCGCCAGCCGCGTCCCCAACCTCGCGGGTCAGTACAGCTAGGGCAGCCGCTTCTCGTGGTTCTTGTCCTCGTCGGAGTCGTAGACCAGCTTGCTGTCGGCGTCATAACCCTTGATGCGCGGGGCCACGGTGACCTGCTGGTTCAGGACGCCAGCGGCGACGAACCAGCCGTGGTCCAGGGCGGCCTGGCTGGTGGCGCCGCCGTAGGAGACGGTCACCCGGGCCACTGACGGCTCGACGGTGCCAATGACACCCCACCGGAACGGCAGCTTCCAGTTGCCGCGGTCGAGGACCGACTGCTGGTAGAGCTTGCCGCCGTTGATGTCGGCCATCACGGGGCCGGCGCCCGGCACATCGTCGGAGCCTACGCTGGCGCCCAGGCCGTTTACCTCGCCGTCCTTCACGTTGCACATCAGTCGGGTCTGCTTCGGTTGCTCCTTCACCGCGACGACGTACATGCCATCGCCGGGCGCGTTGGAGTCGCCGATGCTGTTCATCGCCAGGATGATCCGGTAATCCTCGGCCGCGCCCAAGTCCGTGCGGAAGCCGGACGGGCCGCGTGTGTGCGACTGGTCGTATGCGAGGCACTTCTTCAGCCCGTCGACGGCCTGCCCGAAGGTGATCCCGTCGAGGAGCTGGTCCTCCGTGGCCGGCCGCGCGGGCCTCGCCGGCGACGCGGACGGCGTCGGTGTCGCTATGTCCGCGGTGTGGCGCTGACCGACGGTGTCGATGCCACCGTGTTCCCACCTGCATTTCCGTCGGCCAGCGCGTACGCCCCCACGGGCATCGCCGCCAGCGTCACCAGGGCCGCCCCGGTCGCCGCCACCCGGCGTCGCCGCTCGATCGTGCCCCGGCGGCGGATCACCGGATACAGCACCGGCGCGGGCCGGATTGTGTTCGCGTCCTCGGCGAGCAGCTCGCGCAGCTGCTCCTCGAAGTCCCCGCTGGTTCCAGTCCCCTGCTGCTTCTGTTCCTCGTTCACCTGCTGCCTTCCTGCCCGGACGGCACTAGGCTGCGGACAGGATCGTCCACGACCTGCGCGAGCCCCGGATACGTACGCAACTTCGCCAGCGCCTTGGACGCCTGGCTCTTGACCGTGCCGGGCGAGCAGCCGAGCACCTCGGCGACCTCGGCCTCGGACAGGTCCTCCCAGTAGCGCATGCCGATCACCGCCCGCTGCTTTGGCGGTACTCCGGCCAGCGCCGCGAGCAGGACGCTGCGCTCGTCGGCCCACGAGACGGCCTCGTCGCGCCCGGCCACCTCCGGCGGCGCCGCGGTTAGAGCCTCCGTAACCCGCCGCTTGCGGAACCGGTCGCTGTTGCAGCTGACCAGTATCCGCCGGACGTACGCATCCGGTCTGTCGCTGCGCGAGACGCGCCGCCATGAGCGGTACGCCTTGGCCAGCGCCGTCTGAGTCAGATCTTCGGCGTAGTGCACGTCGCCCGTGAGCAGATACGCGGTCCGTACGAGATGGGACCACCGCGCTCTGACGAATTCTTGGAACTCGGCCTCTTGTCCGGCCTGCATCAAGCACCCTCCCTCGCCCTCCAGGCCAGAGTTTCGGCGGATTCGGTTGCCCGGGATCCGGTGCCTCTTCGGTCAGGTGAGCGGGGCCACTGACAACCATCAGCTGGAACCGAAATGTCAAGCATCTCCCGGAACCGGACACAAGGCTCTCAGTAGGCGAGTTTCAACCTTCTCTACGGGTTCAAGGCACCCGGCTCCGTTCCGCTCCGCCGGGCGCGCTTCCCGGCTCCGCTCCGCGCAACGCTCCTGCCTTCGGCCCGCTCTGCGCGCGCTGCGCCGATGCGCGCCCACAGTGGATAGGCCCGGGGGCATAAGACGAGAACCAAGCCCGCGGCTTCAGGACATGCCTCCGGCGGGAGCGCTCAGACTCCGGGATGGACGGGGCGCCGTTCGCGAGTGCCCGCCGGAGCGTGGCGAGCGTCGTGGGCTCCCATCCCGACCACCATCGACCCAGGCAGAGCCGAGCAGACGCGGCCCCTGGCGTCCAGGTCGTTCGTACAGTGGCGCGCTCCACCGGGACGCCAGGAACCACGCCCGCTCCACGGTGTGTGGGTCGACGGCGGACGGGATGGGAGCTGGGGAAAGTGGTGGATGGAGGCGAGCGTGAAGGTCGGACGAAGTGGCCTGAAAGGGTGCGACTCCGTCACTTGTCCGCTCGGTAGAGCTCGATGTCCTTGTTGACGAAGAGGTGCACGTAGCCACACCGCCAGCAGATCAGGCCCGTGGCCTTCTCGTCGGCCCATGCCAACTTCATGAACTCCATCCCGGTGCTGTTGAGCAAGACGTCCCGCTCTCGAAACACGTCGCCCTGGCAGACCTGGCACTTGAGCCAGACCTCCCCCAGTGCTGCACGTACCGGCTTCGCCATCGAGTGAACGCCCCCCATCCTTGCCGTGTGGACAGACCGAGACTACGGGACAGCGCTAGCAGCCCACAGCCCACATGAGCGCACAGCAGGGTCGCCTGCGCGGGGACTGCCATCTGGTCGCCGAGAACGCGACAGAGGGGCACATGTGCCCTTTGCGTGCCCGATCGAGCAGCGACCGGCGGGGAACATCGGTGAGCACCCCGCGAACCCGCACGTCAGCGTCTCGCCGGCTCAGCCCCGATCCGCGTACGGGATCTTCCAAACTAGTGCTCCAACCCCAGGTGTTGAACGACGTGATGGATGGGGATGAGCGGGTGGTTCCGCGACGTTCGCCGTGACCATGAAAGGGTGGCCGTCCGTGCGGGTGTCATCGGCCAGAGCGGCGACGACACGGTGAACATGAGGGCAGCCGCTGCGGTTGTCGGTGAGTGAGACGGCGGGGTCGTAGATGCGGCTGTTTTCGGGACCCTGGGGTGAGCTTCGTGTTTTCGCGGACGAGGCTCTTCCGGTGGCTGTGGAGAAGATGGCCGGGGTTCCGGTGCGATTCGGTGCCAGGTTTCGGCCGGCGCTGCTGCGTTTCCCGCAGCGGCCGACGTGGCCGGATGGTGCGTACGTCGCGGTGTGGCCCAAAGAGGGTGTCCTGCCTGATTTGGCTGGGGACGCTGCCGCAGGGGTGCCGGAGGATCTGGCGGGCGTGGTACTGGCCGAACTGATGCACCACACCTGCTTCGTCTGCGCTGCCAGGTTCGAGGCGATCTACTTCGAGGCCGCGATCCCAGTGCTGGGACGCAACCTTGCCCGGCACCGCTTCGTGAGCGGATGCCCTGCTTGCGGCAGCGATTTCGGCCGATCCCGGATTGGCGGCCTTGCTCTGTCGCAACTGCCTTGACCATCGTCACCGGCAGGGGCGACGTTCTTCGATGCCATTGCCCGCAGACATCACTGACGAACGCTGGCCGATGAGCACGCGGGACATCGATGCCCGCGTGAGCGTGGACAAGCCGTCGTGACGGACCGACTGTCGGTGCCCGCAAGCGGGATGTGGCACCGGATACACGGCCTGCAGCCCAGACCCGCAGCGCCCGGCGAAAGGCCTGGATCGGCTTGATCAGCAGGCTGGTGCGAGCGCATGCGACCCGTGGACCAGGAGGGCGCAGGAGCAGGCGCGCAGCAAGGATACGCAATGACTTGGCCAAGTCTTCGCGATGTGGGACGCCACAGCTTGTTAGGTAAACCTTCCCTGACTTATCTTTCGTGCGCTTCTTGTGCACATCAGACCGGAGAGTCCCCCTTGTCCAGCGCAAACATCGCCCTGCTCGGCGCCATAGCAGGCTTCACCATCTACCTCGGCCTCCCCATAGGCCGCCTCCGCACACCCACTCCCCGCCTCAGGGCCGGGCTCAACGCCGTGGCCATCGGCATCCTGATCTTCCTCGTGTGGGACGTACTGACCCACGCATGGGAGCCGATCGACGGGGCGCTGAGCAAGCACGACTGGGGAACCGTTGTCTCGGGTGGGACCACACTGGCCGCCGGCCTGGCGATCGGCCTGGCCGGGCTCGTGCACTATGACAGCTGGATCGCTCGCCGACGTGCCGCCCAGTCGCAACCTGCTGGGCCCGGCGCCGCCTCCACCGCCGAACTCGCCCCGAAGACCCGCAGCCAGGCGGGCTCACTCGCGCTGATGATCGCCACCGGCATCGGCCTGCACAACTTCGCCGAGGGCCTGGCCATCGGCAACTCCGCCGCCCAGGGCGAACTCTCCCTCGCCGTCCTGCTCATCATCGGATTCGGACTGCACAACGCCACCGAGGGCTTCGGAATCGTCGCCCCCCTGGCCGCCGAGGGCGAACGCCCGTCCTGGCTTACGCTGTTGTGGCTCGGCCTGATCGGCGGCGGCCCCACCTTCCTCGGCACGCTCGTCGGACAGCACCTGGTCAACGACACCCTGTCCATCGCCTTCCTCGGCCTCGCCGCCGGATCCATCCTCTACGTCGTCATCGAACTGCTGGCCGTCGCCCGCAAGACCGGACTCAAGACACTCACCACCTGGTGCATCCTCCTCGGCCTCCTGCTCGGCTTCGCCACGGACGCCGTCGTCACGGCCGCCGGCGCCTAACGGCCTCCCCCGGAAAGGCGAATCAGCGACGGCTGCTGTCCCAGGCAGGCAGAGTGCAACCGCGGCTGGCCACCGAGTAGGCGAGCCGCAGCGGTCGCCTCGATGCCGTCCAGTTCCGGCATGCGTACGTCCATCAGCACGACGTCCGGCCGTTCGTGGCGTGCGAGGTCGACCGCTTCCCGGCCGTTCTCGGCCTCGCCCACGGCGATCATGCCGGGCGTGTGGTCGACGAGCACACGAAAGCTGCCGCGCACCATCGCCTGGTCGTCGGCGATCAGCACCCGGACCGAGGTCTCGTCAGTCACCCTTGTCGCTCTCCTTCAACAGGCAGCCGGACGGACACGGCGAATCCGCCATCCGGTCGGGGCCCCGCCGCGAAGCTGCCGCCGTACATCATCGCCCGCTCTCGCATCCCCAGCAGGCCGTGCCTGCCCGGCAGTTCGCCGCCGGGCAGTCGACGGCCGGCCGGTGGGCCCGCGTCGGTGATCTCGATACGGATCTCGCGCGCATCCGCCTCGACCGTGAGGTGGCAGCGGGTTGGGGCCGCGTGCCTCACGCAGTTGGTGAGGGCTTCCTGGACGATCCGGTAGACGGTCAGCTGAGTCCCCTCAGCCAGGCCCTGCGTACCGTTGACCGTCAGGTGGACCACCACCCCGGCCCGGTCCGCCTCCGCGGCAAGCGTGTCCAGGCGGCCGAGGTCCGGAGCCGGCCCAAGGGGCGCACCCGAGGTGCGCAGTACGCCGAGGGTGCGCCGCATCTCGATCAGCGCGGAACGGCTGGTCTCCTCGATGACCTTGAGTGCGGCCCGTGCCTCCTGCGGGGCAGCCTCCGCGACATGACCGGCGACGCCCGCCTTCACAGCGACGCCGCGGCCAGCGCGGCGAGCACAATACCCAGAACGGCGAGCGGCCACCGGCGCCGTACCGCGACCGGCAGGCCGACCGCGGCGGCAACCAGACAGCCCAGCCAGAACGGGCCTGAATAGGCGGGCTGACCGTCATCAGCGGTCAGCCGGACGAAGCTGACGTAGACGGCAGTCAGGGCCAGCGCCGCGGTGAGGTCGAGAGCGTAGAGATGACGGCGGCCCCTGGGCTTCATGCCCCGACCGTATCCGTACGCGCCCACTCAGCCGGCCTGCCCAAGGAGCACCATCAGCTGGAATCGCGCCTGCCAGGTGGTGCGCCCGGCGAGCATCCTTGCCCGGACCCTGCCGGCGTTCCGCTCCTGGCACTGCACCGGAACATGGCGTTGCAGGGGAGCGGCCGACTCCAACCCGCCTCAGCACTGCTGTCCAAGGAGGACTTCGCGATGTGGCCCACCATCATTGCCGTGGTCGGCACACTGCTTGGGGGCGCGCTCACCGGGTCTCGAAGCCCGCGAAGCCCGCGTCGCTGTAACCGCTGACAGCGCACGCAGCCCGGGTCCCTCCAAGTCGGCGGGCCGCAGGTCGGGACACCAGCAGGACGTTGTCCTCGGTGATCACTACACGCACGGCAGCTCCACGGTGATGACGGTCGGCCCGCCCGGCGGGCTGCTGATCTTCATGGTGCCGTCCAGAGCGGCGGCGCGGCGGCGCATTCCGTCCAGGCCGGACCCTCGGGCGGCGTCCGCTCCACCGGTCCCGTTGTCGGCGATCTCCGCGCAGAGCTGCGCGCCGTTGCAGGTGACGCGAACCGAGGCATTGGTGGCCCGGCTGTGTCGGGCGATGTTCGCCAGTGCTTCGGTGACGGCGAAGTAGGCGACCGCTTCGACCGCTGCGGGGATCTCACCGAGCGGGCCGATGTCGATGCGGGTCGGCACCCCGGCCCTGGTGGCCAGGGTGCTGAGCGCGCCGGAGAGGCCCTGGTCAGCCAGCACCGGGGGATAGATGGTGCGGATGACGGAGCGCAACTCGGTCATCGCGTCCTCGGTCTCGGCGTGGGCCTGCCGTACCAGAACGGCGGCCGCGTCGGGGTCGTCGGAGAGGCTTTCGCCGGCCACGGCGAGCCGCATCGCGATGGCCACGAGCCGGGCCTGGGTGCCGTCGTGCAGGTCTCGTTCGATCCGGCGGAGTTCCCCACTGTGCGCCTGCAGGACGTCTGTACGTGTCCGGGTGAGTTCGGTGACGCGTTCGCCCAGTTGCTCCGCGGGCGATGGCGCCAGGACCACGAGGCAGCACCGGGCGTGCGCTCGGGCGAGCAGCGGGAGGGCGATGGCGGCCAGTGCCGCCAGGAACACAAGATTGACCAGGCCGAGCGACAACGCGGTGCCCCAGCTGGTGATGCCAACGCTGAACACGGGCAGCCACGGCGCCGTGGGAAAGGCCCACCACAACGCCGTGATGACGGGAGTGAGAAACAGGTTGCCCAGGCAGAGCAGGGCAAGGGCGCCCGCCGGCAGACCGGTGACCACTTGCGTCACGAGCCACGCAAGGTTGCGGCGGGCGGCGCGGGGGCGCGGCTCTACCGGCTGTCCCAGCAGCACCCCGGCGCGCCGGCGATGCTGCTCCGCCCAGGGCTGGGCCAGCGACGGAATGCACAGCAGGGGCGCCGCGGCGAGCGTCACCGTCGCGACCACCAAGGTGCCCAGCAGGTAACGCCCGCTGCGCCACGTCTTGAGCCGCCGTGCGCGGGCCGCGCCGAGTACGCCGAGCACTTGTTTCGCTTTCCCTCTGTCGTACAGGAGGATTGTGGGAGGCCCCACGTGATTCACCCTAGGTGCCGGGCGACCCCGCGGCACTACAGGTAGCTGTACCTTTCATTCGGCGGTCTGTGGTAGCGACACGCAACCCGATGCTTACCTAGCGTCGGGGTATGAGATCCACAAGCCCGACCGCCGCGCCGCACCACCCGCACACCCCCCTGCCCGACCAGCCCGATCGGCAGCACCGCCGCATCGGCAAACGGTGGCTGGCCGCCGCTGCGGCCGCCCTCGTCACTGCCGGCGCGGCCGTTGCCATCCAGCTGTCAGCCGACGCGCACGAAGCGAACGCGCCCGGATACGGGCAAGACGATCTGCGCCGGGACGCCGACGTCATCCAAGCGCTGGGGGTTACCGGCGTCCAAGCACGGGTGACCACCGGCCCTGGCCGGGATCTGGTCGCCACCAGCGGCGTCGCCGAGGCGGGCACGGACCGTCCGGTGCCCCGCAACGGCTACTTCCGGATGGCCAGCACCGGCAAGGCGCTTGTGGCCACCGTGGTCCTGCAACTGGTCGACGAGGGCAAGTTGGCGCTCGACGACACGGTGGACCGCCGGCTGCCCGGCTTGGTGGACGGCAACGGCAACGACGGACGCCGGATCACCATCCGCCAGCTCCTCCAGCACACCAGCGGCATCCACGACGACCTCCCCGGCTTCACCACCCCGCAGGAGTACTACGAGCGCCGGTACGACACCTACACACCCCAACAGATCGTCGCGCGGGCGATGAGGCACCGCCCGGATTTCCCACCCGGCACCGGGTGGAGCTACTCCAACACCGGCTACGCCCTACTCGACATGATCATCGAGAAGGTCACAGATCGCCCTTGGCACCAGGAGGTCGAGAACCGGGTCCTGAAACCGCTCGGCATGGACCACACCTATCTGCCGGGCAGCACCCCCACACTCCGCCGTCCACACGCCAACGGCTACGTCTTCCCCTCCGGCAAACGTGTCGACGTCACCAAGGTGATCCTCCCCGACCCCGGCGCCTACGTCTCCACCACTGCGGATGTCAACCGCTTCTTCCAGGCCCTGCTCGGCGGCGAGCTGCTGCCCCAGGCACGGCTGGCCGAGATGCAGGACACCGTCCCGGTCAACGAGGAGATGCAGCTGTTCTGGCCACACGGACGCTACGGCCTCGGCCTGGCCAACCGGCCCCTGTCCTGCGGCGGCAGCTACTGGAGCCACGAAGGAGGCGATGGCGGCTACATCACCCTGAACGGCGCCACCGACGACGGCAGCCGCACCGTCACCGTCTCCATGTCCACCGCCCTGAACGACTCGCCCGACAACGCACTCCGACAGGAGCAAGCCGCCAGCAACCTCGTCGACCGCGCGCTGTGCGACGCCCCCGGCAACGGGCAGGGCACGTAGCGGCCTTGCCCGGCATCCGGGTATGGGCGACGGTGGACGGTGTCGTCGGCACATCGTGATCGCCCGCGCCCGCCACCCCGCCAGCAGCTTCTCCGAGTAGCCGCCGAGCATGACCGCCATCACCGCGATACCGAGCAGTGTTGCCTTGCGCTCACCGCGGCCCGGAGGCCCGCTGCACCGCTCAGCGAAGTTCCTCCGGGCACGGTGTGCCCGGCGAGAGCTGGTACGGCGCTGCCAGCCGGTACACCCCGGCGCGCGGCGCGAGCAGTTCCGTCCACTCGTCGCCGTCGGCGTCCTCGTCCACCTTGATCAGGCAGCCGTTGGTGTTGACGAAGGTCCGCGGGCTGTCCTGGTCCGCGCGCTGCTTGGACGCCTCGGTCTCCTGCGGCCGCTCCACACTCTTGCCCTCGTCGTCGACCAGGGCGAGCCAGCGCGAGTACGGAATCCGGATCAGCACCCGGCCCGCCCGCTTCACATGGATGGTCAGCTCGTCCGCACCGGCCCGGTCCACGGTCGCCGGCGGATCGGCCAGCGGCACCGGGCTGTCGACCTCGAAGAGCTGCCAGTTGGAGTCGGACCAGATCCTGCGCAGATACGGCTGCCCCTTCTGGACGAGATCCGCCTCCTGCACCGCGCCGGTGGCGTCCGGTTGCCCCTTGGGCAGTACCACGTAGTGCACGGCCCAGCGGTCGAGCCACTGGCGGTAGTTCGCGGGGTTCAGGGTGTCGTCGTAGAAGAGCGGGTTGCGCTCCATGTCGGCCTGCCGGTTCCAGCCGCGGGCCAGGTTGACGTACGGCGCGAGTGCGGACGCCTCGCGGTGGCTGCTCGCGGGCACGACCTCGACCCTGCCGCGCTCGGCGCCGACTTCCTGAAGCTCGTTGACGAGCGGGGCCAGCTCGCGCGTCCAGGAGGCGGTGGGGGCGGTTCGAACGATGTCGTCGACGCCCTTGAAGCCGATCCAGAAGTTCAGCCCGACGAACGCGAGGACCAGCGCGTACCAGCGCCGGGAGCGCGGCACCGCGTACGGCAGCGCGGCGAGCAGCACCACACCGGCGAACAGCATCGCCATCCGGGTGACGTTCGAGCCGATCTGCGAGTCGACCACATAGGTCAGCAGCGTCCCGACGCCGTACACGCCGGCTGCGGTACGGACCGTCTTCCAGTCACGCGGTACGAGGACGAGGACGAGGGCCGCGAAGAGGAACGGCAACGACACGGTCCCGATCGACATCGGCTGCTTACCGGAGAAGGGGAACAGCCACGCGGACAGCGCCACGACCGCGACCGGGGCCAGGCCCAGCGCGTACGCCCCGGGGCGCCGCTTGTTCAGGAACAGCGCCGCGGCGACCACACCCAGGAAGAGTCCGGCCACGGGGCTGCTCGCCGTCGCGAGTCCGGCCAGCGGGGCGGCGACGGCTGCCTTCGCCCACCGCGTGTACCGCCAGCGGTAGGGCCAGCAGAACACCGCGGCCACCGCACCCACCGCGAACATCAGGCCGAGCCCGAACGTCACGCGTCCGGACAGCGCGTTGCACAGATACGCGAACACCCCGGCGAGCGAGCAGGCGAGCGGATTGCGGACGGCCCGCACCCGAACCAGGATCAGCGCGGTCAGCGCCGCCGACACGGTCCCGGCGACCATCATCGTCGTACGCACGCCGAGCACCGACATCACATATGGCGACACGACGCTGTACGAGACGGGGTGCATGCCCCCGTACCAGGCGAGGTTGTACGCGGTGCCCGGATGCCGGCCGACGAACTCGGCCCAGGCATCCTGCGCCGCGAGGTCGCCGCCGCTGTTCGCGAAGAAGAAGAACCAGAGGATGTGGGTGACCGCGGCGGCCGCCGTCGCGATGGTGACGGGGTGACGCAGCAGCCGCCGGGCGCGGATCCGCCGTGGCACCTCGGCCCGGGGTTCGGGGGTACGCGGGGCGGGTAGCCGGGCGCCCGTGTTCCCGCCACCGCTGCCGCTCGTCACGTCGCCTCGCACATCGCTGCTCCCGGCCGCTGCACGGCCGGA
Organism: Streptomyces sp. NPDC048496; assembly: GCF_043200055.1. Taxonomy (NCBI): domain Bacteria; kingdom Bacillati; phylum Actinomycetota; class Actinomycetes; order Kitasatosporales; family Streptomycetaceae; genus Streptomyces; species Streptomyces sp. NPDC048496. The sequence goes on along the minus strand of NZ_JBICXB010000011.1, from coordinate 78,461 downwards.
TCTCGGCTCCGCGGTGGTCACTACGGTCTCTCCCCGTCTCCGCCGGCCCCGTACCCCTGTTCCCGTACTTCGTGCCCGTGACCCCCACTCGGTACACGTGTGAGGACGCGGTCCTGCGCTCCCCGGTTGTCCGGGGACGCTAACACGTACGCAACAGGGAAGGGGGTGCCGGTCCCGGCACCCCCTTCCCTGTTGCACGTCAGCTCATACGGGTCAGCTTCTTGCCGAATCCGGGCTCGGCCAGATCGCTCTGCAGCGCCACCGCGACCTTCACCTGACTGGCTCCCTCACCGACGGTGAGCGTGCCCACATGGGTCCCGGCCACCGCCGAGTGCGGGATCGGCTTTCCGTCGTCGGTCAGTTCGAGCTTGACCGTGAGACCGGGCCAGCCGACCGCCGCCACGTCCTCGGTCGCGACCACCGGGGTGCTGCCGCCCAGCCCGTCGGAGACGGTGCCGACCACATCGCCCTTCTTCACGACCTTGGCGCTCGTCAGCAGATCCTGGGTGGCGATCATGGCTTCCTTGCTCACCGCGTTGACGGTGTCGATGATCGAGGGCTTGTGCTGGCCCAGCACCGCACCGACGATCAGCTGGTCGGTGTCGCCGACCATCTTGTGCGCGGCGAAGAGCAGGTTGCCGCCGGCCTTGGTGGTGGAGCCGGTCTTGATGCCGAGCGCGCCGTTGTACGGAACGAGGGTGTTGTAGTTCCGATGGAACTTGCCCGACGGGTCGGTCCACGACGGCAGCTTGGTGATGGCCATCAGCGCCGGGATCTCCACCAGCTTCTGGCCGAGCTTCACCTGGTCCTCGGCCGTGCTGACCGTGGTCGCGTTGAGACCGGACGGATCGGTGTAGGTGGTGTTCGTCATGCCGAGCGACTTGGCGGTGTCGTTCATCTTCTTGACGAACGCCTCCTCGGAACCCGCGTCCCAGCGCGCCAGCAGCCTCGCGATGTTGTTCGCGGAGGGGACCATGATCGCGGAGAGCGCCTCCTGCTCCGTGAGCTCATCACCGGCCTTGACGGTGTTGAGCGTCGACTCGCCCTCCGAGTCCAGCTTGCCTTCCGACTCCGCCTTGGCGTCGATCTTGACGGAAGGGCCCTTCTCGCCCTTCTTCAACGGGTGGTCCTTGAGCACGATGTATGCGGTCATCGCCTTGGCCACGCTGCCGATCGGCACGGCCTTCTGCTCGCCGAACGAGTCCACCTCGCCCAGTCCGGTGGCCGCCATGTAGCCCTGGCCCTCGTCGGGCCACGGCAGCGACGGCTTGTTGCCCTTGAAGGTGTACGTCGGCTTCGCCGTCAGTTGCAGCTTGGGCGCCGGCAGCGGGCGCACAGCCTGCACGATCGCAAAGACGACCAGGAGGAGCAGGACCAGCGGGGTCCAGATCTTGACCCGGCGAACGGCGGTACGGACCGGCGTCTCCGGGGGCGGGGGCGTGTTCGTCAGCTCGGCCAGCAGGTCGAGCGGCGGCCGGGGCGGCATCGGCTGCTGCCGGGTGCGCTCGGCTCCGCTGAGCGAGGGAGCGGCGGCCGACGCTGGGCTCGGCCGGGCGGCCGGGGCGGCTGCGGATCCAGTCGTCCCGGGCTTGCGGGGCGCCGGGGCGGGGCGTGCGTCGTCGCGGCGGAGCGGTACGAACTGGCTGGTGCGCTCGGCGGGGCTCTCGGGCTCCGGCTTCTCCTCGGGCTTCGCTGAGGGACGGGTGATCTTCAGCGCGGTCGTCGGCTGGTCGATCCGGTCGCGCCGGACCGCCTTGAAGACGGCCGTGGGCTGATCGATTCCGCGCTTGTCCGCAGTGGGCTCGGTGCCGTCGGTGTCACTGGTGTCGTCGGCGTCCTCGGCGGGGTCCGCGACGTCGGCGCCGGTGGTCCTGGGGCCCTTGGTCGCGTCGGCGGCGTCAGCCGCCGCGGGTTCGCTGTCACCGGTGTCGCCGGCGTCCTCGGCGGAGTCCACGCCGCCTGCGCCGCTGGTCTCGGCACCCTTGGCCGCGTCGTCAGCGTCAGCGCCGTCAGCCACCGCGGGTTCGCTGTCACCGTCGCTCTTGTTGCCCTCGGAGTCCGAGTCGTCCGCGGCGTGGCTCTCCTCGCGCCCCTCGGAGACCCGGGTCTCGTCGGAGGCGTCGCCGGAGACCGCAGGCTCGTCCGCGTCCGCGTCCGCGTCACTGGTTGCGGCTGCGGCTGTGGCTGTGGCTGCGGCGCCATCGGACGCAGCAGGCTTGTCGGCGGCCTCGTCATCCGCATCGTGATCGGAGTTTGCGTCTGTTCCCGCGGCGTCGTCCGCCACTTCAGCCACATCCGCCACGTCCGCGCTCGATGCAGCCGGTTCGTCCGCGGTCGCGTCGGCGGAGTCCGTCCCACTCTCGCCCGCCTCTTCCGCCGGCGCAGGCGCGTCGCTCTCCGCGACCGCCTCGGGCTTCGCGACGTCGTCGGCGGCCTCGGGTTCCTCGACAGCAGCGCCTGCGGCGTCGCCGTCACCCTTCTCCACCCACGCAGCCACCACCGCACGCAGCCGCGCGTCGCCCTCATCGGGCTCGGCGGGCCCGGATGGCGTGGAAGTCGCCTCGGGACCCTCAGAGGTGTTCTCCGTGCCCTCGACGTCCTCGGCGTGCTCCGCGTCCTCGCCGCTCTCGACCGGCTTCGTACGGAAGACCGCCGTCGCCGTGTCCTGCTTGCCGCCGGACTCCGCCGGGGAGGCCGATTCACGGAAGACGGAAAGCCGCGGATCGCGTTCGCTCCGAGCCGTTCCCGACGACTTCTGCTGCTCCGACTTGTCGGGGGACTCGCCCGCCACCGATGCCTCCTCCTGCGCTGCGGGGCCGCCCCCGCGCTGTCCGAACCATCTACCAGTGTCCTGCGTGAACCCTCGGCTGCGGTGCCAGACGAGAACGACATACCTGCCGGTTCCCGTACGAAGCACCCAGGCACTCTCGACAGACCAATGTGAGAGGGGTCACTCTGTCATTCATCCACGCGGGGAGGCATGGATGGGCAGGAGCCGCAGAACAATTCCGGAGGAGCTTCTGCTGCTCGCTCTGGACCCGACCACGGGTACCACAGCGCAGCCGCAGTCGCTCGACCTCGGCCTCGCCGGAGCTCAGCTAGTGGAGCTGGCTCTGGCAGGACGGATAGCCCCTGACGGGGATCGTATCGCCGTGGTGATGCCACGGCCGACAGGAGATCCGACACTGGACTCCGCACTGGAACTGCTGCGCCGACGCGGCAGCCCGGTTCGGGCCGTCCACTGGATTGGCGGGCCCCGACTGGGGTTGCGCCAGACCTATCTCTCGCATCTGGAGCGGTGCGGCATGGTGCATGCCGTGGCGGGCCAGATGTGCGGGGTGCTGCCGACGACTCGCTACCAGGCGACGGACACGGCGATCAGCCGGGAGATCAGATCCCGGCTGGACAGTGCGATCCGCACCGGTGTACCGCCGGACCCGCGGACCGCGGCGCTCGCCGCACTGGCCCACGCGGTCGGACTCGGCAAGCACCTCTACCCCGGGAACGAGGGGCGCTCATCGCGCTCCCGGCTCCGGGACCTGATCAGACACGACCCGATGGGCGGTCTCGTGGCGCACGCCGTGATGGACGTCCAGAACGGGGCGATCGCCCAGCCACGCCGCAATCAGGCGGCGGGAGGGCCGTTGCAACCGCAAGTGCAGTCGCAGTCCCGTCGCGACAGCATGGTGCACACCGCCGCCCACTGAGGCACCACCGCACCACCGCACCGAAGACCGCCGCACCGACGTCCCCAAGACCCGGTTCGGGAGCCGCACCACGCGCGGGGCAGCCGGCCCACCGGCCGCCCCGCGCGCCTGCGTGTGGCCATTTCCCAGCGCAACCGACCCCACGGGTGGCAATCTGCTGAGCAGTAGATACGCACAGCTACATAGCCGGAGGTGCCGTTTCCGTGCCGTCCAACGTCAATCCCACCGTCAGGCGACGCCGGTTGGGCCAGGAATTGCGCCGACTGCGCGAGCTCAAGGGCATGACGGCCGAGGAGGTGGCGGAGCGACTGCTCGTCTCGCAGTCGAAGATCAGCCGCCTGGAGAACGGCCGCCGTTCGATCAGCCAGCGCGATGTCCGCGATCTCTGCGGGGTGTACGAGGTCGAGGACCACCGGATGGTCGACTCGCTCATGCAGATGGCCAAGGACTCCCGGCAGCAGGGCTGGTGGCATGCCTTCGGCGACATCCCGTACAGCGTCTACATCGGCCTGGAGACCGACGCCGAGTCACTGCGGGTGTACGAACCGCAGGTGGTCCCCGGCCTGTTGCAGACCCGGAGTTACGCCGAGGCGCTGATCAACGGCGCGCTGCCGGAGGCACCGCCGACCGACATCGACAAGCGCGTCAGCGTCCGTGCGCGCCGCCAGGACCGGATCACCACCCAGGAGGGGCCGCTGCGGCTCTGGGCGGTCATCGACGAGGCGGCGCTGCGCCGGATGGTCGGTGGCAAGCAGGTCATGATCGAGCAGTTGGAACAGCTCGTCGAGCTGTCGCACCTGCCCCATGTGACGGTTCAGGTACTGCCGTTCGACATGGGTGCCCACCCGGGCATCAACGGGCAGTACGCCATCCTGGAATTCCCGGATGCCGCGGACTCCAGCGTCGTCTATATCGAGGGCGTCACCAGCGACCTCTATCTGGAAAAAGCCAACGATGTACACCGGTACAGCGTCATGTACGAGCACTTGCGGGCACAGGCACTGAACGTGGAGCAGACCCGGCACTACATCGCCGACATCGCGAAGTCGTACGCCCAGCTCAGCACCGGATGACCGGCTGAACCAGACATTCCGCAAAGTCCGGTATGCGGGAAAAGGGACGATGTTACGGGTGAGGCGACGGCACGGTACACCGTCGCCACATCAAAGCGGAAGGCTCGCACGGAATATGCCATCCGGTCGAGTGAACGGCCCTCTCACCCGGCAATGTTGGCGAGTAGCGTCGATCCCGCCAACAGATGCGCAGTTGGTGCGACTCACACAACTCTCTGAATCCGAACCGGAGTGAACATGGCTATTCGTCAGGGTGCCGCGGACAATTGGACGAAGTCGTCGTATTCCGGGGGCAACGGCGCTTGCGTCGAGGTCAAGTCCCCCCTCGTCCAGTCGATCGCGGTGCGCGACTCGAAGGCCCCCGAGGGTCCTTCGATCACCTTCGTGCCCGGCGCGTGGAACGCCTTCGTGTCCGACATCGCAAAGGGCTCCGTCGACGTCTGACCCATGCCCACCCACAGAATGCGGTGCGGCACCGAAACGGTGCCGCAGGAAGCCCCCTCGACCGGTCCGCCGTCCTGGCCGAGGGGGCCCACCGCCGGACGGACCGCTCAGCGCAGCTGATCCACGTACCTGTCCGTGCCGGCCACGGTCGGAATGAACGGCGCCACCAGCTCCACCCGCCCCAGGCCGGATTCCACAACCGCCGCGTCGAGCCCGGTGAAGTGCTCCGTCCAGCACTCCCGCGGGTCCTCCTGGAGGAACCAGAGCAGGGTGAGCCGGGTGTCGACGCCCTCGACCTGCTTCACATAGGTCATCCGGTCGCCCGGCAGCGGCGTGGGACGGAAGGCGGTCACCATCGCCGCCGGTGAGCCGCCAAGCCGCTTCGGCAGATGCCAGGAGCGCAGGCTCAGTCCGGCAGCACCGGCAGCAGCTCCGGAAGGTGTCCGTCGGACGCGGCAGCCGCCGCCACCCGCTCCTGCGGCACGTCGCCGTACAGCGTCGTACGCGGCTTCGCCGGACGGCCCGCGAGTTCCGCGATCGCGACGAGATCCTGGACGGAGCGGTACGAGCCGTAACTGGAGCCCGCCATCCGGGAGATGGTCTCCTCCATCAGCGTGCCGCCCAGGTCGTTGGCGCCCGAGCGCAGCATTTCGGCCGCACCCTCCGTGCCGAGCTTCACCCAGCTGGTCTGGATGTTGGTGATGTGCGGGTGGAGCAGCAGCCGGGCCATGGCGGTGACGGCGCGGTTGTCGCGGTCGGTCGGGCCGGGGCGGGCGATGCCTGCCAGGTAGACCGGGGCGTTGGTGTGAATGAACGGCAGCGTCACGAACTCGGTGAAACCGCCGCTCTCCTGCTGGAGGTTGGCCAGGGTCCGGAGGTGGCCGAGCCAGTGGCGGGGCTGGTCGACATGGCCGTACATCATGGTGGAGGAGGAGCGCAGACCCACCTCGTGGGCCGTCCTGATGACTTCCAGCCAGGTCGCCGTCGGCAGCTTCCCCTTGGTGAGGACCCAGCGGACCTCGTCGTCCAGGATCTCCGCCGCCGTGCCCGGGATCGAGTCGAGCCCGGCCTCCTTCGCGGCGATCAGCCAGTCGCGGATGGACATGCCGGTGCGGGTCGCGCCGTTGACGACCTCCATCGGCGAGAAGGCGTGTACGTGCATGCCGGGGACGCGCTCCTTCACCGCCCGCGCGATGTCGAAGTACGCCGTGCCGGGCAGGTCCGGGTGGATGCCGCCCTGCATGCAGACCTCGACGGCCCCGACGTCCCACGCCTGCGCGGCCCGGTCAGCGACCTGGTCCAGGGAGAGGGTGTACGCGTCGGCATCGGTGCGCCGCTGGGCGAAGGCGCAGAAGCGGCAGCCGGTGTAGCAGACGTTGGTGAAGTTGATGTTCCTGGTGACGATGTACGTGACGTCGTCTCCGACCACGTCCCGGCGCAGAGTGTCCGCGATCCGGCACAGTTCGTCGAGCGCCGGGCCTTCCGCGTGGAGCAGGGCGAGGGCCTGGTCGTCGGTGAGCTTCGTCGGGTCGTCGGCGGCCTGGCCGAGCGCCTGGCGTACGTCGGCGTCGATGCGGGACGGGACCATGCCGGGGGCCGCCGCCTCGCGCAGGGCCTCCCAGTCCCCGTACACCTCGTCGAAGTCGTCGCGGCGGTCGCCGGTGCGGCCCTCCGTGTCGATGGTGCGGTGCAGGTCGGTGCGGCCGGAGGCGCCGAACTCCTCGTCCGGCTCCTGCCAGGGCAGGCCGGCGGGGATCGCGCCCTCCTTCGCGAGGCCCGTCTCCGGGTCGGCGAGGGCGCGGACGTGCGGGAGGAGGCGGGGGTCGAGCCAGGGCTCGCCGCGCTGGATGAACTCCGGGTAGATGGTGAGGCGTTCACGGAGCTCGAAGCCCGCCTCGGCGGTCTTCGCGGCGAGTTCGTCGATGTGCGGCCATGGACGCTCGGGGTTCACATGGTCGGGGGTGAGCGGCGAGACGCCGCCCCAGTCGTCGATCCCAGCGCCGATGAGCAGTGCGTACTCCGCGTCGACGAGGTTCGGCGGGGCCTGGATGCGCGCGGAGGGGCCGAGGATGTGCCGGGCCACGGCAATGGCGGCGGCCAGCTCCTCCAGTTCGGCGTCCGGCATCCCGCGCATCGCCGTGTCCGGCTTGGCGCGGAAGTTCTGGACGATGACCTCCTGGATGCCGTGGTAGGCGCGGGCGGTCTTGCGCAGCTCGAAGAGGGAGTCGGCGCGCTCCTCGTACGACTCGCCGATCCCGATCAGGATGCCGGTCGTGAACGGAACGTTGGACCGGCCCGCGTCTTCGAGGACGCGGAGGCGGACGGCCGGTTCCTTGTCCGGGGAGCCGTGGTGCGGGCCGCCCGGCTCGGACCACAGGCGGGTGGCCGTCGTCTCCAGCATCATGCCCATCGAGGGGGCGACGGGCTTGAGCCGCTGGAGGTCGGTCCAGGTCAGCACGCCCGGGTTGAGATGCGGGAGGAGGCCGGTTTCCTCCAGGACCCGGATCGCCATGGCGCGTACGTACGCGAGGGTGTCGTCGTATCCCTCCGCCTCCAGCCACTCCTGTGCCTCGGGCCAGCGGTCCTCGGGGCGGTCGCCGAGCGTGAACAGTGCTTCCTTGCAGCCCATGGCCGCGCCCTTGCGGGCGATGTCCAGCACTTCGTCGGGTGACAGGAACATCCCGTGCCCGGCCTTGCGGAGCTTGCCGGGGACAGTGACGAAGGTGCAGTAGTGGCACTTGTCGCGGCAGAGCCGGGTCAGCGGGATGAAGACCTTGCGGGAGTACGTGATGACACCTGGCCGACCGGCGGCTTCGAGGCCGGCGTCGCGCACCCGGGCGGCGGACGTGGCAAGGTCCGTCAGATCGTCGCCGCGTGCCTGGAGCAGGACGGCGGCCTCGGTCACATCGAGGGCGACACCGTCACGGGCCCGTTTGAGCGCGCGCCGCATGGAGTTGGTGGTCGGGCGTCCGCGCTGAGGATCGGTCATGAACCGAGCATACGAGCGATGCCCCTGCCCCGGGCCCGGGCCTCCACCCCGTCACCTGCTACGGGCGACGGCGCCCATCCAGCGTGGGCCGGCGCCCACCCCGCGTGGGTCGACGCCCATCCAGGCTGGGCCGCCCACCCAGCCGGGCATCGGTGGCCGGTGACCACCCGGACGGGCATCGGTGGCCGGACTACTCCGGCCGGTCCGCGCGGAGCGACAGGTTCAGGCGGTCGCTCGCCAACCGCATGTGTTCGGTCATCGCCGCATCCGCCTCCTCGGGATCCCCCGCCCGGATCGCATCCAGCACCGCCCCGTGCTCATGCAGCGTCCCGCTCACCGTGCCCTCGATGTCGCCCGCCCGCTCCATCCAGACCTGGAGCAGCGCCCGGATGGAGTGCAGGATGTCGCTCAGCACCGTGTTACGGGCGATGTTCGCGGTCTCCAGGTGGAACGCGACGTCGGCGTCGATGAACGCCTTGACGTCCGTCCCCGCCTCCCGCATCCGCGCCAGATGCCCTTCGAGACGTTCGACGTCCGCCGGCTCCGCCCGTTCCGCGGCGAGGCGTGCGGACATGCCCTCCATGAACGTACGGACCTCCACGAGGTCCTGCGTACGGCGCTGACCGAGCATCAGGCCCCAGTTGATGGTCCGCGGCAGGAACTCCGACGTGCCGCCGCGCACGTACGACCCCGAGCCCGGCCGGATCTCGATGATGCCGAGCACGTCCAGTGCGGAGAGTGCGCCCCGGACGCTGGACCGGGCGACGCCGAGCGCCTCGGCGAGCTGCCGTTCGGCGGGCAGTCGGGTGCCTGGCTTCAGGTTGCCCGCGGAGAGGTGGTCGAGGAGCCGCTTGGCCACCTCGCTGACCGAGGACTCGCGTACGACGGGGCGCAGGAGCGAGGTGAAATCGGGCGCTTCGGGCTGCATGGACACGTCGTCCAGTACATCAGACGTCGCCCGATGTGCACGGGTCGGGCGGACCATATCGCGCTCATCGGTCCTACCGGGGTGCTCGTCGGAGCGACGTCCGTCACTTTGGTTAATTGGTGACCACTTTTGTCCAACTTTCCCCGACGCCTGCCTGATCGCGATGGACTACGGCCGCGAGTCGATCGTCCGCGACGACTGGAAGAACGCCTTCGACGACGAGCTCGACGAGGTCATCACAGTCGGGGACACACCCGCGGAGGCCTCGTTCTTCGCCGTCTACTCCGGCGCAGACCTCCCGCCCGAGGTACAGAAACTGGTGGACGGCTCATGATGCGGAGCGTGACACGAGCACAGCCCGTCACTACGGGGCAATGCTCAGGGCGCCTGCGCACTGTGGAGATCCAGGTAATGCCGACTCATCGTGAGGAACACCCCGCAATCGACGGCACGTTCGGGGAGAAATACCTACCCAACCTCACCCCACCCGGCCCGTCACTCACATGGGTGAGGTTCGCCAACTGGGCTGGATGTCGAGCCGGTTGGCTGGCATATGCTCGCCGCGACAACCACAGACATGCGTCGGCCCCCGGCCGGGACTGCAATCCCGATCGAGGGCCTGACCACCGAGGAAGTTAGGCCCTTCCCGATGGATACCCAGCAGATTAGCGTGCCCTCGCACGCCCCGTCCCGCGTACCCGGGGGCGCCGCGCCGTCGTCCGGCGTCGTGCACATCAACTCCCGGCACACCAGCCGCTTCACGTCGTCGGCAACCATCTCGCCCAGCACCGGGAGCTCTCGCTCCTCGCGATCGGGCTCGGCCTGCACATCCAGTCGCTGCCCGCCGGAGCGAAGGTCGGCATCAAGGTCCTCGCCGAACGCTTCCTTCCAGACCTGCGACGGCTGCGAGCGAGCCTTCCGCTCACCCACCCCTGGCCGCTGCCGGGACTGCCGGACCGACGATCCCCACCCACCCGTTGCCCAGGTGATCGCTTCCAAGGGGTAGGCAATCGCACGGGTCAGCGACCGAGCGGTGTGAAGTAGCAGGCAGCCATATGGCTCGCGGGAAAACGCCCCACGGCGTCGGCCCGGCCCGCCTCAGAGGGCTGTCGGTGGGCGGCCGCGCTCGTCTTCGGTGCTCCGGTGCGTGAGCAGGTCGCCCGGCTGGCAGTCGAGGACCTCGCAGATGCGGGTCAGCGTGGTGAAGCGGATCGCGCGGGCCCGGCCGTTCTTCAGGATGGACAGGTTCACGTTGGTCACGCCGACCCGGGAGGCGAGTTCCGCGAGGGTCATGCCGCGCTCGCTGAGCATGCGGTCGAGATGGACCTCGATCGCGTGGCTGTCGTTGTCGTCCGGCGCCATCACACCGCCCCTTCCAGATCCTCCCGCATGGCCACCCCGGCGCGCAGGACGCGGGCGAACGTGAGGATGCCCAGAGCTGTGAAAACGAGTGCGTAGGGCGGCTGCCAGATTCCCACATCGAAGGTATCGAAGGTGTAGTCCTGGGTCAGGGTCGCCAGTAGCGCCGCGTGCGCGCCGGCTTCCACCACCTCTGCGACCAGGCAGCCGAGCAGCAGCCACCAGCCTGCGACCCGCAGGTGCTTCACGGTCCGTGCGGTGAAGACTCCCTCGCGGGACGCGCCCTGTATCAAGCGGTTGAGCAGGAACAGGATACCCAGGACCAGCAGCAACGACGGAAAGCTGCCGAGGAAGTCGAACAGCCGCTGGGCGCTGTCGGCGTGGTCGGTGCAGTACGACGGACGAGCCATGACTTCGACCCCTGCATGGGGTCGGAACATGCCGGTGATCCCGTCCGTGCTGAAGTCCGAGCGGGACTCGGCACATACGTACGGACCACCCCACATCAGGCCCAGCTTGGTGCCGGCCAGGGGTCTCACGGCGCCCACGACGAGGCCCACGAGAAACAGCCGGTAGACGCCCCGGACCACAGTGGCGACCGGCTCCAGCAGCCTGGCCTCGGCACGGTCTTCATGTGACGTGGAGCTCTGTACCTCAGCAGACACCAGCAACCGCCCCTCGTATCGAATATCGATGTTATCGAAGAACGATAAGAGCAACTGCATCAGTGGTCAATAGGCCTGAGCAACCGTCACCGCGCATCGTGAACAGGGAGCCTGGTCGTGCATCTGCCGGACGCCGGCGACGAGTTCGGAATGTCCCATGGGCGTCAGCGAACCGCTTGCGCCCCGTTGTCAGAGCCGTGTCCTAGCCTTCCCCCATGACAAAGCCTCTGCGCTACACGGTCACGATCGCCGCGAGTCCCCAGCAGGTGTGGGACACCCTGACCACGTCCGAGGGGACGAAGGCCACGCTCTTCGGCTGTCTGATCGAGTCATCCTTCGCGGTCGGCAGCCGCGTGGACTTCGTCGGCTACGGCCCCGATGGCGAACGGATCGTGCAGGTCTACGGCGACATCGACGTGTTCGACCCGCTCAGGGAGTTCACCTACATCCAGCATCCGGGACCGGCGCACAACGAGAAGCATGCCGAGACCAGTTGCCGGATGGCCCACCGGCTGACACCCCGCGGGGACTCGACGGAACTCGAACTGACCGTCGACCAGTGGAGCGACGGCAATCCGGCGTACGAACACGCCGCGAGCAGTTATCCCGAGTCCGATTACCTCAAGGGCATCAAGGCGCATGCGGAGAAACTCGCCTCCTGACGTGCTCCGCGGCGTCATGACCGGGTCCGACGGCACCCGCTTGCCGCCGGGCCCGTTGCGCCGGCGACCGGCCGGCGACCGCCAAGCGGGGCCATTGTTTCGGTCGAGCCCGCCAGAGATCCGTCCTGTAGGTCCCAGACCATGGGCCCCAAGGACAGAGCAGCAAAGATCACGCCACCCGAAAGTGAACCACCAGGGCAACCCTGACTCGGGTCACCGGCCGGTGGCAGGCGCGTCCCAGGACCGGGGTCGAATGAGCGCCTGCCACTCGCCCCGGAGCAGGGCAAGCACCGCGACGTCGTACCGTCGGCCCCGATGCAGGCAGGCGGAGCGGCGCACCCCCTCCTGGACGAACCCAGCCCTGGCCAGGACGCCGAGGGCCGCGGTGTTGGTGGTATGGGTGACAGCCTGGACGCGGTGCATGGGCAGTTCACCGAACGCGAAGTCGACCAGCGCGTCCACGGCGTCCGCGCCATAGCCCCGGCCCCGGTGGTCGGGGTCCAGCATCAGCATGATCTCGGCTGTGCCGTCGACCATGTCCTGGTCCGTCAGGGCGATGTGTCCGATCGGCGTGGCGTCGGGGAGCAGGACGAGGAAGTCATCGCGGTCGTGCTCGTCGCGGTCACGCTCGATGCGCTCGCGCACGGCGGAGAGGGAACGCGGCCAGATGCCGACCTCGTGGGCGGCCACGGGGTCGGCGCGCCAGACATGGACCAGCTCCGCGTCGTCGACGTCGAGCGGCGCGAAGGCGACACCCCTACCCCGCCAGCAAACCTCCCGGGGCGATCCCGTGTCCCTGTCCTCCGATTCCTCCCCGGCAACGCGCCCAGTCACAGCCTCTGTCGTGTCCTCGATCATGGGCGGATGCTACGGCCGCCGGGACCGGTGGACCAGTCAATTCCGCCCCCGGACGGTCCGCTGCCCCTGGCCCGCCCGCTGCCGGGATCACGCACCACGGCGCACACGGCACGCCCCGCCTCCAGCAGGGCGGCGGCCACCGCGCCGCCCTGGCCTCCGGTCGCTCCGAGTACCGCGATGGACATGGGTTCTCCTTGATCGAGGGGCATGGGCCCATGCTGACCGGCAGCGGCCCGAAATGCCACCAGGAGGGGAGGGTCGTGACCCACCCGGCCTCACCCCTGTCCTCCTCGATCGCCAGTGAGGTCGCACGCGGCAAGCCCGCCCCCGATCTCTTTCTCCACGCGGCCCGGCGGATGGGGGTCGAGCCGTCCGCCTGCGTCGTCGTCGAGGACAGCAAGTACGGTGTCCAGGCCGCCCGTTCGGCCGGGATGCGGTCGCTGGGCTACGCCGGTGGGCTGACCCCCGCGCACTGGCTGGAAGGCCAGGACACCGTGGTCTTCGACGACATGCGCAGACTGCCGATGCTCCTGTCCGAAATCTGAGCGTCACGCCTGCATGAGGCAATCGCGGAGCAGCAGGCGGACCATACCCGTACGCGAAAGGGCCGGGCGCACCTCCACAGGTGAGGCGCCCGGCCCTTCCGATCCCACCGCCGATGTCAGCGGGCGACCGCCTTCGTCGCCTTGCTGGTGGCCGAGCCGCTGGTGTGACCCGTGCGGCGGGCGGTGACCTTCACGGTGATCTTCTTGCCGCGCTGGGCGGACTTGAGCGTCAACGAGGACTTGGTGGCTCCCGTGATCGCCTTGCCGTTCGCGTACCACTGGTAGGCGTACGAGGTGGGGGCGGGCGTCCAGGTGCCGTGGGCGGCCTTGAGGGTGCGGCCCACCTTCGCGGTGCCGGAGATCGTGGGCGCCTTGGTGGCCTTCGGTGCGCTGCCCGCGGCGATCTTCACCGAGGCGGGCGTCGCGGAACCGTCGGCGTGGCCGGTGCGGTGGGCCGTGACGGTGACGGTGAGGTACTTGCCGAGCAGCGACGCCGGGACGGTGTACGTCGACGCCGTCGCGCCGTTGATGGCCTTGCCGTCGGCCTTCCACTGGTAGCCGTAGGAGGTGGCGGGCAGCGTCCAACTTCCGCTCGTGGTGGTCAGCTTGGCGCCGACCTTCACAGTGCCGGTGATGTTCGGGGTGGTCGTCACCCTGGGCGCCGCGCCCTTGGCGACCGTGAGCGCCGCCGAGGTGGCCGGGACGTCCGCCGTGCCGGTGCGGTGGGCCGTGACGGTGACGCCGATCTTCTTGCCGAGCAGCGAGACCGGGACGGTGTACGCGGCGGCGGTGGCCCCGGTGATCGGCTGCCCGTCGGCGTTCCACTGGTACGTGTACGAGGTCGGGGCGGGGGCCCAGGTGCCGGGGGCCGCGGTGAGGCGGTCGCCGACGCGGGCGGTGGTGCCGATGGTCGGCGGTGCGCTGTTGCGGAGCGGGGCCGAGGTGACGGTGAAGTCGCCCCGCGAGTACTCCCCGCCGTTGTGGGTGATGACGCTCGCACTCCAGGCGCCCTCGGCCGCCCCGGTCAGGTCCAGCTCGGCGGTCAGGGTGCGGCGGTCGGGCGAGACGGAGACCGTGGTCCCGGTGATCTCCCGGCCGGAGTTCCGCAGCACGAGGCGGTGGTCCTTGTGCAGGGCCGTGCCGGTGACCGTGACCGTCGTCCTCGTACCGGAGACGCCGGTGGCCGGGGTGAGCTTCGTGACGGTCACCCGCTCCATGCCGCAGTAACCCGGGCAGACCGCCTCGGCCTTGTACGAGGTCCGCGAGGCCTTCTCCGGCAGGGAGAGGACCAGGATGCTCGGGGTGAGCTCCCTGGAGATGCTCTCGATCACCCTGCACGAGTAGCCGCTGGAGGTGGAGTACGTGCAGCCGTTGTCGAGGCTCGGGTCGTACAGCGCGGGCACCGCCGTATCGGTGGCGCCCGTCGTGTCGCTGATCTCCATCGTGAAGCGGTCGCTGTACGCGGTGGGCAGCGCGGCGCAGACGGCGGTGTGCTCCTCGTCGAGGGTGCCGGTGACCGGGCCGTAGCCGTACGCGATGCTCGCGACCTTCTCGCACTCGGCGGCCGGTCCGTCCGGGCCCGCGATGCGCAGGGCGTCGAAGCGGTACGAGTCGGGGGCCTTCAGCGTCGCGGGGACGGTGACCAGGACCTGGTAGTGGGTGGAGCCGGTGACGGCGCACGCCTGGTTCCTGTTGCACAGGTCGGTGCCGTCGGCGCCGTACACCACCACGTTGGCGGTGCCGAGCGGGTCGCGGACGTTGATGTGCAGGGTGTCCTTGGCGTCGGCGGTGGTGACCTGGCGGCAGCGCAGCTCGCCGGGCGCGCCCATGGTGCCGCCGGTGGACGGGCCGCCGGGCTTCGTCGCCGGGTTCGCGGCGCAGCCCTTGGCGGTCGCGGTGACGTCGCGGCGGGCCAGGACGTACTCGGCGGGGGCATCGCGGCCGGCGACCAGCACGGTGTGGGCGACGCCCGGGGTCAGCGCGCAGGTCGTCCAGGTGGAGACGGAGGCGCGGGCCGAGCAGATCTGCTTGCCCTGGACGTCCAGGACGGTGAACTGGGCGGCGACGCCGGTCGCCACCTGGAGCTGGATGTTCTCCTGGGTGCTGTGGTCGTCCGCCGGGATGCTCAGGCAGCGCGAGAAGACGCCGTCGCCGGTGGTGACGCGGGCGGTGGGGCCGGTCGCGGTGAAGTCGCCCGCCGGGAAGGCCGGGCAGTCGGCCGCCGCGTCGGTGCGGTGCAGGGCGAGGGTGTACGGGCCGGTCGGCTTCGAGTAGCTGTCGGTGAAGACCAGGGCCCGGAACGGGGCCTTGCCGGTGAGTCCGCAGGTCCCGTCGGCGAGGCGGGACGGGTCGCAGCGCTGGATGCCGTCGGCGTCGACGAGGGTCACGTCCGGATGGGGCCCGGGACGGTAGAGGGCGTCCAGCACCGCCAGCCGGGCGCCCTCGGGAAGCGGCAGGGACAGGCAGTCGATCTCGCCGCCGACGGTGAACTCGGAGCGGTGCACGCCGAGTTCGACCGGCTCGCAGCCGGTGGTGGCGGAGTGGTCGATGACGAGGGTGGGGGCGTCGGTGAAGACGGTGTAGTCACCGGCGGCGGGGAGGGTGCAGACGTCCCAGGTGGCGCAGGCGGTCCTTCCGTCCCGGTCGTACACGGCGAGCGCGGAGCGTACGCCGTCGTGGACCGCGTACGCGTCGTAGCGTCCGGCGGCCGGGGCGGTGAAGGTCCGGCATCCGTGGGACGGGTCGGCGGCGGTGGGGCCGGAGTTGTATCCGTTCAGCGCCGGGTGGGTGCAGCCGGCCGGCTCGGAGATGCGGCGGATGGCGAGGGTGTACTCGGCGGGGGCGTACGCCTGGGCGGCGCCCGCGGGAATCAGTAGCGAGAGCAGGACCGACAGGGCGAGCAGCAAGGCGGTGTACGCCGCGGATCTCGCGGCCGTACGTGGGCGGCTGGGCATTCCGTTCCCCCGGACCGGTGAAGTGAAGGGTGCGCGGCGGGACTTCACGGACGACGCGCGAACGCGCTGCGGCCCCAGGCGCACACCACATGTGTGTGATGCGTAAAGAATCCACGCGATGATCGCACAGATACTCCACCGAACAGATACCCATTCCCGCCGGGGTGCCGGCGGGCCCACTCCGCGAGGCGCCCCGGACATCCTTGGGGCGGAGCACGACAGCCCCGTCGGAGGGTGGAGGCGGGACTACTTGCCCAGCACCGCCTGCATCACGCGCTTCGCGATCGGGCCGCCGAGGCGGCCGCCCGAGATGTCGGTGCGGGAGATGTCCATGTCCGTCGGGTCGATGAAGACCGCGACCGCCACCGACTGCCCGTCGGCCTTCTTGCCGTAGGAGACGAACCAGCCGTACGGCACCTTGTCCTTCACGTTCACTCCGCGCTGCGCCGTGCCGGTCTTGCCGCCGACCGTGACGCCGTCGATGAGGGCCCGCTGCGCGCTGCCTTCCTTCGCGGTGAACTCCATCATTTCCTGGACCTTCTTCGCCGTCCCCTCTGACACGGCCTGGCTCTTGAGCTTCGGCTCGTGCTTCTCCAGCAACGACACGTCGGGGCCGCGCAGCTCTTCGACGAGGTAGGGCTGCATCAGCTTGCCGTCGTTGGCGAGGGCGGCGGTCACCATGGCCATCTGCATCGGTGTGCTGGTGAGGCTGCCCTGGCCCATGCCGGTCAGAGCGGTTCCGGGCTTGTCCAGGCCGGTCGGGTAGAGGCTCCTGGTGGCGAGCATGTCGCCGAACTCGTCCGAGTAGACATCGGAGTTGAAACCGAACTTCTCCGCCGTCTCGCGCATCTTGTCCGCGCCGACCTTGGACGCCGCGTCGAGGAAGACGTTGTTGCAGGAGTGCTGCATGGCGGTCTTCATCGACGCCTTGTTGCAGACGGCGTCACCCGCCTCACTGCTGATCCTGTTCGAGGAGAGCGGCAGGGGGTACGGGGAGACCGCGTCGGACGCGGCGTCGACATCCGTGACCACGCCGTTCTCCAGGGCCGCGGCCGCTGTGAGGATCTTGAAGGTGGAGCCGGGCGGGAAGGTCTCGCGCAGTGGGCGGTTGGCCAGCGGCTTGCTCTTGTCCTCGACGAGCGCCTGGAACCGGTCGCCCTCCTTGAACGTGTTCCCGGCGAAGACGGACGGGTCGTACGAGGGGGTGGAGACGAGCGCCAGGACCTTGCCCGTACGCGGATCGAGCGCGACGACCGCGCCCCGGGCGCCGAGGTCGGTCAGTCCCTTGTACCCGGCTTCCTGCGCCTTGGGGTTGATGGTGGTGATCACATCGCCGCCGCGGCGCTCCTCACCGGTGAGGATGTCCTTGGCGTGCCGGAAGGCGAACCGGTCGTCCTGGCCGCTGAGGATGGTGTCGTACGTCTTCTCCAGGAGGGACATGCCCTGCGCCTGGGAGGCGTAGCCGGTGACGGGGGCGTACATCGCGCCCTGCTTGAAGGTCCGCTGGTACTTGAAGTCCGTGCCGTCGACCGCTTTGGAGCCGGTGATCGCCTTGCCGTCGACGATGATGTCGCCGCGCGGAGTGGCGAACTGGGCGATCTGCACCCGGCGATTGTGCTTGTCGGTGGAGAGCGCCTCGCGCTGGAAGTACTGAAGCCAGTTCGTCCGCAGCAGCAGGGCCAGCACCAACAGCCCACAGAAGATGGCTATGTGCCGCAATGGCCTGTTCATCGTCCCCCCACTCCCCGGAACCGTTTCGATCTTCAACAGTGGAAGATGCGCATGCCGGGCGAACGGTTGCACCGGGGGCGGGCCCGCGGAAGGGGGCGCGGGCCCGCCCGGCCGGGGTTGTCGATCATTCCCGATCACCGACCCCCGAGAGGCATGGCGCGCCCGTCCTCCCGGAGGTGCGCACCGGACATCACCCGAGCGGTCCCCGCCCGCGGTACCGTCCCGGCCCTGCCCGGCAGGCGCGGCCTTCTCGTCCGGACCGCCGCCACCGCCCTGACGTCCTCCCCCACGACAGGGACTGGGCTCCCGACGCCCTGCGACTCTGCTTGCTGATCCACTCCCCATCGTGGGGGAGTCCGTAACGTTGCCCACTGTGAGCTTCACGAACGCCGCACCCGGCAAGGACGGAGGCACGGACCGGGCCGACCTGACGAAGACCGTGCGCGGCACCCTGCCGACCGGGTCGCCGGACTTCGTCTATCTGCCGGTCGACGTGCCCAGCGGCGTACGGGAGATCGCCGTCTCGTACGCGTACGTGAAGACGCCCGTCCCGGCCGGCACCCCGGGCAACGCCCTCGACATCGGCATCTTCGACGAGCGCGGCACGGAACAGGGCGGGCGCGGATTCCGGGGCTGGTCCGGCGGGGCGCGCGCCGGCTTCTTCATCCGGGCGGACGAGGCGACACCCGGCTATGTCGCGGGTCCGGTGCGGGCCGGGACCTGGCACATCGCGCTGGGCCCGTACACCGTCGCACCCAAGGGTCTCCCGTACGAGGTGACGATCACCCTCCGTTTCGGCGAGGCCGGCACCACTCCTTCGCCCGTGTACCCGCCCGAGCGCGCCGGAGGACGCGGCCGCGCCTGGTACCGCGGAGACTGCCATCTGCACTCCGTCCACTCGGACGGCAAGCGCACCCCCGCCGAGATCGCCACCGCCGCGCGCGCCGCCGGGCTCGACTTCATCAACAGCAGCGAGCACAACACCCACACCGCGCACAGCGCCTGGCAGGGGCTGTGGGGCGACGATCTGCTCATCCTGACGGGCGAGGAGATCACCACGCGCAACGGTCATGTGCTCGCGCTCTCCACCGACCCCGGCACCTTCGTCGACTGGCGCTACCGGGCCCGCGACAACCGCTTCGGGCACTACGCGAAGACCGTCCGCCGGGCGGGCGGCCTGGTCGTCCCCGCCCATCCGCACGCCACCTGCGTCGGCTGCCACTGGAAGTTCGGCTTCGGCGAGGCGGACGCGGTGGAGGTGTGGAACGGGCCGTACACCCCGGAGGACGAGATCGCGCTCGCCGAGTGGGACAACTCCCTCGTGGCGGCCGTCCGCGCGTCGAAGCCGTGGATCCCGGCGATGGGCAACAGCGACGCACACCGCGAGCCGGACACGGTGGGGCTGCCGCAGACCGTCGTCCTCGCCGAGGAGCTCTCGCGCGACGCGATCCTCGCGGGCATCCGGGCCGGGCACTCGTACATCGCCGAGTCGTCCGCGGTCACCCTCTCCCTCGGCGTATCGGACGGGCGCGGCGGGCACGCGGGGATCGGTGAGCGGCTGCGGGCCGGCGCGGACACTCCGGTCACCGTACGGCTGGAGGTCACCGGGGTGCCCGGCTGCACCGCCCACTTCGTCACGGACCAGGGCACGCTGTTCACCTCCCCTCTGCCGGAGTCGGGCTCGGGCACGGTGGAGTGGCGTACGACCCCGATGTACGCCGCCTATGTCCGCGCCGAGGTCCGCCACCCGGTCACGGTGCCGGGGCTGCCGGGGGCACTGGCGGCGCTCACTAATCCGGTGTTTCTGGATATCTCCTAGCGGTGTGCGGCGGCCCGGCTCGGAAAGGCGAGCCGGGCCCGCTTCTCCGGCTTCTCGATCTCCGGGTGGGCGATGCCGAGCTCTGGTTCGACGGCCGGGTGCCGCTGTCACCGGCCCCCGCGCCATGAATCGCCACACGTCGCGATGACCGGGGAACGAATCCCCGGTCCGGCTCCTCTGTGGGGTGACGCATCCCGTCACCCGTTCTTCGCAGAGGAGTCGTCATGCGCCCGACCCGCCCCCTCGCCACCCCCACCGCGCGCGCCGCCGCCATCGCCGCGGTCCTGACCACGGACGCCCTGCTGCACCTCTTCTGGTCCACCGGCTCCACCTGGCCCGCGCAGGACGTCACGACGCTCTCGTACGCGGTACTGGGCGCCGACGTGCCGTTCACCCCGCCGGCCCTGCTCCCCCTGGCCACCGTGCTGCTGACCGGATCCGCACTGGTCGTGGCCCGTGCCCGGCTCGGCCGCCGCCACCGCCTCGGCCGGCTCCTGCAGGCCGCGACACTGGCGGTCGGCTGCGGTACGGCGGTCCGCGGACTGGCGGGCGTCGCCTGGGCGTTCGGCGTACGGGCGGGTCTCGACGACGGGGCGGGAGACACGTTCTACTGGCTCAACCTGGCCCTGTACACGCCCCTGTGCCTGGCCATGTCCATGGCCACGTTCCGCTTGGCGGCAACGGACGACTCCACGAAGAACGAGACCGCGACGGAGGAAGCCCCCGCCCGTGTCCGATGACCACGACCGCGCGGTGCTGCTGGTACGCGCCGCCCAGCGCGGCGACACGATCGCCATGAACGAACTCCTCGACATCCTCACCCCGTACGCGGGCCGCATCTGCACGCCCATCGCGCTCGCCGACGGACCGGACGCCGTGCAGGAGACCCTGGTCGCCGTCTTCCGCGGTCTGCGGACGCTGAAGGAACCGGCCGCGCTGTACGGCTGGGTGCGCGCGATCGCCTGCCGCGAAGCGGTCCGTGTCGCCCGCCGCACCGCCCGCGCCGTCCCCGCCGACCTCACCTCGCTGCCCGGCCGCGGCGACCCGCAGCTGGCCGCCGACATCGACGACACCCTCGCCCGGCTCTCCCCCGAACACCGCGCGGTCCTGGTCCTGCGCGACATCGAGGGCTTCGACGAACAGTCCGCCGCCGCACTGCTCGGCCTGCGCGTAGGCACCGTGAAGTCACGGCTGCACCGGGCTCGGGACTCCTTCAGGAAGGCTTGGTCGTCATGACCGACAACCACCCCGCCCCGGGCTCCGTCCCGCAGCCCGTCGCAGCCGGCCTCGACCCGGTCCGCCGCCTGCACGCCCTCGCGGCGGGCGTCCGCGGGGCCCGTGTCACCACCCGCGAGATCGCCGCCCCGTACGACACGATCGCCCCGCTCCTCGCGGACCTGGACGGCGAACTGGCCCGGCTGGTCCCGGACATGCGCGGCCTGCGCCTGACCCGTGCGGACGGCGACCGCATCGAGGCCGTGGCCGTGGGCCGCCTCGGCCTGCGGGCCCGTTTCGACGGCATCCGCCGCCCCGGCTGGGTATGGCTGCAGAGCCGCTTCCTCCTGATCGGCATGGCGGCCACTGCGTCCGCCACCGCTCCGGATCACACCCTGGTGGCGTTCACCGGCGGCGTACGCGTCCCGGGCCGCGCCGCTCTGCTTCCCGTGGCCGTGGGGCGGGCGGGGCTACGGGTGCTGGGACGGCTGGAGGAGCGGGTGGCGGGGTGACCGCTCGGGGCAGGCCGTCAGTCCTCGACGACGAGCGCCGGGGTGTCCTTCGTCAGCACCTCGCCACGGAAGAACGAGGGGCTCCTGCGCTGCATCGCCATCATCAGCACCACGCCGAGCAGCAGCAGCCCCACACCGATCACGAACACCGAACCGACCCCGAAGACCGCCGAGCCGGAGCCGTAGGCCGGGTTCCACATGTCGTAGAGGGTCTTGCCGAAGACCGCGGTGAGCAGGATGCCGCCGAGGACCGGGAAGAGGCCCTTGAAGGCGAAGTCACGGGCGGAGCGGAAGATCTCGTTGCGGAAGTACCAGGCGCAGGCGAAGGCGGTCAGCGCGTAGTAGAAGCAGATCATCAGGCCGAGCGCGTAGATCGTGTCGACCAGGACGTGCTCGCTGACCAGGGACATGACCGTGTAGAAGACGCCGGTGGAGACACCCGCGATGACCGTGGCCTTGCCGGGGGTCTTGAAGCGGGGGTTGACCCGGGCGAAGGAGGCCGGCAGGGCCTCGTACGTGGACATCGCCAGGACCGTACGGGCGACCGGGAGGAAGGTGGTCTGCAGGCTGGCCGCGGCCGAGGCGAGGACGGCGACGAACAGCAGGATGCCGAGGCCCGGGCCCATGATCGGGCCGGCCAGTGCGGCGAAGACGTTGTCGGAGGTGTCCGGGTTGGCCAGGCCGAGACCGGTGGTGCCGGAGCCGACGGCCATCTGGGCGGCGATGCCGGTCGCCAGGTAGGAGCCGACCAGGACGACCATCGCGATGAGTGCGGCGCGGCCGGGGGTCTTCTCGCTGCCGACGGTCTCCTCATTGATGGTCAGGCAGGCGTCCCAGCCCCAGTACATGAAGATCGACAGGGAGAGGCCGGCGGTGAAGGTGGCGAAGGAGTCGACGGCGAAGGGGTTCAGCCAGGACAAGGAGAAGTCGGCGCCGGTCGGGAAGTCGATGCTGCCCGCCTTCTGGATGGCCATGACCACGAAGATCGCGAGGACCGCGAGTTGGAGGCCCACCAGGGCGTACTGGACGCCCTTGGTCGCGGTTATGCCGCGGTAGCTGATCGCGGTCGCGACGGCGATGAACGCGAGACAGGTGACGATGTGGACGGCCTTGTTGCCGTCCAGGGCGGCGATCTGGTCGCTGCCCGTGATCTCACCGGCCAGCAGCCAGAAGAACGAGGTCGCGACCCCGGCGAGGTTCGACAGCACGATGATCGTCGCAATGACCAGGCCCCAGCCGCACATCCAGCCGATCTTCGGGCCGAAGGCCTTCACGGTCCAGGTGAAGGAGGTGCCGGCGTCCGGCATGACCTTGTTGAGCTCGCGGTACGCGAAGGCGACCAGCAGCATCGGCAGGAAGCCGGCCAGGAAGACCGCGGGCATCTGGACGCCGACCTCGCCCGCGGTGGAGCCGAGGGTGGACGTGAGGCAGTAGACGGGGGCGACGGTCGAGATGCCGATGACCGCACTGCCCATCAGACCGACGGAGTTGCCGCCCAGGCCCTTGCTGCGAACACCGCCGTCGGCCGGGGTGGTGCCCCGGCCCGTGTCTCCGGCCTGCGGCCGCGCGTCCAACTGAGTCATAAAGAGGACGGTATGCGCTGCGATATCCACATCCGGAGTCTGAGACTCCGGCGTCTCACCCTTGGATTGGTGGGTCAATTATCGCCAAACGGAGGTGAATTGAATGTGAACATTGCAGATCGCCACTCAATTGATGGTCCCGCTCGATTAGATCATCGTACGAGAACCGCAGCACTGTCCGATTTATGATGATTCGAAATTTTCCCGCACTTGTCCGATATCCGAACGGACGCCCCGCCCCGACGCTCAGCCCGGCCAGACGATCGCCTGGAGTTCGCTGTACGCGCGCAGCGCGTACGAACCCACGTCACGCCCCACCCCGCTCCTCTTGAACCCGCCGAACGGGGCCTCCATGTTCCGGCCGGTCGTGTTCACCCCGACCCCGCCCGCGCGCAGCCGCCGCGCCACCCGGAACGCCCGCGCCACGTCCCCGGACCAGACGTAGTCGATCAGTCCGTAGTCGCTGTCGTTGGCGAGTGCGATGCCCTCCTCCTCGTCGTCGAAGGGGACGACCACGACGACCGGGCCGAAGATCTCCTCCCGGACGACCCGCATGTCGTTGGTGCAGTCGGCGAGGAGCGTCGGTGCGACATAGAAGCCGCGGTCGTGTCCTGCCGGCCGCTCGCCGCCCGTGACGACCCGGGCGCCCTCCTTCCGGCCCAGCTCGACGTACGACTCGATGCGGTCGCGGTGGGCCGCGGAGATGACCGGTCCGACGACCGTCCCCTTCGCCGCCGGGTCGCCGACCGGCAGATGACCCGCGTACGCGGTGAGCCTCTCGACCAGCGCGTCGTGGACGCCCCGTTGGACGAGGACGCGCGTCGGAGCCGTGCAGATCTGGCCGCTGTAGAAGGAGAACGTCGTACCGATGCCCGCCACCGCCGCGTCCAGGTCGGTGTCGTCGAGGACCACCGCGGCGCCCTTGCCGCCCAGCTCCATCAGCTGCCGCTTCATCCCGCGCCCGCACACCTCGGCGATGCGCTGCCCGACGGCCGTGGAGCCGGTGAAGCTGACCATGTCGACGTCCGGGGAGTCGACGGCCGCCTCGCCCGCCGCGGGGCCCGAACCGGTGACGACGTTGACGACGCCCGCCGGTACGCCCGCCTCCGCGAGCGCCTCGGCCATCCGGTAGACGGAGAGCGGGTCCTGCGGGGCGGGCTTCACGACGACCGTGTTGCCCATGGCGAGCGCGGGTGCGACCTTGCCGGCCGGGTTGGCCCAGGGATTGTTGTACGAGGTGATGCAGGTGACGACGCCGACCGCCTGGCGTACGGCGAGTGCGCCGAAGACACCCGCTCTGCCCATCGGCCCGGCCTCGTTGATCTGCGGGGGGATCGCCTCCTCGACCGGCTCCAGGGCGCCCCTCGCGTACCGCCGGAAGCGGGCCGCGCCGACCGCGACCTGCATGGACCGGGCTGTTCCCGTCGTCGCGCCGCTCTCCGCCCGGGCGAGTTCGGCGTTGGCGGCGAAGTCGCGCTGCATCAGATCGGCGGCGCGGTCGAGGATCGCCGCGCGTTCCTCGGGGCGGGTGCGGGACCACGGAGGACGTCGTCGGTCTCGCGCCCGAGGCAAGCCGCGCGCAGGTGTACGCGGCGGCCGCCGCGCGCCCGCCGAAGTCCGCCCCGAGCGCCTCGAACTCCTCCCGCACATGCCCGGCCCCGACCCCGAGGATCAGCCGGCCGCCGGACAGATGGTCGAGCGTGGCGTACTGCTTGGCGGTGGCGAGCGGATGGCGCAGCCCGACGACGGCGACATGACTCATCAGCAGGACGCGCTCGGTGATCCCGGCGAGAAAGCCGAGAGTGGCCACCGGGTCGTACCAGACGGTGCCCATGACATCGGCGAGCCGCCGCGGAATCGCGACGTGGTCGCAGCTCGCCAGATAGGCGAAGCCGGTGCGGTCGGCGGTGCGGGCGATCTCGGCGAGATCGCCGGGCCCGGCCGAGGCCTCCCACGCTTCCGTATAGATGGCGCTCTGCGACTGGACCGGCAGCTGCATCCCGTACGACAGCCGCCCGGCGGGCAGTATCGGCACCGGGTCGCCTCCCTTCCTCCGCTTTCACCCCGACCGGATCCGGATCTGACACTTCGTCATTTTCGAGGCGGGTGCCATCGTCGTACCTGACGATTCATCAGACAAGGGAAGGGGAGAAGAACGGCGGATCCGTCACACCGACCGGCAGCCGGACCGCCATGGACCACGCTTGAATGCCGTCCTCAAGGACATCGCTGAGGCCGACGGTCCGTGAGTGTCAGAGGTGCGCGGTACGGTCCCCATCACCCGCCTCGGACCGAGGAGAAGCCATGTCGACCAGGTGGACCGTGACGCTCGAATGCGCGCAGCCGGCCGGGCTCGCGGAGTTCTGGGCGCTCGCCCTCGGCTACGTGCCGAAGCCTCCGCCCGCCGGTTTCGGCAGCTGGGAGAAGTGGTTCGCCCACCACGGCGTCCCGGAGGAGGAGTGGGACGACGGCGCGTACCTGTGCGACCCGGACGGCGTGGGGCCGACGCTGTCCTTCGTCAAGGTGCCGGAGCCGAAGGTGGCGAAGAACCGGGTTCATCTGGACGTACAGGCCGGCGGCGGCCGGGACACGCCGTGGGAGGAGCGGTGGCCGCGCGTCGTCGAGGCGGTCGAGCGCCTGACCTCAGCGGGTGCGACGGTGGTGCGCGAGCACGACATGGACGGCAGGCCCGATCACGTGGAGATGGCCGACCCGGAAGGCAACGAGTTCTGCGTGCTCTGACTCCGGCTCCGTCACTCCGTGCGTGATCCACCGGGCGACGTCCGCGCATCGCGGCGGAACAGGGCCGTCCACAGGAACGGTTCACCGAAGTACGGGGACTCGGGCGGTTCGTCGTGCATGCGGCGCAGTTCGACCTCCGTCAGATCGGAGAAGATCCGGCGCAGGGACTCCGGTGTGTAGGCGAGCCCGCCGTGGAGGCCGGACCGGCGGTAGAACTCCGCGTCCGGGAGTTCGGAGCCCATCGCTCCGGCTGCGAAGCAGGTGAGGGCGAGATGGCCGCCCGGGGCGAGGGCGCGGTCGAGCAGCGCGAGGTAGCTGATGCGGCGGTGCGGCGGCAGGTGATGGAAGCAGCCGGAGTCGTGGATCAGGTCGTACGGGCCGCCCAACTCGTCTTCGGCGAGGGCGAAGGCGTCACCGCAGCGGAACCGGATGTCGGCGCCGGCCTCGCGGGCGCGCTCCTGTGCCCAGGAGATGGCTGCCGGGGAGAGGTCGACGGCGTCCACCTGGAAGCCCAGGGAGGCGAGATGAAGGGCGTTACGCCCCGGACCGCACCCGAGGTCGAGCGCGCGGCCCGGCGTGATCAGGGATCGGTCGAGGTACGAGACCAGGTTCTCGTCCGGCTTCGCCACGAAGAACGGCACGGGCTTCGAGCGGTCGGTGTAGAAACCGTCCCACCAGCCGGCCCCGTCCGCCGTCCAGCGATCGGCCTC
Source organism: Streptomyces sp. NPDC048496 (assembly GCF_043200055.1). NCBI lineage: Bacteria > Bacillati > Actinomycetota > Actinomycetes > Kitasatosporales > Streptomycetaceae > Streptomyces > Streptomyces sp. NPDC048496. The sequence goes on along the minus strand of NZ_JBICXB010000011.1, from coordinate 51,965 downwards.
CGGCGCGAACAGGCCGTCCAGCAGCTTCAGCACGTCGTCGACCGTGCGTATGTTCCGGTCCATCGGATCCCCTTTCACGATGGGGAAACTGTAGGGCGGCGCGACGTGGAAGCCCAGGCCAGAGGCGCTTGCGCGCCGTCGCGGACGGCCGCCCGAGAGGCTGCGCGGGGTGCCGCACCATCACCCCCACGACCATGGCCACAGGGTTGCCGATACCCCCGCCGGACGCCGTCGAGGCGGCATTCCCGATGACGCTCGCGCACGTTTCCGGACGGATTTCCGCGCGAACTCCGTGTGCTGTCCCGCCCCGCGCACACCTCGCCCGGGCGGTCCCGCCCTACCCCTGCCGGGGAACGGGCGGGACCACCCACCGGACCGTCAGCAGTTCGGAATCACCGTGCCATTGTTGTCGCGCGCCTCGTCGTTGCCCCAGCGCGAGAGGTAGTACGCGCAGACGTACGCGCCGCGACCGTTCTTGCCCGCGTAGACCGTGTCCAGGTCAGTCTTCAGCCACCAGTGGTTGTAGGCGCTGCCCGAGCCGACCTGGGCGCCCCACACCTTGCAGTAGACTTAGTTCGTGCCCGCGTTCAGTACGCCCTGTGCGTCAGCGGTGTTGGCTGCGGCGTACCCCGTCGCATTGGCGAACGTGTCCACCCAGTACTTTCCGCCACCACAACCGTTGTCGCTGGTCAGGTACTTGCTGTAGTACGAGCCGGGGTACGGGGCCAGCGACTGGCCGTTGATCGCGATGGTCTGACCGACACCGTTGTACAACTGCTCGTAGTGGATGTGGGCGCCGGAGCTGTTGCCGGTCGTGCCCGTCACGCCGATCCGCGCACCGGATCGGCATGGCCGGCCATTCCATCGGCGACAACGCCACCGCCACGACCATGGCCGCCGACCACCGCGTGCGCGCCGGGGTCGACATGGACGGCACCTTCTTCGACCCGGTCCCCGCCGGCGGACTCGGCGGCAGGCCGTTCCTGCTGCTCGGCACCACCTCCTACCACCATCCCGGCGGCGAGGACGACGGCTGGACGCGGCTGGACGACTGGAAGCGCTGGCTGACCGTCACCGACTCCGGCCACTTCACCTTCACCGATGTCCCCGCGTTGGCAGGCCAGTTGGGCATGGTCGACCCCGAGGCACCGCTCTCCGGCGAACGCTCGATGCGGATCACCCGGGACTACGTCGCGGCCTTCTTCGATCTCCATCTGCGGGGCACACCCCAACCGCTCCTGGACGGCCCGACACCGGACAACCCCGAGGTCGGGTTCCAGCAGCCCTGACCCGCCCCGGACGGGACGTCCGGGCCAAGCGGGCGGGTCTCGGCCTGGATGCGATCCGGGTTCTGGTCTCCGCTGCGGAGGCTGTGGCCGTTACGCGGTGACCGACACGCTCACCTGCTGCTCCGCGGAACAAGGCACCATGATCCGCCGCTACATCGTCTGGCGAAACAAGCACACCGCCGATATTCGCTTGCGCGCCATCGCCAATCGGGTCAACGTCGCCTGACATCTTACGAAGGCAGAGACGATGACCACGCAAACCCACCACGTCGACCACGAACTCATTCGGGCCGCGGCCCACGTCGCGCGCACTCGCTGTCGGGGCGACAACCACACCATGGCGGCTGCGGCCCGCGCCCAGGACGGCCGGATCATCACCGCGGTGAACGCTTACCACTTCACGGGAGGCCCCTGTGCTGAGCTGGTCCTCATCGGCGCGGCAGCCGCCCAAGGCGCCTACGAGCTGAACACGATCGTCGCCGTGGGCGACCGTGACCGGGGCGTCGTTCCCCCCTGCGGCCGGTGCCGACAGGTCCTTCTCGACTATTTCCCGGCCGTCAAGGTCATCGTCGGTGCAGACGACCGCCTCCGGACTCTTTCCATCATCGACCTGCTTCCCGAAAGCTACGTCTGGGCCGATCACCAGCTCGACGCTGAGCAAACCGAGCCACTCAGCCCAAGCTGACACCGCCCGACGACAACAGGGCGAACGTTGCCTGATGCGGCTAGCAGGCAGGTAGACGCGGTTAATCCGGGGGAGGTTCACCGGCTCCCCACCGCATGGTGAACCGTCTCATCCGGTTGAGTAGCTCCGCCAACGGAACGTGCCCCACACCCAATCAAGGGTGCAGGGCACGTTCCGGACGAACCAGGGGACGTCAGGCGGCGGCAACCACAACCTGCGGCTCGTCCACGGGGGACGACGTCGCCGTGTTGTACCGGTCGAGGTCGAGGATCTTCTCGCGGGCCGAGACGATCACCGGGATCAGCGCCTGGCCGGCCACATTGGTGGCCGTACGCATCATGTCCAGGATCGGGTCGATGGCCATCAGCAGACCCACGCCCTCCAGCGGCAGACCCAGCGTCGACAGCGTGAGGGTCAGCATGACCGTCGCACCGGTGAGACCGGCGGTGGCCGCCGAGCCGATCACCGAGACGAACGCGATCAGGATGTAGTCACCGACACCCAGCTGCACGTCGAAGATCTGGGCGATGAAGATCGCCGCCAGCGCCGGGTAGATCGCGGCGCAGCCGTCCATCTTCGTGGTCGCCCCGAACGGGACGCTGAAGCTCGCGTACTCCTTCGGGACGCCGAGACGCTCGGTGACCTTCTGGGTGACCGGCATCGTGCCGACCGAGGAGCGGGAGACGAAGGCCAGCTGGATCGCGGGCCAGGCGCCCTTGTAGAACTGGACCGGGTTGACCTTGGCGACGGTGGCGAGCAGCAGCGGGTACACACCGAACAGCACCAGGGCGCAGCCGATGTAGACGTCGGCGGTGAACGTCGCGTACTTGCCGATCAGGTCCCAGCCGTAGTCGGCGATCGCATAGCCGATGAGGCCGATGGTGCCGATGGGGGCCAGCCGGATGACCCACCACAGGGCCTTCTGGAGGAGCTCCAGGATCGACTCGCTGAGAGTGAGGATCGGCTGGGCCTTCTCGCCGAGCTGGAGCGCGGCGATACCGGCGACGGCGGCCATGAAGACGATCTGCAGGACGTTCAGCTCGGTGAACGGGGTGATCACGTTCTCCGGGATGATGCCGGTGAGGAAGTCGAGCCAGGAGCCGGCGTGCTCCGGCAGCTTGCCGTCCTTCGGCGTGAGGCCGGTTCCGGAGCCCGGGTTGGTGATCAGGCCGATCGCGAGGCCGATGGCGACCGCGATCAGCGAGGTGATCATGAACCAGAGCAGTGTGCGGGTGGCCAGCCGGGCGGCGTTGTTGACCTTGCGCAGGTTGGTGATCGACACCAGGATCGCGAAGAAGACGAGGGGTGCGACGGCCAGCTTCAGCAGCTGGACGAAGATGTGGCCGACCTTGTCGAGCGTGGTGTAGAGCCAGCTGATGTCCTGGCTACGGGCGAGCCACCCGAGCAGCACGCCGAGGACGAGACCGGCGACGATCTGGGCCCAGAACGGGACCTTGGGTATACGGAAACCGGAGCCGGACGGCTTGCCGGCGGTGGCGGACGCGGGATTCGCGGACACGGACACACTCCTGATGTGACGCATCGGGGCGCACAAAAACGAGACGGGGGGACGGGGGTGCGGCGCCCGCGTCAGGGGCGGCGCCGCTGCATGGTGCCGGTTCGACGTTGCGGCTAACAGACCGCGGACATACAGCGGCAGAGGTCGACATGCAGGCGCGCCACGAGCGGAATGCTCGCCGAACGGCGGGGGCGCACAGCTGTCTTCATGCCGAACACGTTAACACTTGAACTTTGAGATCCTCAAAGGTCTTCTTTGGGGAAACCATGACCTGCCCGGACCCGGCAAACGACGGAACCCCAGTACGCGAGCGGGAAGCTCGGTACTGGGGTTCCGAAGAAGATCTCTGCGGGTGTGAGGAAGCTTACGTGTCCCTTGCCCGACCCCCACGCGGCCCTCACGGGCTCCACGCGCCCGCTACGCGACGTCGTCCTCCTGGCCCTGGTTCGCCACCAGTCGCGCCTTGGCACGGTCGATCCTGGGGGCGATCTGCGCGGACATCTCGTCGCGCTGCTTGCGCAGCAGGACGTAGCTGAGGGGCGCGGAGAGAACCAGGGCCAGCAAGATGACCCACATGACGTTGGATCCGCCGAGTCCGGAGGGCAGCAGACCGTACGTGACAGCCACGGCGACGACGGCGAGGCAGCCGACGAAGATGCTGAGGCGCATCAGGGTGTACCGGATCGTTGCGCTCGGCTTGGCAGCGGACACGGCTGGCCTTCTCTCTACGTACGACAATCCTGCCCGACCAGTGAAGCATGCCCCGATATCGAATGCTTCGGCGGGCAGGTTCAGCCCGATGACCCCTGCGGTCAGCCCAGCGGGAGCAGCATGATGATGTCGTCGCGGTCGTCCCCGTCGGCGACCCGGATCGCGCCCGGCACCCGCCCGACCTCCTTGTATCCGCACGCCATGTAGAAGCTGTCGGCGCCGGTGCCGCCCCGACAGGTCAGCCGGATCGCCTCGATGCCCTGGAACCCGCGGGCCGCTTCCGCCACGGCGGACATCAGGCCGCGGCCGTAGCCCTTGCCCTGGTGTCGGGGGTGGACCATCACTGTGTAGATCCAGAGCCAGTGGGTCATCAGCCGGTGCGTGTTGTGGGTGAGGAAGGCGGTGGCGGCGACGGCGCCCTCCTCGTCGTACCCGACCAGCAGCCGGGTGTGCCCCTCCGCCATCGAGACGAGGTGCTTGACCAGTTCGGGCCGGATCTCCTCGGTGGTGACGGGCGGTATGAAGCCGACGGCTCCGCCCGCGTTGGAGACATCGGCCCAGAGCGCGATGATGCCGTCCCGCAGCGTGCCGTCAAACGTGGGGTCGAGCTCGAAAGTAAGTGCCATAGGGGCAGATTAACCATTACCGAATGAGCGGCTCAAGAACCGTCCGGTACGCGAGAAAGCCCCGGCCGGGGACGGAGGCCGGGGCTTTCGTACGCAGCGGTACGCAGGGGCGTGCCGGACGTCAGACGCGCATCGGCTGCGGCGCCTCGCGACGGTCCGCGTCCGGCCCCGGGTACTCGCGGATGATCTCGTACCGGGTGTTGCGCTCGACGGGGCGGAAGCCCGCGTCCCGGATCAGGTCCAGCAGGTCGTCACGGCCGAGCTTGTTCGGCGTGCCGTAGTTGTCCGCGTCGTGCGTGATCTTGTACTCGACGACCGAGCCGTCCATGTCGTCCGCGCCGTGCTGCAGCGCGAGCTGGGCGGTCTGCACGCCGTGCATCACCCAGAAGACCTTGACGTGCGGGACGTTGTCGAAGAGCAGACGCGAGACCGCGAAGGTCTTCAGCGCCTCGGCGCCGGTCGCCATCGTCGTCCGCGCCTGGAGCTTGTTGCGGACCTTGCCGTCCTTCATGTCCACGAAGTCGTGCTGGTAGCGGAGCGGGATGAAGACCTGGAAGCCACCGGTCTCGTCCTGCAGCTCGCGCAGTCGCAGCACATGGTCGACGCGGTGACGCGGCTCCTCGATGTGCCCGTACAGCATCGTCGCCGGGGTCTTCAGACCCTTCTCGTGCGCGAGGCGGTGGATGCGCGACCAGTCTTCCCAGTGGGTGTTGTGGTCCACGATGTGCTGGCGGACCTCCCAGTCGAAGATCTCCGCGCCGCCACCGGTCAGCGACTCCAGACCGGCCTCGATCAGCTCGTCGAGGATCTCGGATGCGGAGAGCCCGGAGATGGTCTCGAAGTGGTGGATCTCGGTGGCGGTGAACGCCTTGAGGGAGACCTGCGGCAGGGCTTCCTTCAGCGCGCTGAGGGAACGCGGGTAGTAGCGCCACGGGAGGGTGGGGTGCAGCCCGTTGACGATGTGCAGCTCGGTGAGGTTCTCGCCCTCCATCGCCTTCGCGAGGCGGACGGCCTCCTCGATGCGCATCGTGTACGCGTCCTTCTCGCCCGGCTTGCGCTGGAACGAGCAGTACGCGCACGAGGCGGTGCACACGTTCGTCATGTTGAGGTGCCGGTTGACGTTGAAGTGCACGACGTCGCCGTTCTTGCGCGTGCGCACCTCGTGGGCGAGGCCACCGAGCCAGGCCAAGTCGTCCGACTCGTAGAGGGCGATGCCGTCCTCGCGGCTCAGCCGCTCCCCCGCACGGACCTTCTCCTCCAGCTCGCGCTTGAGCCCAACGTCCATGCGGCTGCCTCCCAGATGTTTCTGACGTGCTGTGCGTTCCACCGGATTCCGCCGTGACACCGGCAGAAACCCCCGGTCCCCCGGGGGCTCCACCACGTTACGCCTACGACTCCTCGGGGAGTTCCCCGACCCGGTTCTCCCACTTGGTGGAGAGCACGATCGTCGTACGGGTCCGGGAGACGCCCTTCGTGCCGCTGAGCCGGCGGATGGTCTTCTCCAGGCCGTCGACGTCACCGACCCGCACCTTGAGCATGAACGAGTCCTCGCCCGCGATGAACCAGCAGTCCTCGATCTCGGCGAGGTCCTTGAGCCGGCGCGCGACGTCCTCGTGGTCGGCGGCGTCGGAGAGCGAGATGCCGATCAGAGCCGTGACCCCGAGCCCGAGCGAGGCGGCGTCGACAGTGGCGCGGTAACCGGTGATGACACCGGCGGTTTCCAGCCGGTTGATGCGGTCGGTGACGCTGGGCCCGGAGAGCCCGACGAGCCGTCCCAGCTCGGCGTACGAGGCCCTGCCGTTCTCCCTCAGAGCCTGGATGAGCTGCCTGTCCACCGCGTCCATATGACTGAAACCTTCCATTGTTCAGCAGTACCGCGAGTCTACGTGTAGAATCTAAGGCATACAGAGCTCACGCCCTGTAAATCTTTCAGATATTCCAAGAAGTGCTTTCGAATCCTCAGGAGTGAAAACACCGTGTACACGATCGAGATGGCCTACGCCCGGATGCGCGAGCTGCAGGACCTGGCCAACCGCTCGCGTGCCCACCAGCCCGCCGCCGCGCACCGGATCGACAAGACCCGCACCCCGCGCGCCCCGAAGAAGCGCTGAGTCCCGCCGGGGCGAACCCGGCCTCAGTCACGGGAGCCACCGAGCTTCCCCTCCCACCGGCGGTACAGCTGGTGCGGCACCCCTGCCGCGTCCAGCACCCGCCCCGCGACGAAGTCCACCAGATCCTGGATGTGCGTCGCGCCCGCATAGAACGCCGGAGAGGCGGGCAGCACCACGGCGCCCGCCTCGTCCAGGGCCACCAGATGCTTCAGCGTCGATGCGTTCAGCGGAGTCTCGCGCACCGCGACGACCAGCTTCCGCCGCTCCTTGAGCGTCACGCTCGCGGCCCGCTGCAGCAGATCCTTCGAGAGCCCGAGCGCCACTCCGGCCACACAGGCCGTCGAGGCGGGAACGATCAGCATCCCCTTCGCCGGGTACGACCCCGAGGATGGCCCGGCCGCGAGATCACCGGCCGCCCAGTGCCGTACGCCGTCGAGTTCCGCATCGCCCACCTCGAAGGTGTCCGGCTTCCCGTCCGCGCCGCGTGCCAGCCAGCTCCGCAGGTCCTCCTGCCAGCGTGCGTCGCGGAAGGCGATCCCGGTCTCGTCCAGCAGCGTCAGCCGCGAGGCCCGACTCACCACCAGGTCGACGCTCTCGCCCGCGGCCAGCAGACCACGCAGCACGGCGGCGGCGAATGGTGTACCTGAAGCGCCCGAAACCCCGACAATCCAAGGCTGCCGCTGCTGCTGACTCACTGAAGTCCCGGATTCCACACCCCCGAGCCTATCCGGCGCAGGAGTTGCGGAACCCAGCGAGGGGCTCCGCGCGTTCCGACAGATGAAGGACAGGCCGTCGACGGCCATGGACAGGCCAAGGACAGGGGGCGGCCGTGACCGGTACCCGTACAGGCACCTCCGCGCGGGCGACGACGGCCGGCGCGGTGATGCTGGGCTGGATCGCACTGCTGTGGGCGCTCGAAGGCATCGACACGGCGACCGGCCAGGCACTCGACACCTATGGCATCACCCCGCGCGAGCCGGCCGAACTCCTCGACATCGTGCCCGCCGCGTTCCTGCACAGCGGGTGGGAGCATGTCGCCTCCAACACGGTCCCGCTGCTGATCCTCGGCTTCATCGCCGCCCTCGGCGGGATACGCCGGTTCGCCGCCGTCGTCCTCACCGTCATCGTCGTCAGCGGCTTCGGCGTCTGGCTGACCGCGCCGCCGCACACCGTCACGCTCGGCGCGTCCGGCGTCGTCTTCGGCCTCTTCGGTTATCTGCTGGTCCGCGGCTTCGTCGACCGGCGGCCGCTCGATGTCGTGGTGGGCGTCGTGATCGCCGCGGTCTACGGCTCACTGCTGTGGGGAGTCCTGCCGACCGACTCCGGGATCAGCTGGCAGGGGCATCTGTTCGGGCTGATCGGAGGAGTGGGCGCGGCGTTCGCGTTCCGCCGCCCGCGCCCTACGACCCGCCCCGTACCCCCCGCCTTCAGGGTGTGAGGCCGCGCACCAGCAGGTCCAGCAGAGCACATGCGAACAGCGCGATCCCGATGAATCCGTTGACGGAGAAGAACGCCCGGTTCAGCCGGGACAGATCGTGCGGCCGCACCACGCGGTGCTCGTACACGAACGCCACGGCGACGATCACCATCCCGATCCAGTAGAACAGCTCCGCACCCGTCGCCAGGCCGAACCAGACCAGCAGCCCGGTCGTCACCGCATGGCAGACCCGCGCCCCCCACAGCGCAGCCGGGATCCCGAAGCGGGCCGGGACCGAGAACACACCGTGCGCGCGGTCCGCCTGGACGTCCTGGCAGGCGAAGATCAGGTCGAAGCCGCCGATCCAGACGCCGACCGCGAGACCGAGTATCACCGCGTCCCACGACCAGCTGCCGGTGACCGCCAGCCAGGCACCGATGGGCCCTATGGCCTGCGCGATGCCGAGGATGGCGTGCGGGAAGTGGGTGAACCGCTTCCCGTACGGATAGACGACCATCGGCACGACGGCGATCGGCGCGAGCGCCAGACACAGCGGGTTCAGCAGCGCGGCGGCGCCGAGGAAGACGACGACCGCGACGAGCGCGCCCGTCCACGCCGACTTCACGGAGACGGCACCGGTGACCAGCTCACGGCCGGCGGTACGCGGATTACGGGCGTCGATCTCGCGGTCGATGATCCGGTTCGCGGCCATGGCGAACGTGCGCAGCCCGACCATCGCGAGGGTGACGAGCAGCAGGCGCACCCAGTGGATGTTCTCGTCGAGGTGGAACATCGCGGTCAGCGAGGCGATGTAGGCGAAGGGCAGCGCGAAGACCGAGTGCTCGATCATCACGAGCCGCAAGAACGCCTTGACCCTGCCGGTCGGTTGCGCGGGCCCGGGGCCCAGCGTCGCTTCGGCCGCACTCACAGCCCGTACTCCTTCCACCGGCGGTCGACCTTCGCCGCCGTCTCCGGGTCGGACTCGACCATGTCCGGCCAGCCCCCGTCCCGGTTGTAGCCCTCCTCGGGCCACTTCTTCGTCGCGTCGATGCCCGCCTTGCCGCCCCAGAACTGCTGGTAGGAGGCGTGGTCGAGATGATCGACCGGGCCTTCGGTGACGGTGAGGTCCCGGGCGTAGTCGGTGTTGCCGAGCGCCCGCCAGGCGACCTCGTGCAGATCGTGGACGTCGCAGTCGGAGTCCACGACGACGATCAGTTTGGTCAGCGACATCATGTGCGCGCCCCAGATGGCACTCATCACCTTCTGGGCGTGCTTCGGGTACTTCTTGTCGATCGAGACGATCGCACAGTTGTGGAAGCCGCCCGCCTCCGGCAGGTGGTAGTCCACGATGTCCGGCACGATGATCTTGAGCAGGGGCAGGAAGAACCGCTCGGTGGCCCGCCCCAGCGGCCCGTCCTCGGTCGGCGGCCGGCCCACCACGATCGACTGGAGCAGCGGACGCTTCCGCATGGTCACGCAGTCGATGGTCAGCGCGGGGAACGGCTCCTGCGGCGTGTAGAACCCGGTGTGGTCGCCGAACGGCCCCTCGGGAAGCATCTTCCCGGGCTCCAGCCACCCTTCGATGACGACCTCCGCCTGCGCCGGGACCTGCAGCGGCACGGTCTTGCAGTCGACCATCTCGATCCGCTTGCCCTGGATGAACCCGGCGAACAGGTACTCGTCGATGTCCCCGGGCAGCGGGGCGGTGGACGCGTACGTCACCGCGGGCGGCGCCCCGAACGCGATCGCGACGGGCAGCCGCTCCCCGCGCTTGGCGGCGACCTGGTAGTGGTTGCGGCTGTCCTTGTGGATCTGCCAGTGCATCCCGATGGTGCGTCGGTCGTGGCGCTGGAGCCGGTAGAGCCCCAGGTTCCGCACGCCGGTCTCCGGGTGCTTGGTGTGGGTGAGCCCCAGGTTGAAGAAGGAGCCGCCGTCCTCGGGCCAGGTGAAGAGTGCGGGCAGCCGGTCCAGGTCCACGTCGTCGCCGGTGAGGACGACCTCCTGCACGGGGGCGCTGTCCGACTTCACCTTCTTCGGCGGCACGTGCACCATCGAGCCGAGCTTGCCGAACGCCTCGCGCACTCCGACGAAGCCGTGCGGCAGCTCCGGCTTCAGCAGGCCGCCGATCCTGTCGCTGATATCGGCGTACGACTTCAGCCCGAGCGCCTTCAGCAGCCGCCGGTCGGTCCCGAAGACATTCATGGCCAGGGGCATCGACGAGCCCTTGACGTTCTCGAAGAGCAGCGCGGGCCCGCCCGCCTTGTTCACCCGGTCGACGATCTCGCCGACCTCCAGGTAGGGGTCGACCTCGGCCTTGATGCGCTTGAGCTCGCCCTCGCGCTCCAGCGCCCGGAGGAGGGAACGAAGATCGTCGTAAGCCATGCGGACCAGTATCGGCCACGGGCTACCCTGGCCCCGTCACCGGGGCGGGACAGCGCCCCGCCATCTCTCCGCGGGGGGACCCTTCCACCATGTTCCGGGCCTTGATCTATCTCCTGCCTTTTGCACTGACGATCTACGCGTTCATCGACTGTCTGAACACCCCGGAGGACGAGGCCAAGCACCTGCCGAAGATCGCCTGGGTCTTCATCATCCTGCTCTTCTGGGTCGTCGGCCCGATCGTGTGGCTGGCCGTCGGCAAGCTGCGTCAGGCGCCCGCCGGAGGCCGTACGCCCTCCGAATGGCACCGCAGCCACCGCTACGAGTGGGTGGCGCCGGACGACAATCCGGATTTCCTGAAGACGCTGAAGGAAGAGAACAAGAAGGACGAGTCGCTCCTCAAGGACTGGGAGGCGGATCTGCGCCGCCGCGAGGAGGAGCTCAAGCGCCGGGAGAGCGGGGCGGGTCCCGAGGGGTCCGCTCCGCCCGCCTCGTAGCGCGCAGGAGCACGGCTACAGCGGCTGCCCCGGCCGTTCGAGCAGGGGCAGCCGTGCTGTCCGCTCCTGCGGGCCGAGCGCTTCGAGGGCCGCGTGCACCACGCGCATCGATCGGCGGTCCGGGGGCGGGCCGCGCCCTCGGTGCAGTGGCCGCGGGTGAAGGCGTCGCTGCGGGTGTCGGGGGCCGGCGGCTGGATCTGTCTGGACAATCACGGCAACCCGTACAACAAGGCGGTGCCGGTGGTGGAGCTGGTCCCCTCCGGGCAGGCGACCGTCTCCCAGCGGTTCGTGGCGATCGCCTGGCCGGAGGCGAAGCCCCCGGCTCAGAACTGCTTGCCGCCGTCCTCCGCACCGTAGCTCTCACGCAGCTCCCGCCATCGGGCCAGGGTCCACCGTGACCAGTCGGCGGGGTGCCCGTCCAGGGCGTCCACCAGGTACTCGAAGTGGTTGTGCCAGCCCGCCAGGCAGTCCAGCCGCAGCGCGTCGTCGCCGTGGAACTCGTTGCTGAAGCGCAGGAGCACGTGTTCGCCGCGCGGCGGCTCCAGGTGGAAGCGGATCCGGCCGTGCACCCCTTCGAGGGTGTACTCGGCGACGCGCTCGACGTCCCAGGCGGTGACGGTGCCGGAGGCGACCGTGGCGTTCCCGTCCGGGTCGGTATTGAGCCATCGCAGTGTGATCGCCCCGCCGATGCGTGGCTCGAACGGGTCGGCGGCGGCGAGCCAGCCCCGCAGCCCCTCGGAACTGGCAACGGCTGCCCACACCCGTGGGACGGGGTGGGGCAGCCGGAGCACGAACCGCAGGAGGTGGTGGTCACCGTGGGTCTCGGCGATACCACGTTCGATCACGGGGAGTGCGTCGGTCATGGTTCCAGCGTGGCCCGGTGGGGCGCGTTCCGCACCCGTACGCGGGAACGGTCAGACGCCGGCGTAGGAGTGCTTGCCGGTGACGAAGATGTTCACGCCGTAGTAGTTGAAGAGCCAGCAGCCGAACGCGATCAGCGCCAGGTAGGCGGCCTTGCGGCCCTTCCAGCCTGCGGTGGCGCGGGCGTGCAGGTAGCAGGCGTACGCGACCCAGGTGATGAAGGACCAGACCTCCTTGGGGTCCCAGCCCCAGTAGCGGCCCCAGGCGTCGCCCGCCCAGATCGCGCCCGCGATGATCGTGAACGTCCAGAGCGGGAAGACGGCGGCGTTGATGCGGTACGAGAACTTGTCGAGGGTCGCCGCGGCGGGCAGCCGGGACAGCACGGACTGGGCGAAGGAGCCGGGCTCGGTGCCGTTCGCCAGCTTGCTCTCGTAGCTGTCGCGGAACAGGTAGAGCAGCGTGGCGACCGCGCCGATGTAGAAGACGGCGCCGCAGATGATGGCGGTGGAGACGTGGATCCACAGCCAGTACGAGTGCAGTGCGGGCACCAGCTGGTCGCTGGAGGTGTACAGCACGGTGGTCGCGATGCCGAGGTCCAGCAGGACGGTGGTGACCAGCAGCAGGCCCATCCAGCGGACGTTCTTCTTCAGCGCCATCAGGATCAGGTACGCGGCGACGGCCACCGTGGAGAAGGTGATCGAGAACTCGTACATGTTGCCCCAGGGGGCACGCTGCACGGACATCGCGCGGGCGATGACACCACTGGCCTGGACGAGGAAGGCCACGACGGTCAGGGAGACCGCGATCCGCCCGTACAGGTCACCCTTGAACGTGCCCCCGGCGGCACCGGGGCCGTCCGGGACGTCCCGCGAGCCGGCGGCGGACCTCGTGATGATCTTCGGCCGGTCCAGTACGGCGGTGGCGCCGCCCTTCTGCGCGACCTGGACCTGGATCTTTGCCGAGGAGGCGGCGGCCCCGTCCCCGGTCAGCGCGGCAGCGGTGCGGCCGACCTTGCTGCGGCTGCCGAACACCCACTCCGCGATGTGCGCGAAGAAGGCCAGGGTGTAGACGGCCATCGACGAATAGATCAGCACATTGCTGGTGTGTGCCAGATTCTCGTTGGTTGCGGCGGCGAGATTCACTTCTCAGCCCCTTCGGCAGGTTCTTCGGAAAGTGCTTCGGCAGATGCGTCGTCGGGCGCGGTGGGCGCCATGTCATGGAGGGTGACCGCGAGATCGGCCAGCTCCTCGGGAAGCTTCGCGGACTCGCTGCGGCCCAGCCCCGCCATCTCCACGACGGTGACGCCGTCCGCTCCCCGTACGGCCCGGACCCAGACCCGGCGCCGCTGGATGAACAGCGACCCGGCCAGACCGGCGATCGCCCCGATGGCTCCGGTGAGCGCCCAGCCGCTGGCGGGCTGCTGCGAGATCTGGAAGCTGGCCCACTGCTCGACGCCTTCGAAGGTGATCGATCCGGCGCCGTCGGGCAGCTTCATCGTCTCGCCGGGCAGCAGCCGCTGCTTCAGCTTGTCGCCCTTGCTGTCCTCGAACGGCTTCATCTTCGAGGTGTTCAGCTGGTACACGTTCTGCGGCAGTCCGGAGTCGACACCGAGGCTGCCGTGGTACCCGTTGAGGGCCAGTACCGGGAAGTCCGCGGCCGGGAACTGGGAGAACATCGTCCCCTTGCCGTTGCCCGCGAACGTCGGCACGAAGAACGCCTGGAAGCCCAGCTGGTCCCTCTTGCCGGTCCCGTCCTTGTAGCCGTCCATCACCTTGATCGCACCGGTCGAGGTGACATTCGAGTCGATCGGCAGCAGCGGCACGGCGGCCTTGTAGACCTCCTTGCCCCTGCCGTCCTTGACGGAGACGACCGGGGCGTAGCCGTGCCCGATCAGATAGACCTTGGAGCCGTCGACCACCAGCGGCTCGTTGACCTTGATGACCGCCTTCTTCGGCTTGCCGTACGCACCCTCGGAGTACGTGACGTGGGCCTCGTACTTGCGGGGCGTGCCGATCTGCGGGCCGTTGCGCTCGTACGTGCCGACGAACTTGTCGAGGGTGAAGCTGAACGGGGCGAGCGAGTCGGTGTCGTACAGCGAACCGGACTTGAAGTCGTCGTACTGCGTCAGCGTGTTGGAGAAGCCGTCGCCCTGGACGATCAGCTTGCCGCCCTCGGACTTGAAGAGCTGCCCGGTGGCGAAGGCCACCAGCATGACGATCAGCGCGATATGGAACATCAGGTTCCCGGCCTCGCGCAGATAGCCCTTCTCCGCGGCGACCGCATCGCCGTCCACGTGCGCCCTGAAGCGCCGCTTGCGCATCATCGCGAGCGCGGCCTCGCGGACCTGCTCGGGTTCGGCGTCGGTGCGCCACGTCGTGTAGGCAGGCAGCCGGGTCAGCCGCTTGGGGGCGCCCGGCGGCCGGCTGCGCAGCTGGCCGATGAACTGGCCGGTGCGCGGCACGATGCAGCCGATGAGGGAGATGAACAGCAGGATGTAGATCGCGGAGAACCACACCGAGCTGTAGACGTCGAAGAACTGGAGCTTCTCGTAGATCGGCGTGACGGTGGTGTGGGCTTCCTTGAAGGTCTGCACCTTCAGCTCGTCCACGCTGTTCTGCGGGATCAGCGAGCCGGGGATGGCCCCGAGCGAGAGCAGGAAGAGCAGGATCAGCGCGACCCGCATCGAGGTGAGCTGGCGCCAGAACCAGCGCACCCAGCCGATGACGCCCATGGCGGGCAGCGTGGCCAGGGCCTCCTCGCGCGGGGCGGTGGACAGCTGCGAGCCGGCCGCGCCGAGCTCGGCCGCGTTCTCCCGCTCCTGCCGGCTCTCACGCTCGCGCTCGTTCGCGCGCTCTTCGGCCGCGTTGGTCTTGGTGTCGCTCATTGGAACTCAGATCCCCACCGTGAAGCCGTCGGACCAGCCCTGCAATTCCTGCATCATGCTGCCCCACACACCGGTCAGCAGAAGCAGCCCGGTCGCGATCATCATGACGCCGCCGATCCGCATGACCCATGCGTAGTGGCGCTTGATCCAGCCGAACGCGCCGAGCGCCTTGCGGAAGGCGACCGCGGCGAGCACGAAGGGCACACCGAGCCCGAGGCAGTAGGCGATGGTCAGTATCGCCCCGCGTCCGGCGGTGCCCTGGTCCATCGCGAGGATGCTCACCGAGCTGAGCGTCGGACCGAGGCACGGGGTCCAGCCGATCCCGAAGAGGGCACCCAGCAGCGGTGCGCCCGCCAGCCCGGTCACCGGCCTCTTGTGGATACGGAATTCGCGCTGCGTCATCCACGGCATCAGGCCCATGAAGAAGATCCCCATCAGGATCATCAGCACACCGAGGACCTTGGAGAGCGTGGTGCTGTGAGCCTGGAGCGTCTGGCCGAAGAAGCCGAAGAGCGCGCCGCCGGAGACGAACACGGCGGTGAAGCCGAGCACGAAGAGCGAGGCTCCGGCGACCATGCGTCCCCGCCTGGCCTGCGCCAGATCGGTGCCGCTGACGCCGGTGACGTACGAGAGATAGCCGGGCACGAGAGGCAGGACGCACGGCGAGAAGAACGAGACGAGCCCGCCGAGTACGGCGATGGGCAGGGCGGCGATCAGCGCCCCGTTCATCACGGTCTCGTTCTGCCCCGTAAGCGCGGCAAGGGTGAGCACGGAATCACTTCTCCGCGATCAGCGGGTCGATCATCTTGTGGAGCTTGACGTCGTCGAGGGCGACGAGGGTGCGGGCCGCGATCTTCCCGTCCCGGTCGATGACCACGGTCGACGGAATGGCCTGCGGGTTCAGCGTGCCCTTGGGGAAGCGCAGGATGAGCTTCCCGATCGGGTCGAAGAAGCTCGGGTAGGTGATGCTGTTGTCCTTCTCGAAGTTCACCGCCGGGCCCTTCTCGGCGTCCCGGGTGTTGATCCCGATGAACTGGACGCCCTGGCTCGCGGTCTCCTTCGACACCTTCGCGAAGTGCTTGGCCTCCAGCCGGCAGGGGCCGCACCACGAGCCCCATACGTTCAGCACGACGACCTTGCCCTTGTAGTCGGCGACGTCGAGGGGCTTGCCGTCCAGCGTCGTTCCGTCGAGCTTCGGCGCCTCCTTGCGGTCCGCCTTGGCCACGGTGGAGATTCCGCCACTACCGGTGACGAAGTGCGAATTGCCGCCACCGCCGGCCTTGTTGCCGTCACCGCCGCAGGCGGTCAGGGTCAACGCCATCGCGGCGGCCGCTGCGGGGGCGGCGAGCAGGGTGAAGCGGCGTCGGGGTGCGCGGCCAGAGCTCATGTGAAAAGTTTCGCATGGCTGTTTCGGGGATCTTGCTCACCCCCCTAGGTGCCCGTAAAGCCCGTTGTCAGGCCCGTTTAAAGAAGGCGTTCCAGCCACCGTCGGGCGACTGGCCGACCTCCAGTGTGCGGAGCTTCGCGAGCACGGCCGGATCCTGGACGTCGAGCCAGTCGACGAACTGCCGGAAGGAGACGAGCCGCACATCCGGCTTCCCCGCGATCCTTTTGAGGGTCTCTTCGACCGCATCCATATAGATGCCGCCGTTCCACTCCTCGAAGTGGTTGCCGATGTAGAAGGGTGCGCGATTCGACCCGTACGCACGGTTGAAAGCGGCGAGGTACGACTGAGTGGCCTGGGTGCGCCATTCCGGATAGCGCGACGGCATTCCCCGGGTGGTGTTCCGTGACTGGTTCGCGAGGATGTTGTAGTCCATCGACAGCACTTCGAAGGTGTGCCCGGGGAACGGCATGCCCTGCAGTGGAAGATCCCATACGCCCTGGCGCTTCGTGGGCCAGATCTGGGTGCCGCCGGGCGAGCTCGCGTCGTAGCGCCAGCCCAGTCGGCGCGCGGTGGGCAGCAGATTGTTCTGGCCGAGCAGACAGGGGGTGCGGCCGCCGACGAGTTCCTTGCGGTAGTCGAAGGGCAGCGGGTCGAGATCGGTCCAGCCGGTATTGGTGCGCCATTCGGTGACGAAGGAGACCGCCTGATCGATTTCGTTCTCCCACTGGGCGGACGTCCAGTGGGCGACCGATCCGGAACCGGCGCAGAAGTGCCCGTTGAAGTGCGTGCCGACCTCATGACCGTCGAGCCAGGCGCTCCGTATGTGGCCCAGCGTCTCCTTGATGTGGGCATCGGTGAGATAGCCGATGTCGGAGGCGCCGATGCGGTTGTTCGGCGGCCGATACAGGGATTTCTTCGACTCGGGCAGCAGGTAGATCCCGGAGAGGAAGAAGGTCATCGCCGCGTCGTGCTCCTTGGCGAGTTCGAGAAAACGCGGGAAGAGCCCGGTGCCGACCTCACCCGCCCCGTCCCAGGAAAAGATCACGAACTGCGGCGGGGTCTGGCCGGGTTCCAGCGGGACCGGCGCGGAAGGCTGGTTCGGCTGCTCCCCGGTGTCCGCGGTGGAACCGTCCCCGATCTCGCGGACGTCCTCGATCCCGGCACCTTCCCCCTCGGCCTTGCCGCCCGCCCTCTCCCCGGGGCCGGGTCCCGGCCGGCCCGTTTCGGAAGAGTGCCGGGAACCGCAGCCCGCCATCCCGATGGCAGCCGCGCCCCCCAGTCCGGCTCCGAGCAGACTCCTTCGGCTGATGTCGCGCATGGCGTCCCTATCTGCGGTCGTTCCGACCCAACTGCATACAAACTGGCGAAGGCTTAGACGCGCGCAACAACGCGGGGGTTCCGCCGGCTAACACACAATTCTGTGCGTGACCAGACCCCACTCCTGACGTGACCTTGTTCCTGACCCGAACGCACCACGGGCCCCGGCCGACACATCGGCAGGGGCCCGTGCGGGTCGAGAAGTCCCGGCTACGCGCCGAACGCCTTGGACTTCCCCTTCACCGGCTTCGCACCGGCCAGCAGGTGCGCAGGGACCAGATCGCGGGCCGGCTCGGTGTAGCCGACCGAGACGATCTTGTCGCCCTGGTACGTGAAGCTGGTCAGCGAGGCCAGCGTGCACTGCCGCTTGCGCGGGTCGTGCCAGAGCCGCCGTCGCTCGACGAAGCTCCGGACGATCCAGATCGGCAGCTGGTGGCTGACGCAGACCGCCTCGTGCCCGCGGGCCGCGTCGCGCGCGGCATCGAGGGCGCCCATCATCCGTACGACCTGCTCGATGTACGGCTCGCCCCAGGACGGGCGGAAGGGGTTGGTGAGGTGCTTCCAGTTGTCCGGCTTGCGCAGCGCACCGTCGCCGACCCCGAAGGTCTTGCCCTCGAAGACATTGGCCGCCTCGATCAGCCGCTCGTCGGTGGCCAGGTCGACGCCGTGCGACTTGGCGATCGGCGTCGCCGTCTCCTGGGCGCGCTCCAGCGGGGAGGCGACGACATGGGTGATGTCGCGCTTCTCCAGGTGCTCGGCCACCCGGTCGGCCATCTGCCGGCCGAGCTCGGAGAGGTGGTAGCCGGGACGGCGTCCGTAGAGCACGCCCTCGGGGTTGTGCACCTCCCCGTGCCGCATCAGATGAACGACAGTGATGTCCTGACGCGCACTGTCTGCACGGCTGGTCTCGCTCATGCGGTGGCCTCCGAGGCGGCGCGGGCGGCGGCGGGCAGGGCGGCGGCGATCCGCTCGACGGCCTGCGTGTCGTGGGCGGTGGAGACGAACCAGGACTCGAACGCGGACGGCGGCAGATAGACGCCCTGCGACAGCATCGAGTGGAAGAAGGCGGTGAAGCGGAAAGCTTCCTGCTTCTTCGCGTCCTCGTAGTCACGCACCGGCTGCTCCGTGAAGAACACGGAGAACATGTTGCTCGCCGCGGACACCGTGTGCGCGACGCCCTCCTTGGTGAACGCCTCGCTCACCAGGGACCGGATCTCCGCGGAGACCGCGTCGACCTTCGCGTACGCCGCGTCGTCGAGCAGCCGCAGCTGGGCGAGACCGGCGGCGGTGGCGATCGGGTTTCCGGAGAGGGTGCCCGCCTGGTAGACGGGGCCGACCGGGGCGAGGTGCGCCATCACGTCGGCGCGCCCGCCGAAGGCCGCGGCCGGGAAGCCCCCGCCCATGACCTTGCCGAAGGTCATCAGGTCGGGCCGCACGCCGTCGATGCCGAACCAGCCGGCCTTCGAGGTACGGAATCCGGTCATGACCTCGTCGGAGATGTACAGCGCCCCGCCCTCGGCGCAGAGCTCCTTGAGCCCGGCGTTGAAACCGTCCAGCGGCGGCACCACGCCCATGTTGCCGGGCGAGGCCTCGGTGATCACACAGGCGATCTCACCGGGGTGCGCGGCGAACGCGGCCCGCACGGCCTCCAGGTCGTTGTACGGCAGCACGATCGTGTCGCCGGCCTGTGCGCCGGTGACGCCCGGGGTGTCCGGCAGACCGAAGGTCGCGACCCCGGACCCGGCGGCGGCAAGCAGCGCGTCGACGTGCCCGTGGTAGCAGCCGGCGAACTTCACGACCTTCGCCCGGCCGGTGAATCCGCGGGCCAACCGGATCGCGGACATGGTCGCCTCGGTGCCCGAGGACACCAGCCGCACCTGCTCCACGGGCTCGATCCGGGCCACGATCTCCTCGGCGAGCGCGACCTCGCCCTCACCGGGCGTACCGAACGAGGTGCCGCGGGCGACAGCCTCCTGGACTGCGGCGATGACCTCGGGGTGGGAATGGCCGAGGATCATCGGCCCCCACGAGCACACGAGGTCGACGTACTCACGGCCGTCGGCATCGGTGAGGTACGGACCGGCACCGGACACCATGAAGCGGGGCGTACCGCCCACGGCCCGGAAGGCACGTACGGGAGAGTTCACGCCGCCGGGCGTCACGAGGGACGCGCGGTCGAAAAGCGTCTGCGAAACTGGGGCGTCATAGGGAAAGCTCACACAAGCCATGGTGTCAGAGCCTCCGGCGGTCTTGCGGACAGGTGTTTCACACCACGCCCGCGGGGGAGGTCACTGGCACGATGATCAGGTTGCGCGGCGGGGGCTGTGTCTCCATAAGTAGTAGTCGGATGGATGAGATATGCATCGCGGTGGCGAAGTGGGCGAAGGGACCGGCGACCTGGGGCCCGAGCCTGCCCGCCGAGGCCGGCACCGGCGTGAGGCCGAGCGTCGGCAGGGCATACAGGCCGGCAGTGCGCGGTCCGGAAGCGGGAGTGGTGGCCGGGTGGGGGTGACGTACAAATACTTCGGGGCCCCCGACGGAGCCACGGCCGCACGGGTGCCCATTTCCATGCGCCCCGAGGAACTCGGCGGCGACGAGCTGGGCATGGGCGGCATGTTCACCAAGATCAAACCGGAGACGGTGGCGGCCATGGTCCTCACCGGAATCCAGGGCATACCCCTGCACCGGGTCCCCCCGCTGGAACTGGTCGTCCTGCACCCCGACTACGCCGTGGTCAAACTCCCCATGACGGTCGTCGACCCGCTGCGCGGCGTCGGCGAGGAATCGGTCGGCGCCGCGGCCTTCATCTGGTCCACGGTCCCGGACCGCGGCGGCCCGCGCGACGCGTTCAACGTCTACCAACTGCTGCACGAGTGGCAGGATTTCAGCCATCGTCTGCATGACGCGGGGCATCAGGCGTACTGCCTGGTCTGGCCCTGAGCCGGGGTTCCCGCACGTCCCGACCTGCCCCGAGCCGGCCCCCGACCCCACCCCGTAGCGCGGCTGTCACCCCTGGGTTCTACGGTTCTCCCCTGTTCTGGTGCACGCCGCAGGCTGCACGTTCGGGAGGGGAACCATGATCACCAGCGCCGTTACCGCGCGTCTTGTCGCCACATTCACCGCGCCCCTGGACCGGGAGCGCGACGCCGCGTACGCCCCGTCAGTTCTGCGGTGGCCGGACCGGCGTCTGCTGATACAGCGGGGCGATGTCGAGGCGGTCGCCGTCGGCCTGGACGACGGGTCCGTCCCGCGGACCCGCTTCCCGGCGCCGTGGCCGCGCCGTTTCGGTACGTTCACAGTGGCGCCGGGCGGGGATCTCGCGGTCTTCTCGGGGGTGCATGCGGTGCGCGCCGTCGATCCGGCGGGCGTGGTGCGCTGGGAGGTGCGGCACGGCTGCTGGGAGGGCGGCTGCCGCGTCCTGCACGAGTCGTACGAGGAGTACGCGGACGACAGGGCGCATCTGTACGCGGACAGCGGCTCGGCGGTGTTCTCGGCGGACGGGTCGCTCGTGTGGGCCCATGTCCGCGGCCCCGTCGCCTCGGCCGGGCCGGATCCGGAAGCGCTGGACGAGTGGCTGGTCATCGACGCCGCCGACGGGCGGGTGCTGGGCCGGGCGGACGCGGAGACCGTGGCCGCGGGCTCGGAGCACGTACCGCACCCGGATCCGGCACAGATGGGGCTGAGCGTCGGCGAGGGCCAGGACGGGGCACCGCTGCTGTGGGGGCGGTGGGACGGGGTGGAGCTCTGCGTGGAGCAGTTCGGCGAGCAGGAGCGGATCCTGACGTCGGTGAGCCCCACGGGTGAGTACTTCCTGACCGTGGCCCACGACCTGGACTCGCTCGCCCTGCACCGGGTCGCGGACGGCGAGGTGGTGGCCGAACTGGAGGCGGAGGACGCCGTGCCCCGTCATCCCGACGCGGATCCGGACGACTATGACGCCGACGACGTGATGTGGGACTACGAGTGCGGCTTCCTGGACCGGGAGACCGCGATCACCAGCACGGACCAGGAGGAGGAGTTCGGCCCGGTCCGGCACTGGCTGCTGGAGACGGCGGGAATGCGACCGGCCGGGCAGATCGCGTACCCTTTCCCGGTCTGCGGCACGCCCACGGCGCTCGGCGACGGCACCTGGTACACGGTGTCCAGGGACGGGGATGCCCTGCACGTGTGGACTCCGGACAACCGGAGGGTGTCCGGTTGACGCCCACATCCGGCCATTCATCGGCCGAAGAATGATCTTCAGCCGGCCTGCCGGACATGCCGATGCCCCGTACAGCCCACGTGCTCGTGTACGAGGCATCGACCTCGTGTACGGGGCATCGACATCGAGGAGGCCTGCCATGGGTGACACGCTGCTGGCCCTGTCCATCCCCCTGCTGGTCTTCGCCGCCGGGATCTACGCAGGCTGCGAGAGCTGGTGGCGGCGCCGGCACCCGGAGCCGCCGTCGCCGTACACCCATCAGGCGGCCCGCCTCGCCGAGCGCGAGATGACCGAGGCGGCGAGGGAGATCGTCGACGAGGCGTACGCGACGCTCGGTGCGCTCTACGGCGCGGCGGGAGCACCGGAACCGGCCGCGCAGAGGCCGACGCCGGCGGAAACCATCGGCGCCGCAAGCGCCCCGGGCGTCCCCGGGGTCATGCCCGGGGCGGCTGCCAGCCCGGGTCGCGGCCCGTCGTACCCAGAATCCGCTCAAAGGGGCTAGCACTGTCCGGTACGGGGAAGGGTTCGCCGTACACCTTCGCCTTCCGCGCGTTCGGCGCCATGTCGGCGACGCCGGGCCCCAGTTCGCGCACCACGGCCTCGTCCGGAACGAATTCCTGCCCGGTGGCGCGCGCCAGGTCCCATGCGTGCACGGTCAGATCGCCCAGCACCATCTGCGCGACGGTCCTGGCGGGGAACCCCATGGAACCCGCGGTCCCCTCGTCCGCACCCGGCGCGCCCCACGCCGCCACCAGCTTGGCCGTCTCCTCGCCGAAGCGGCTGCGCCAGTCGCCAGTGACCGCGGTCGGCTTCGCGCCGAAGTCCGGCTCCTCCCTGGCCGCCAGGGCCTGGAAGTTGACGACCACCTGGAAGAGGTGGTCGACCAGGGCCCGCACGTCGTACTCCGCGCACGGCGTGGGGTCGCCCAGCTGGCCGTCGTCGATCCCGCGCACGACAGGAATCGCCCGCTCCGCGGCCACGTCCAGCAATTCACTGATCTTCTTCATGCTTCAACCATGCATCCGGCAATCGCCCGCGTCTTGAAGAAACGCGACACGGATGACTCGAACCTTTGTGCGGCATAGGATCGCCGCCATGTCAGGTCCTCGACGCGACTACCGGGGCATCGTCGACGCCCGCGAACTCCTCTCGCACGTGCGTTTCCGCCGCCGCGAGCCGGCCCCCGGGCTGCGGACGCAGGTGGCGAGCTACTGGCTGATCGACTGGGACCTGCCGGAGCCTTACATCTCGCACGTGGTGCCGCACCCTTCGGTGAACCTGGTCTTCCAGCACTACGAGAGCACCGGCGAGCCCGCCTTCGCGGAGGTCGCGGGCATCGGGCTCCAGCTCTTCAGCAAGAAGCTGGACGGCCGGGGACGGGTCTGCGGGGTGAAGTTCCGGCCGGGCGGCTTCCGGCCGTTCGCACCGGACCACCCTGTGTCGCGGTGGTCGGGCCGACGGCTGATGGCGGACGAGGTCCTCGCCGTACCCGCGCCCGTGGCGGCCGTGCTGGACCCGGCCGAGGAGGACGCACGGGTCGCGGCGCTGGACGCGTACCTGCTGGCGCTCGCCCCGGAACCCGACCCGCAGGCCGAGCATGTGATGGCGCTGGTCGAACGCGTCCGCACCGACCGCACGATCCGCCGCGTCGACGAACTCGCCCGCAGCGAAGGGCTGTCGGCGCGGTCGCTGCAGCGGCTCTTCGCCACCTATGTGGGCGTCGGCCCCAAGTGGGTCATCCTGCGCTACCGCATCCACGAGGCGCTGGAACGCGCCGAGACCGACCCCGAGGTGGACTGGGCCACGCTCGCGGCGGAACTCGGTTACAGCGACCAGGCGCACCTGGTCAGGGACTTCACGACGACGCTCGGAGTGCCGCCGACGGCACTCACCGGGCGCTGATTGTCAGTGCCGCGTCCTACTGTTGCCGCATGGAGCACACTCCCCCGTCATCGGCGCCTCCCGTACGGATCGAGCCCTGGTCGGACGGCGACCTGGAGCTCCTGCGCCGGGTCAACGCGCCGGAACTGATGGATCATCTGGGCGGTCCCGAGTCGGAGGAGCAGCTCATGGTGCGCCACGGCCGCTATGTGGAGCTGAGCGCGGACCGGACGGGCCGGGGCAGGATGTTCCGGATCACCCTGGCCGACGGAAGCGGGGGCGAGGCCGTGGGGACGATCGGTTTCTGGGAGCGCACCTGGCGGGGCCATGAGGTGTACGAGACGGGGTGGGCCGTCCTCGCCGGCCACCAGGGGCGGGGCATCGCCACGGCCGCGACCAGGGCCGTCGTCGAGCAGGCGCGGGCCGAGCGCAAGCACCGCCATCTGCACGCCTACCCGTCCGTCGACAACGGCGCGTCGAACGCGGTGTGCCGCAGGACGGGCTTCATCCTGATCGGCGAGTGCGACTTCGAGTACCCGCCCGGCCATACGCTGCTGACGAACGACTGGCGACTGGACCTCACTCTGGAGCCCGGTTCCGGGCCCGGCCCCGGGATCAGTCCGAATTCCGGGCCAGAGGCTTGTTGAAGCTGAACGCGACGATGTCCAGCCGCTCCCGCAGGTAGAAGCGGTGGGCATCGGTGCGATGCGTGCCCGAGTCCAGACTCAGGTCCAGGCAGCCGGCCTCCCGGGCACGCTGCTCCAGATACCCCAGGAGCCGGTGGCCGACACCGGTGGACCGGGCGTGCTCGGCGGTGACCAGATCGTCGACGTACAGCTTGCGGATCTGGCTGGTGTTGTCGACGATCCGCCATCCGGCCGCACCCACGCATGCGCCGTCGCCGTCGTGGACGGCGGTGAAGCGGAGCCCCTGCGAGTACCCCTTGTCGTACACCTCGCGGAAGAGGTCCTCCGTCAGATGCGGACGCAGTTCGCGCAGCACGGGAAGAAGGTCCGTGGTCAGTCGGGGGTCGCCGGGTTCGAGGTCGGTGATCTTCATGCGGGAACTTTAGTGCCCCTCCCGGCAAGCTTTGCCCCGTCGCGCCGCCCAGCACGCCCGCTTGCCGCGTTGCCGAAATGTCCTAGTAGCTCCGCTACGAGGACATCCCGCCGCCTTGGAATCGCACGCACCAGGCCGCGGCCGCTATCCGATCGAAGGTCACCCGACAGGCTCTGAGCCGGACCACCCGCCTCCGGCTGCCCCTCGCCCATGAATTCCCTGGCTCACGCAGACCGCCCGGTGGCATGCTGACGACGTGAACGGACCGGAGATCCACCTCGAAGTCGACCCTGAACTGCGGCTCTTCGTTGCCCATGAACGCCGCAACGGCCGCACGTCAGTGACCACCGACGGCGCCTCGACGCTCGGCCATGTCGTGGAATCGCTCGGCGTCCCGCTCACCGAGGCCGGCCAACTGCTCGTGGACGGCCGCCCCGTCCCCGTCTCGCACATCCCGGGCGCGGGCGAACTGGTGGAGGTGCGCGCGGTGGCGCGCCCCCAGCGCGTCGAGGGCGCGCCGCTGCGCTTCCTGCTCGATGTCCACCTCGGCACGCTCGCCCGGCGGCTGCGGTTGCTGGGCGTCGACGCCGCGTACGAGAGCGAGGACCTCGGTGACCCGGCGCTGGCCGCCCTGTCGGCGAAGGAGCAGCGGGTACTTCTCTCCCGGGACCGGGGACTGCTGCGGCGGCGGGAGATCTGGGCGGGGGCGTACATCTACAGCGACCGTCCGGACGATCAGCTGCGGGACGTGCTGGAGCGGTTCGCACCGGAGCTGGCCCCGTGGACCCGGTGCACGGCCTGCAACGGGCCGCTGACCGACGCGGACAAGGAATCCGTCCGGGAGCAGCTGGAGCACGGCACACAGCAGTCGTACGACGTCTTCGCACAGTGCACGGAGTGCGGTCGGGTGTACTGGCGCGGCGCCCACCACACCCACCTGGAGACGATCGTCGCCGACGCGGTGCTCGAGTTCGGCGCCGGGGATCAGGCCGGTCCGGTCCGGTAGGGCTGTCCGGCGGGGCACGGCCGGACACGATCCGCACGGCACACCTGACGAATCGCCCTACGACCCGCCTTGCGCCGCATCGAACTTTCCGCTCCGCAGCCGCGCGATCTGGCCCGCACCGAGCAGATAGCGCTGGACGGTGGGCGCGAGCCAGGCGATCACCTCGTCACGAGGTCAGAAGACGTACTCGTCATCGGTGGCGGGCGCCAGCACCTCATGCCGGTTGTTGCCGGGGTGCCGGTCGGTCGCGCCACCGTTCCAGACGGTGTCGATCCGTACGACCACCTCGTCCGGCCGTCTCGCGAGCTGCAACTCGAGCGCGAGCTGGCGGCCCGCCCACCCGTCCGCCCTCAGCGGACCCGTCCGGCACAGTACGGTTCGGGCGTCCGCCTGCAGACACTCGACCGGCATCTCCTGGCGGCCACTGAGAGGCACCGAGAAGCGGAACCGTACGGTCACGCTCGCCAGATTCGACGGGCCGTGGTTCTCGCTGTGCAGCCAGACCCCGAGCCCCCTGCCCCACAGCGAGACATGCCCGTGGTGCGAGACGTCCGCCTCCCGCGCCACCCGCCGGTCCACCGGCGCGGGCACGGGCCCCGTCGCGACCGCCTGTCCCGCCCCCCATGCCGCCGTCGACACCGTTGCCGCCATCGCCGCCGCGGCGGAGACCGCCAGCCGAGCCTTACGCGTGACTACCATGCCCCGAAGATACCGATCACCCCGAATTATCCGTATTTACACACCAGCTCCGCGCTCCACTCCACCCGCTTGCCCCACCCATCCGAACCCACCCATCCCACATGAAACGCTGCTCCCATGGTCGTCGCCCGCTCTGTCGCACTCTTCGCTGTTGCCGCGCTCTTCGAGATCGGCGGCGCCTGGCTCGTCTGGCAGGGCGCGCGGGAACACCGGGGCTGGATCTGGATCGGCGCCGGAGTCATCGCCCTGGGTGCGTACGGCTTCGTCGCGACGCTGCAGCCGGACGGTGAGTTCGGCCGCATCCTCGCCGCGTACGGCGGTGTCTTCGTCGCGGGCTCGATCGCCTGGGGCATGGTCGCCGACGGCTACCGCCCCGACCGCTGGGACGTCACCGGCGCGCTGATCTGCCTGGCCGGCATGGCCGTGATCATGTACGCCCCCCGCAACCACTGAGAAACAGCATCTCACCGGCCACGTCGACACCCACCACCGACCGACGGCCGCACACACCGACAGCCCCACCGATCGGGCGCCGACGGCAGACCACATCGACACCTGGGCTCCGGCGGCGCCACTCTCCCGCCCCGGCCGCCTCGGGAGACGCGGCCGCCGGACGCCCCGTACAGCGCGGCCGCCGAACGGGACCTCGCGCCGCCTGCCTATCCTGACCCCGTACCGATCAGCTGTCCGAGGAGTCGAGTCCGCATGGCCGCCACCCCCATCGCCGTCATCACCGGAGCGAGCAGCGGCATCGGTGCCGCGACCGCCCGGCAGCTGGCCGCCGCCGGCTACCGCGTCGTCCTGACCGCCCGCCGCAAGGACCGCATCGAGGCGCTCGCCGCCGAGATCAACGAGGCGGGCCACGAGGCCACGGCGTACGCCCTGGACGTCACGGACCGCGAGGCGGTCGAAGCTTTCGCCACCGCCTTCCGCTCGCTCGCCGTCCTCGTCAACAACGCGGGCGGCGCGCTCGGCGCGGACCCGGTCGCCACCGGCGACCCGGCCGACTGGCGCCAGATGTACGAGACGAACGTCATCGGCACGCTCAACGTCACCCAGGCCCTGCTCCCCGCCCTCACCGCGGGCGGCGACGGCACGATCGTGATCCTTTCCTCGACGGCGGGCCTGTCCACGTACGAGGGCGGCGGTGGCTACGTGGCCGCCAAGCACGGCGAACACGTCCTCGCCGAGACCCTCCGCCTGGAGATCGTCGGCACCCCGGTCCGCGTCATCGAGGTCGCCCCCGGCATGGTCAAGACGGAGGAGTTCGCCACCACCCGCTTCCGCGGCGACACCGAGAAGGCCGCCAAGGTCTACGCCGGCGTCGAGGCCCCCCTCACCGCCGACGACGTGGCCGACACGATCACCTGGGCCATCACCCGCCCCAGCCACGTCAACATCGACCTCCTGGTGGTCCGCCCCCGCGCCCAGGCGTCCAACACCAAGGTCCACCGCACGCTCTGAAACCATCGGCCCGCACGGACGAGCCCCGGACCACCACCACGGCGGGTCCGGGGCTCGTCTTCGCAGCGGCGTCAAGGGCACTCAGCCCTTCACGCACACCACCTGCTTCAGCTTCGCGACGACCTCCACCAGGTCCCGCTGCCGCTCGATGACCTGCTCGATCGGCTTGTACGCACCCGGGATCTCGTCCACGACGCCGGAGTCCTTACGGCACTCCACACCCCGCGTCTGCTCCTCCAGGTCCCGCGTCGAGAACCGCCGCTTGGCCGCATTGCGGCTCATCTTCCGGCCGGCCCCGTGCGAGGCCGAGTTGAACGACTTCGCGTTCCCGAGCCCCTTCACGATGTACGAGCCAGTGCCCATCGACCCCGGGATGATGCCGAAGTCACCCGAACCGGCACGGATCGCCCCCTTACGGGTGACCAGCAGATCCATGCCCTCGTACCGCTCCTCCGACACATAGTTGTGGTGGCAGGAGATGACCGGTTCGAAGGTGACCCGGGCCTTCTTGAACTCCTTGCGGACGACGTCCTGGAAGAGCCCCATCATGATCGCGCGGTTGTGCTTCGCGTACTCCTGGGCCCAGAACAGGTCGTTCCGGTACGCCGCCATCTGCGGGGTGTCCGCGATGAAGACCGCCAGGTCACGATCGATCAGGCCCTGGTTGTGCGTCAGCTTCTGCGCCACCCCGATGTGGTACTCGGCGAGCTCCTTGCCGATGTTCCGGGACCCGGAGTGCAGCATCAGCCACACCGAACCCGACTCGTCGAGGCAGAACTCGATGAAGTGGTTTCCGGATCCAAGCGTTCCCATCTGCTTGGTGGCACGTTCATGACGGAATTTGACCGCATCCGCAATCCCGTCGAACCGTCCCCAGAAGTCGTCCCAGCCCGCGGTCGGGAAGCCGTGCAGTCGGCCGGGGTCCACGACGTCGCCGTGCATGCCCCGGCCCACCGGAATGGCCTGCTCGATCTTCGACCGAAGCCGCGACAGGTCGCCCGGAAGGTCATTGGCCGTCAGGGACGTCTTCACCGCGGACATGCCGCACCCGATGTCCACTCCCACCGCCGCCGGACAGACCGCACCACTCATCGCGATCACCGAACCGACGGTCGCACCCTTGCCGTAATGCACGTCGGGCATGACGGCCAGCCCCTTGATCCAGGGCAGCGTGGCAACGTTCTGCAGCTGCTGCATCGCGCCGTCCTCGACCGAGGCCGGGTCGGCCCACATGCGGATGGGGACCTTCGCCCCCGGTACCTCTATGTACGACATAGTTCCTCGATTCCCCCGAAAAGTCTGAAAGCGCAAAACCGGTGCCAAGGTCGGCAAAAGAGTCGGCCGACCGGCAATCACAGCGGCGCGTGCGATACACATTGTGTCCACCGGCCGCCATCGAGCGGCAACTTCTTTTCGCTCGAAGGGAGCCCGGACCGTGCGACGAATGGCGTACGTACCCGGCGTCACACTCCTCGCAGTGCTGACCGCCGGCTGCACCGGTGGCACCGGTACCGAAGGCCCCGCCGCCGACAGTAAACCCGGCAGCCCGAGCATCGCCGCCGCTCCGGCGGGCAAGTACCGCACGCTTCCCGAGCCCTGTCGCTCCATCACGCGATCCACGCTGGAGGATTTGCTTCCGGGCATCGCCGAACTGCCGGAGAACCAGCAGGAGAAGGCGTTCACGGGCACGGCCGCAGTCACCTATGACACCGACCGCCGGGTCGGCTGCCAGTGGAAGTCGGAGGCCGCGGCCTCATCCCGTTCCGTCGTGCTCGACTTCGAGCGCGTCGTCTCGTACGACACCTCGGTGAGCGACGAGGACCGCGCGCGCGAGGTGTACGGGAAGAAGGAGACCGCGGCCCACCTGCCGTCCGGCACCTTCGCCCCCGGCGACGCGGAGAAGGTGACGGCCTCGCCGACGGACTCCCCGTCGGGCCCCCGGTCGGACTCCCCCTCCGGCTCGCCACAGGACACCGGCGGCGACCCGGGCGCAGGCTCCGAGGACCTCCGTCCGCGCACGCTCGACGACCTCGGAGATACCGCATTTCTGGACGATCTGCTCACTCGGGCAGGATCCAGCGCACAACGCCGCACGGTGAGCGTGGTATTCCGCACATCGAACGTCATCGTGACCGTCCGGTACGCCGAGCAGCCCGCCTTCGCGAGCCAGGTCCCGGACAGCAAGGAACTGCAGGAGAAGGCCCAGGCACTGGCCCGGAAGCTGGTCGACAAGTTCGGCGAATAGCCCGCCACCGGGCGCCCCCGACCCGCGCCGCGCCGGTCTGCGGAGCGTCCGGCCGAGGCGGCATCCGGCCGCCGTCCGTCGTACCGTGGCCCTCCGGAACACCTGCCCGAGCACCATGCCACCCGCCCGTCGCGCCACCCGAGCGAAGGAACCATGCACCGATCAGCCCCGCGACTCACCCGCATACTCGCCTGCGCCGCCGTTCCGGTGATGCTCGTCGTCGCCGGCTGCTCGTCGGACTCCGGCAGCAAGAAGGAGTCGGACTCGCCCTCGGCCTCCGCTCCGAGCGCACAGAAGACGGAGGCGACGGTCGAGCCGGCGAAGTTCGCCGAGCTGCCCGACCCGTGCCACGCGATCTCCGCGAAGACGATCACCTCGCTGGTGCCCAAGGCCAAGAGCAAGGCCGGTTCGCCGGCCCGGTCCAGCGACACCTCGGCGCGCGCCGGCTGTTCCTGGAACGGCCTCGACGACAACGGCGTCAAGGGTTCGCAGTACCGCTGGCTCGACGTCGGCTTCACCCGCTTCGAATCGGACCAGGCGCTCGGCAGCGGCGCCAAGCGCGCCCAGGAGGACCTCGCGAACCAGGTCGCCAAGACCAAGGCGACCGAGGGCGCCAAGAAGCTCGTCGAAGCCCCCGTCAGCGGTATCGGCGACCAGGCCACCATGGTCACGTACGACCTCACCAAGACAAAAGAGGACTTCAAGTACGCGACGCTTGTGGCCCGTACGGGGAACGTCGTCATCACCCTGACCTACAACGGCGCGGGTTACGCGGGCGCGAAGACGCCGTCCGGCGACGACATCCTGAAGGGCGCCGAGAAGGCCGCCAAGGAGGTCGTCGCGGCGGTCGCCGATGCCAACGTGAAGAAGTCGAGCCCGTCCGCGAGCACGTTGAAGTCTCCGACGGCGACGAAGTCCGCGGCGTCCGCGAAGTCCGGGGCGTCCCCCAAGTCGGCAAAGTCCGCGGCGCACACGTCGTAACACCGCACCACCCGCCCGCCGGGCATTCCCGCGAGGCCCACGGCAGGTACCCCAACAACCCTGCGCAGAAGCAGTTTTACGAAGCCCGGCCCTCCCCCGAGAGCCGGGCTTCGCCCCTCCCCGCGCACCGCACCCCACACGCATGTGCCAGGCTGTGCCCGCCAGGAGTCGAAGTCGGGAACACAGGGAGGGGATCGCGGGTGGCCGCGATGCAGCTGACACGCACGCACCGGATACTCATCGGGGTCGTCGTCGCCGGCGCGGCAGTCATCGCCGCGATCGGCTTCGCGGGCTCGTACGCCGCGGTGCGCGCACTTGCGGAACAGAAGGGCTTCGGGAACTTCGCCCTGGTCTTCCCGATCGGCATCGACGCGGGCATCTGCGTACTGCTGGCGCTGGACCTGCTGCTGACCTGGATGCGGATCCCTTTCCCGCTGCTGCGCCAGACGGCCTGGCTGCTGACCGCCGCGACGATCGCCTTCAACGGCGCCGCGGCCTGGCCCGATCCGCTGGGCGTCGGCATGCACGCGGTGATCCCGGTGCTCTTCGTGGTCGCCGTCGAGGCCGCCCGGCACGCGGTCGGCCGGATCGCCGACCTCACGGCCGACAAGCACATGGAGGGTGTCCGCCTCACCCGCTGGCTGCTCTCCCCGGTCCCGACGTTCAAGCTGTGGCGCCGGATGAAGCTCTGGGAGCTGCGTTCGTACGAGCAGGTCATCAAGCTCGAACAGGACCGGCTGATCTACCAGGCACGCCTCCAGGCCCGCTTCGGCCGCAACTGGCGCCGCAAGGCGCCGGTCGAGTCCCTGATGCCGCTGCGGCTGGCGAAGTTCGGTGTCCCGCTGGCCGACACCGGCCCGGCCGGGCTGGCCGCGGCGGGCATCGAACCGCAACTGCTGCCGCCTCAGCCCGCGCCGCCGGAACTGGAGTCCAGGGCCGTCCAGGCGATGACGCCCGCCACGGCGGCCGAGGAGGGGCCGAGCCAGTGGTTTGCCACCCCGCAGGGCGTGCAGTACCAGGGCAGTTACGACCCGAACTATGAGCCCCCCACGTACGCGCCTCCGCAGGAGCTGCAGTCCTTCTACAACGGGCAGCCCCAGCAGATCCCGGTGCCGCAGCCCCGCGCGGCCGAGCCCAAGCCGGCTCCGGAGCCAGTGCCTGAGCCGGTCCAGGAGCAGGCACCGGAGCCGCACGTCCAGGTGCCGAACGGCGCGGGCGGCACGCGGCCGCTGGGCGAAGGCGCACCGAAGGCACCGTCGGACGAGGATCTGTACCAGGTGTTCCGGTACTCGATAGACGGCGAGGGCATGCCCACGCCCGGCGCCTTCGCCTCGAACGTCGAGGCCGCGTACGGGCTGCGTCTCCAGTCTCGCGAGCTGAACCAGTACATGGACCAGTTCACCGCCCGTCTCAACAGTGAGCTGATGGAAGACCACATCGCGTAACCGCCCCGAGTCCGTCCGCCGCACGCGAACGGACCGGGACCGGCAGAACAAAGGGCCGTCACCCGCATCACCGGGTGACGGCCCTCCGTATGACCGGCTCCTACGCGCCCAGCAGCTTCCGCACCCGGTCCGCGCCGACGGCCAGCAGCAGCGTGGGCAGCCGCGGACCGGTGTCACGGCCGACCAGGAGCTCGTACAGCAGCACGAAGAACGACCGCTGCGCGGCCTTCAGCTCGGGGGTCGGCTTGGCGTCCGGCCCCAGCCCCGCGAGGACCTTCGGCACCCCGTAGACGAGCGTCGTGAGCCCGTCCAGCGACCAGTGCGTGTCCAGCCCGTCCAGGAGCAGCCGCAGCGACCGGCGCCCCTGGTCGTCCAGCGAGCCGAGCAGTTCCTTGTCCGGCTCGCTGCGGACGACGGTGCGGGCGTCGGCGGGGACCTGGTTGGTGATCCAGTTCTCCGCGCGGTCGAGGCGCGGCCGCGCCTCGTCGAGCGAGCCGATCGGGTTCTCCGGGTCCAGCTCGCTCAGGATGCGCAGCGTCTGCTCGTCGTGGCCGGCGGTGATGTCGACGACGGACGCGAGCGTGCGGTACGGCAGCGGGCGCGGCGTGCCCGGCAGCTCACCGGCGGCCGTGCCGATGGCACGCGCGTACGCGGCGGCGTCGGCGGGCAGCACGGAGCCGTCGGCGACCTTGCGCGCCAGTGAGTCCCACTCGTCGTACAGCCGCTGGATCTCCTGGTCGAAGGCGATCTTGAAGGACTGGTTGGGCTTGCGGCGCGCGTACAGCCAGCGCAGCAGCGGTGCCTCCATGATCTTCAGCGCGTCGGCCGGGGTCGGTACGCCGCCCTTGCTGGAGGACATCTTCGCCATGCCGGAGATGCCGACGAAGGCGTACATCGGGCCGATCGGCTGCACACCGTCGAAGACCTCGCGGACGATCTGGCCGCCGACGACGAACGACGAACCGGGCGAGGAGTGGTCCACGCCGCTGGGCTCGAAGATCACTCCTTCGTATGCCCACCGCATCGGCCAGTCGACCTTCCAGACCAGCTTGCCGCGGTTGAACTCGTTGAGCCGGACGGTCTCGGCGAAGCCGCAGGCGGTGCAGGTGTAGTTCATCTCGGTCGTGTCGTCGTCGTACGACGTGACCGTGGTCAGGTCCTTCTCGCAGTTGCCGCAGTAGGGCTTGTACGGGAAGTAGCCGGCCGAGCCGCCACTGCCGTCGTCCTCGCTCGCCGCGCCGGAACCCGCCTCGGCCTCCAGCTCGGCCTCGTCGACCTTCTTCTGCTGCTGCGGCTTCTTGCCGCCCTTGGCACCTGCCGCCGGGTCCTTCTTCGTGCGGTACCGGTCGAGGACCGCGTCGATGTCGGCGCGGTGCCTCATCGCGTGCAGGATCTGCGCGCGGTACGTCCCCGCCATGTACTGCTCCGTCTGGCTGATGCCGTCGTACTCGACGCCCAGCTCGTCCAGCGCAGCCGTCATCGCGGCCTTGAAGTGCTCCGCCCAGTTCGGGTGCGCGGACCCGGCCGGTGCGGGCACGGACGTCAGCGGCTTGCCGATGTGCTCGGCCCACGACTCGTCCACGCCGGGGACGCCGGCCGGGACCTTCCGGTACCGGTCGTAGTCGTCCCACGAGATCAGGTGGCGGACCTCGTGCCCGCGGCGGCGGATCTCGTCCGCGACCAGGTGCGGGGTCATGACCTCGCGGAGGTTGCCGAGGTGGATCGGGCCCGACGGGGAAAGACCGGACGCGACGACGACCGGTTTGCCAGGCGCACGACGCTCCGATTCGGCGATGACATCGTCCGCGAAGCGGGAGACCCAGTCGGCCTCGGTGCTGCTCTGACTCTGAGCCACGGTCGGCACGTCCTTCTCTCTGGTAGGGCTCGTAAGGGCACTGCCCATTCTCCCAGGTCCACCCGGCAGCGCGAAAACGGCTTTACAGTGCGTGGGATACTGGGCGTGATCCCTTGTACCCCTACGGAAACGGCAGCCATCCCATGGCCTCGGTCAATTCCCTCGCTTCCACGCTCCAGCAGCAGCTCGCGGACGCCCTGACGGCAGCACTGCCGGATGCCGGCACCGCGGACCCGCTGCTGCGCCGAAGCGACCGGGCCGACTTCCAGGCCAACGGGATCCTGGCCCTCGCCAAGAAGCTGAAGGGCAACCCGCGCGAGCTGGCGTCCCAGGTGACGGCCGCGATCCCGGCGGGCGACCTGATCAAGGAGATCGAGGTCTCCGGCCCCGGCTTCCTGAACATCACGCTCAGCGACAAGGCCATCATCGAGACCCTCGCCGCGCGCGCCGCGGACGACGAGGGCCGGCTCGGTGTGCCGTACGCGCAGAACGCCGGCACGACGGTCGTCGACTACGCGCAGCCGAACGTGGCGAAGGAGATGCACGTCGGGCACCTCCGCTCCGCGGTGATCGGTGACGCGATGGTGCAGATCCTGGAGTTCACGGGCGAGACCGTGGTCCGGCGGCACCACATCGGCGACTGGGGCACTCAGTTCGGCATGCTCATCCAGTACCTGATCGAGCACCCGCACGAGCTGGACCACAAGGGCGCCGACGAGGCGGACGGCGAGGCCGCCATGTCCTCCCTCAACCGGCTCTACAAGGCGTCGCGGGCGCTCTTCGACTCCGACGAGGAGTTCAAGGCCCGCTCCCGGGACCGGGTGGTGGCGCTCCAGGCCGGTGACGAGGAGACGGTCACGCTCTGGCAGCGGTTCGTCGACGAGTCGAAGATCTACTTCTACTCGGTCTTCAACAAGCTCGACATGGAGATCCGCGACCCCGACATCGTCGGCGAGTCCGGCTACAACGACATGCTCGAGGAGACCTGCCGGATCCTGGAGGAGACGGGCGTCGCCGTCCGCTCCGAGGGTGCGCTGTGCGTGTTCTTCGACGACGTGAAGGGCCCGGACGGCAACCCGGTCCCGCTGATCGTCAAGAAGACGAACGGCGGCTACGGCTACGCGGCGACCGACCTCTCCGCGATCCGTGACCGGGTCCAGAACCTCAAGGCGAGCACCCTGCTGTACGTCGTGGACGCGCGGCAGTCGCTCCACTTCAAGATGGTCTTCGAGACGGCCCGCCGGGCAGGCTGGCTGAACGAGGACGTCAAGGCCGTGCAGCTCGCCTTCGGCACGGTGCTCGGCAAGGACGGCAAGCCGTTCAAGACCCGTGAGGGCGAGACGGTCCGGCTGCAGGACCTGCTGGACGAGGCGATCGACCGGGCGTCCACCGTCGTGCGCGAAAAGGCGAAGGACCTCACCGACGAGGAGATCACCGAGCGCGCCACGCAGGTCGGTATCGGCGCGGTGAAGTACGCGGACCTGTCGACGTCGGCCGCCCGCGACTACAAGTTCGACCTGGACCAGATGGTGTCGCTGACCGGCGACACGAGCGTGTACATCCAGTACGCGCACGCCCGGTCCCGCTCCATCAAGCGCAAGGCGGGCGAGCTGAAGTCCCAGCCGCACCCGGAGCTGGAGCTGGCCCCGGCCGAGCGCGCGCTGGGCCTGCACCTGGACCTGTTCGGCGAGGTCGTGGCCGAGGTCGCCGCCGCGTACGAGCCGCACAAGCTGGCCTCGTATCTCTACCAGCTGTCGTCGCTCTTCACGACGTTCTACGACCAGTGCCCGGTGCTGAAGCCCGAGGTTCCGGGCGATGTGGCCGAGAACCGCCTCTTCCTCTCGGACCTCACCGCCCGCACCCTGCACCAGGGCATGGAGCTGCTCGGCATCAGGACCCCTGAGCGCCTCTGACCCCCGAGCTCCTCCGAGCCCCGTCCGCGCGCGCGGGCACCGGCCCAGTGGCCGTGACCGTTACTCCTTGGTCACCCACTGGGCCGTGTCGTGCCGGTACAGGTACTGCGGCCGCGTCTTGATGCTGCTGGTACGAAACGGCTTCCCGCCGTCGTCGATGCGCAGCGTCCCCTCACGGCCGCCGCTGCTCCACTCCAGCTCCAGGTACCAGCTGACGTCGTGCCCGTCGACGTGTGCATTGAGGTCGAACACCTCCACATCGGTGGAGGACACCCGGAACGGGAAGTCCTTCGGCGGCACCCGCTTGTCCCCCTGCTGCCCCGCAACCGGGGTGAGGGTCGGCCGACTGTCGTCGAGGTCGATATCGAAGGACTGCGGTGTGATACCGCTCCCGCAGCCTTCCCCCATCGAGTACGCCGACCACGCCAGCGGTTCCTTGCGGGACAGCGTCCGCACGTGCAGCCCCTGGAGCACGACGGCCTGATCGGACTTTCCCTGCACGGTGAGTTCGAGCAGCAGGCTGCCGCCGTCCACCCCGCCGAGCGCCCTGGCCCAGCCACGGGTGTCCTGCGGCGCGGGCGGCGGGGGCACCTCGTTCGGTTTCTGGTCCAGCACGTAGTACTGGCCGCAGGGCGCATCCCAGTGGTAAGAGCTGATGGTGGCGTTCAGGGGCACGCCCCCGCCCGTCTGCGCACCCGGCCCTGCTCCCTCTCCCGCGCTGTGCCCGGTGGACGCGGAGGCGGAGGCGGCACCTGACCCCAGGGACGGGGCGGTCGCTGCACCGGACTTGCCGGGCTTGGCAGGCTTGCCCGACGGATCCGGCGTGCCGGGCGACGCGGGCGCGCTCTCGTCGTCGGGCAGTGCGGGTACGCCGTCCACGGCGGGAGCATCGCTGAGGCTGCCGCTGTCCGTGCCCGAGAGATTGCTGACGATGATCGTGGTGGGCACGGTGAGCGCGACGACGGCGACGGCCGCGAGCAGGACGCGCGCCCGCGGGGAGGACCAGAACCGCCGGGGCCGGCTCGCCCCGGCCGTCACGACCTCGGGCGCGAGCGCGTCGCCATCCTTGTCCTCGCCTCCGTCCCGGTCCTCGGGCGAAGCCACAGCCTCAGCCACAGCTCCCGGCTCGGGAACGGACTCGGAATCAGAAACGGGAGCAGGAGCCGGAACCGGAACGGAATCGGGAACGGCAACAGGGCGCCGTCTCGCCGCATCGGCCACGATCCACCGCCGGTGCAGCTCCACCAGCTCGTCGGGGCTCGCCCCACACAGCCGCCCCAGCCGCTCCACCGGCGCGTACTCATTGGGCACGGCGTCACCGTTGCAGTACCGGTGGAGCGTCGACGTGCTGACGTGCAGTCTTCCGGCGAGAACCCCGTAGCTGTGCCCCGAACGGTTCTTCAGTTCCTTCAGCAGAGCCGCGAATTCCCCGGCCTCCGGCGTCGCCACTGCGGCGTTCCCCCTCCTGGTTCGTCCCGGAACACCGTTCCAGGGACGCGGAATCTGCCCAGGTCACAGTACGCGCAAGCATTCCAGCTTCCCCAATGGGCCATTCGGCGTTGCGGCCGGAATTTGCCGTCCCGCAGTCTGTGACCACACCGCAGAGACCACCGGGACGACGCAGTGCGAACCCATGTCCGCATCGAGCTGATCGATGCCGCGGCAATCGGCGTAGTGATCGTGTCGACCACGATCGTCATGGTCCTGATCTGCCATCACTGACTGAACGACCTCACCAGCACATACGGGGAGTACCACCACCATGCGCAACAACCGCGTCCGCACCACCGCCCTCGCCGCGACCGCCCTCCTGGCCGCCCTTTCGCTCACCGCCTGCGGTGACAACGGCAGCGGTGACAACGGCAAGGCGGGAGCGGCGGCTCCGGCAGGGAGCACCGCCGACCAGCAGTCCCCGGCGGCCACCGCGCCGGACTCGGGCAAGGACGCCAAGGACACCGACAGCACGTCCAACGCCCCTGCAGAGAAAACGGCGGCCCACTCCAAGGGCTCCACCTCCGGCGCGGGCGGCCAGAAGAGCAACACCGGCGCCACCGGCAACAAGGGCACCGGCAACAGCTCCCCCGTCACCTGCACCGGCGAGAACACCAAGGTCACCGTCAGCAAGGTGAGCCGCCCCATCAACCACCTGCTGCTCACCGCGACCAACACGGGCAACCGCCCCTGCTACGCGTACCACGCGCCGGCGCTCCGCTTCGACGACGCCCAGGCCGCCTTCCCGGTCCTTCGCGACAGCATCCCGCAGGCCGTGGTCACCCTTGAGCCGGGTCAGTCCGCCTACGCCTCCATCGGGCTGTTCGGTGAGTCCGACGGCAAGGACCTGAACAAGAGCACGCACCTGACGGTGTACTTCACCTCGAAGAGCGACTCGGGCTCCACGGGCTCCCCGGCAGAACTGACGCTCCCGGCCGACACGTACTGGGGCAGCAACGGCTTCGTCACCTACTGGCAGAGCGACATGGCCGACGCCCTCACCTACTGACCCCCCTCGCGCAGCAAGCGCCAACCCGACTTCCCCCAAGGGCAGTAGATCGTAGAATCCCGGATCGAGGCCTGAAGGGGGAGGCGTGCGTACGAACAGAGGTGTCGGACCGACGTCAACGGCGATCCGGGCAGCAGCGGCCACCGCGGCCCCGGCTGCCACGTCGCTGGCGCTGCCCCCGGATCAGTCCCGGTAGTCCGGCGCCACCCGGTCCAACAGGCGCAGCATCGCCGCCCAGGCCAGGTCGTACGCCCCGTCGTCCTGGAAGTCCGCGTCCGCCTCGCCCGCGAGCTGACGAGCGGTGTACTCGCAGGTCTCGGGGGAGGGGACGATCAGCGGTCCGCCGCCCGCCTGGGCGGTGACCTGGATCTCGCACGCCTTCTCCAGGTAGTACATGCGCAGGAATGCCTGGGCGGCGCTCTCTCCCACCGTCAGCAGACCGTGGTTGCGCAGGACCAGCGCCGGGTGGCTGCCGATGTCGTCGACCAGGCGCCTCTGCTCGTCGAGGTTGAGGGCGACGCCCTCGTAGTCGTGGTAGCCGACGCGGTTGTAGAACTCCATCGACATCTGGTTGAGCGGCAGCAGCCCGTCGCGCTGCGCGGCCACGGCGCAGCCGGCCTTGGTGTGGGTGTGCAGCACGCAGTGGGCATCCTCGCGAGCAGCGTGGATCGCGCTGTGGATGACGAAGCCCGCGGGGTTTACCGGATACGGGGTGGGCTCGACCGGGTTGCCCGCCAGATCGATCTTGACCAGGTTGGAGGCGGTGATCTCCTCGAAGAGGAGACCGTAGGGGTTGATGAGGAAGTGGTGATCGGGCCCCGGAAGCCGCAGCGAGATGTGCGTGAAGATCAGGTCGGTCATCCGGAAGTGCGCCACGAGCCGGTATACGGCGGCGAGTTCGCGCCGCAGCCGCGTCTCCTCGTCGACGGATGCGTCGGCGGATGCGTCGGCGGATGCGTCGGCGGTCTGCACGTCGGTCATGAGGGGGCTCCTTCGAGGGTCGGGTCGACCACGGGGGTGAGGGGTCGCCCGGTGCGGTGCCAGGCAATGACGTTCTCGGCGGGTGCGCACACGTACGCCCGCTGCGACGCGTCGGACAGATAGGCACTGTGCGGGGACAGCTGGATGCGCGGGTGGCTGCGCAGCGGGTCGTCGAGCGGCGGGGGTTCGACCGGGAACACGTCCAGCGCCGCCGCCCCGAGCCGTCCGCTGTCCAGGGCGGCCAGCAGGGCCGCTGTGTCGACGAGTTCGCCGCGGGCGACGTTCACAAGAAAGGCCCCGGGCCGCATCCGGGCGAGCAGCGCCGCGTCGACCATGCCGCGAGTCTGCGGGGTCAGCGGTGTGTGCAGGGAGAGCACGTCGGAGGCGGCGACCAGTTCGTCCAGGCCGAGCCGTTCGACGCCGTCGGGCCACCCGGCTGCGTCGGCGTGCGGGTCGTACGCGGCCACGCGCCCGAAGACGGGGGCCGCGATCCGGGCCAGGACCCGCGCGATGCGTCCGAATCCCAGCAGTCCGAGCGTCAGCTCCCCCGCCCGGCGCGGCAGCGCGGCGAATTCGGTGTTCCAGCCGCCGCCGCGCACGGTGGCGTCGGCCTGGGGCAGCGCGCGCACCAGGCTGAGCGCGCTGGCGAGCGCGTGCACGGCGACGTCCTCGGTCGCGGCGTGCGGAAGGTTGCTCACCCACAGCCCGCGTCGCCGTGCCTGCGCCGTGTCGATCATGTCGTACCCGGCGGACATGGTGGCCAGCATCCCGACACCGGGGAGGCGGTCGAGCAGCGCGGCGTCCACGCTTGCGTAGCCGACGATCAGCGCGACGGCGTCACGCGCGGCGGCGGCGATCGCGTCCGGGTCGCGGCTGCCGACGACGCGCGTGTCGAATCCCGCGTCGGTCAGCAGTCGTGCGCCCGGACCGACATCGAGTTCCTCGGGGTCCGTGAACACCACCAGGGGCCGGCTCATCCCATCCTCCTCAAGTTCCTCAGAGCGTCACGCAAAGATGATTCGTTCGCCACGCTCGCGCAGAACCTACGTTTCATCCGGCAGAATTGTCCAGCGATGGCGATGCGATCGTCAGCGGTGCGCGCCGTCCGGGTCCGGCCCCCGTACCCCGGTGGTCGAGAATGGACCCCGCCCCGGGCGCACCCGCCCCGGGCTGTCGAGCCGAGGGGAACCGCTCAGGTGGATCTGGACCACACCGATCTGGCCGTCGTCCGCGAACTGCAGACGGACGGCCGCCTGACGTACGAGACGCTGGCGCAGCGCGTCGGCCTCTCCCGGCCCGCCACCCGCGCCCGGGTGCAGCGGCTGCTCGCGGGTGGTGGTGTGCGGGTGGTGGCCGTCGTGCATCCCGCCGTACGGGAGCTGACCGCGTCGGCCCACCTGTCGATCGGCGTGAGCGGCCCGGCCGAGCCGGTGGCCCGCGCGATCGCCGCCATGCCGCAGGCACCGTTCGTCACGCTCACCGCGGGCAGCCGCGCCATCATGGCGGAGCTGCGCACCAAGGGACTGGCCGAGCTGGACCGGGCCGTGGAGTCCATCCGCTCCCTGAAGGGTGTGGACGTGGTGGATCCACTGATCTCCCTGGAACATCTCAAGGATCCGTATC
This sequence comes from Streptomyces sp. NPDC048496, assembly GCF_043200055.1. Classification (NCBI taxonomy): domain Bacteria; kingdom Bacillati; phylum Actinomycetota; class Actinomycetes; order Kitasatosporales; family Streptomycetaceae; genus Streptomyces; species Streptomyces sp. NPDC048496. The sequence continues at coordinate 10,429 of NZ_JBICXB010000011.1, read as the reverse complement.
TGCTGGCAGGCCGGCCCGAGGTGCCGGAACTGGACGAGACGGACCGGCTGATCCTGGACGAGCTGGAGCGCGACGGGCGGCTGCCCTTCGCGGAACTCGCCGAGCGCGTGGGCCTCTCACCCGGCGCCGCCCGCGCCCGCACGCTGCGCATCCTCGACGGCGGCGTCGCCAAAGTGCTCGCACTGGTGCGCCCGGAGCTGCTGGGGCTGGGCTTCCTGTGCGGGTTCGCCGTACGGCTGGACGGCGAACGGGACCCGGTCGCCCGACACCTGGCGGCCTGGGACCGGGTCTCGTTCCTCTCCGCCTGCGTGGGGCGCGCGGAGCTCGTCGGAACGATCAGCGCGGAGTCGCTCGCGGCGGTGCGCGACACGCTGGAGGACATGCGGGCCTGTACGGGCGTACGGGCGGTGGAGAGCTGGATCCATCTGGAATTGATCAAGGAGCGCTACGACCTCACCACCCACCCGTCCTGACGAGAAGCCCCTCCCCCTACGGCCGCGCCGGACGATACGGAAGCCACATCCGCCATTGCATTACGAAAAATTTGTGCATGAAGGGTCTAGGCAAGGCATCGTTCGCTGCATATCGTCCATGCGAACGAATCAGCCGTTGCGGACTCCCCGCACGTACGGCTCCTCATGGACGTCCCCCGGTCGAAAGCAGGCCCCCTCATGCACCACCCCCTCGACGACGCCGACCGCACGCTCCTGGTGACCGGCGCGGCCGTCGCCGCGCCCGGCACCTCCGTACGCGCCGAGGCGCTGGCCGTCCGCGGCGGCCGGGTCGTCCACGTCGGCACCGCCGAAGACGCCCGCACCGCGCTCGGCGGCCGCGCCGACGACGTCCTCGACCTCGACGGTGGTCTCGTCCACCCCGGATTCGTCGACGCCCACTGCCACCCGGTGATGTACGGGCAGGCACTCGCCTGGGTCGACTGCCGCCCCGAACGCGTACCCGACATCGAGACGCTCGTCGCCGTTCTCACCGACGCCGCCCGCGAACTGCCCGCCGGGGTCCCGGTGCGCGGCTTCGGCTACGAGCACCGCCGGCTCGCCGAACGCCGCCACCCCACCTGCCACGACCTGGACCGCGTCGCCACCGACCGCGAGGTCTACGTGATGAACGCCTCCGGCCACGGCGGCGTCGTCAACTCCCACACCCTGCGCACCTGCGGTGTCACCGCAGGCACCCCCGACCCCGACGGCGGCAGCATCGGCCGCTTCACCTCCGGCGAGCCCGACGGCCAGCTCTGGGACGCCGCCTGCGACCTGCTCACCGGCCCCGGCGGCGTGAAGATCGGCAACCACGGCCCGAACTTCCACCTCTCCGAGCCCGACGCCATCATGGCCGACCACCTCCAGCGCGCCCAGGATGTCTTCCTCGCCGCCGGAGTCACCACCGTCGGCGACGCCCAGGCGTCCCGCCGCGAGATGGAGACGTACCTGCGCGCCCGCGCCGACGGCTCCCTGCGCATGCGCGTCTCCGCCTACCTCACCTCCGCCCTTCTCGACACCGCACTCGACCTGGGCGTGGTGAACGGCTTCGGCGACGACCTGTTCCGCGTCCAGGGCGTCAAGTTCTACGCCGACGGGACGCTCGGCGGCTGGACCGCGTACTTCCCCGAGGGGTACGCCGCCGACTGCTGCCACCACGGGCAGCTGTACCACTCGGCGGAGGAGTACGCCGAGATCGTCGCCCGCGCCCACCGCGCCGGACTCCAGACCGCGACGCACGCCCAGTCCCCGTACGCCATCGGTATGGTCCTCGACGCCATCGAGAAGGCACAGGCCGACCGGGAGCGCCCCGACATGCGCCACCGGATCGAGCACTCGGGCCTGCCCACCGACGAACAGATCGCCCGCATGGGCCGGCTGGGCGTCATCCCGGTGATGCAGCCCCAGCACCACCTGCGCACCGGCGACGGCACCCTGACCGCCGTCGGCGACCTCGGCCACCGCTACAACCCGGCGGGCACCTGCCTCACCGCGGGCGTCCCCGTCGTCTTCAGCTCGGACGCCCCCGTCGCGCCGCCCGCCCCGCTGGAGGCCGTCTCCGCCGCCGCGACCCGGCGCACCGTCCTCGGCACCGTTCTCGGCGACGCCTCGCTGCGGATGCCCGTCGCCGACGGGCTGCACGCGCACACCGCCGCGGCCGCCCGCGCCCTGCACCGCGAACACGCCGTCGGCGCCCTGGCCCCCGGCATGCTCGCCGACTTCGTCGTCCTGGCCGACGACCCGCTCACCACCGACCCGGCGGAACTCGCCTCCATCGGCGTACGCGAAACCTGGATCGGCGGCACCCGCGCCTGGTCCGCCCCCGGCCGCTGACCTACCGCTCCCCCACCGCTCCCCCGCTCCCCCGCTCACTCTCCCTTCCGCCGCCCCTCCCGCCCCCGGAGGCACCGTGTCCCCGTCCCCATCCCCATCCGAGTCTCCAACCCCATCCGAGTCTCCAACCCCATCCGCGTCCGCGCGGTCCGCCACCAAGCAGAGCCCGTACAGAGCCGCCGTCGCGGCACTGGCAGGCACCTCCATCGAGTGGTACGACTTCTACGCGTTCGCCACCGCCGCGGCGATCGTCTTCAACGACGTGTTCTTCCCGCCGGACATGTCGCCGTACCTCAGGACCCTGTCCGCCTTCGCGACCTTCGCCATCGGCTTTCTGCTGCGCCCGCTCGGCGGCATCGTCTTCGGGCACATCGGCGACCGCGTCGGACGCAAGAAGACCCTGGTCATCACGTTGGTGATGATGGGCGTCGCGTCCTTCGCCATCGGCCTGCTGCCCACGTACGCCCAGGTCGGCGCACTCGCACCGATCCTGCTGATCGTGCTGCGACTGGTCCAGGGCATCGCGATCGGCGGTGAGTGGGGTGGCGCGGTACTGATCGCCGTGGAGAACGCCCCGCGCGGCAAGGCCGCCTTCTTCGGCTCGTTCGCCCAACTCGGCTCCTCAGTCGGCGCGTTGCTGTCAACCGGCGCCTTCAGCCTGATGAACCTCTTCGGGCACGACGCGTTCATGAGCTGGGGCTGGCGCGTACCGTTCCTGGCCTCCGCCGTGCTGGTGATCGTGGGCCTGATCGTCCGGGTCAAACTGGAAGAGTCCCCGGTCATGGAGGAGGTGCGCAAGGAACAGGACGCGAAGGAGGAAGGGGCGGCCAAGCTGCCCGTCGTGGAGGTCTTCCAGAAGGCCTGGCGAACGGTCCTCATCGGCGTCTTCGCGCTGGCCACCGCGACCGGCGGCTACTACGTCGTCACCAGCTTCCTGCTCTCGTACGGCACCGGGGACCTCCACCTGTCGGAGTCCATGCTGCTGAACGGCCTCACCCTGGCGGCCTTCCTGGAACTCCTCGTCACGCCCTGGCTGTCCTGGCTCGCCGACCGGGTCGGACCGCACAAGGTCGTGATCGCCGGCCTCGCGGGCGTCATCGTCCTCGCCGTACCACAGTTCATGGTGCTGGGCACCGGCAGCGCCTTCCTCATCTGGCTGATGATGCTGGCCATGCGCCTGGTGATGTCCGCGCTGTACGGACCCATCGCGTCGATCCTCGTCGAGGGCTTCGCCACGCACGTCCGCTACACCGGCATCTCCCTCTCCTACCAGATCTGCAACATGATCTTCGGCGGCCTCGCACCACTGGCCGCGGTCTCCCTCGCGGCCGCCGCGGGCGGCCACTACTGGCCACCGGCCGTCATGCTGATGGTGATCTCGGCGATCGGCATCGTCTGCACGACACGCCTGCGCCGGCTCGGCAGGACACAGGTCGAGGGACAGCCCCAGGCACCAGCGGCACGCGAGGCGGTGCCGACCGCTACATAACCGGCTGCGGACACGCGTTCCCCTGCCCGCCCCCGCAGGCAGGGAAACGCGTACGTTCAGGCACTCAAGCGGACAGTCATGCACGAGGCGCGTGGACAACAGCACCACAGAAACCGATGAGGGCCTGTCCGGCGGATCTTGCCGAACAGGCCCCTGGTCCCGAGGAGTGCTCAGCGCTTGAGCGTGAAGGTGAAGTCACCGGAGAGCTTGCCGCTCAGCCGGACTGCCGAAACGAGTTTCCCCTCCGTGATCAGTCTCTCGACCTCGGCCCGCGAAAGACCGCAACCTTCAGCGATCAGTCGCACCGGCCGGACAGGGATCCGCGCCGCAAAGCGGACCGAGACGTCGATCACCTCGCGGTCCAGGTGATCCGATCCACCGGTGTCGAGGCGCCAGGCGTTGTCCCAGTCGAGGGCAATGCGATTACGGCGCCGCACGACCGGATCCTGGAGCAGCTCAGCTGCCAGGCCGGGCTTTCGTCGAAGCGGTGCGGGCGGCATCGGCCAGGGTGGGGGCGAGGTCGGCCAAGAGGTCGACGGCCTCGACGACATAGCGGTAGGCGGTCGTGGTCCCGACGGCGAAGCCGGCAGCGAGCTGGGCGCAGGTGTGTCCCACACGCAGGTGGCGAGTGTTAGGAGGGCCTGGCGGCCCGCGCTCAGGCGCCGCCACCGGGAGCCGATCGCGCGGCGGTGCCGTTGCAGCTGGTGTGTGAGGAAGCGCAGGGTGGAGCTGGACACGTCGACGCCGGACGGGTAGATAAGCATGTGAAGCCTCTGGTGGAGTCGGTTCTCTTGGTCGGGAACCCATCTATCAGGGGCTTCACCCCGTTGCCAGCCCAACTCGACAACCAGCGACTGAAGTTGGATAAGGGCTCAGTCTGTCTTCAGAGGGGCATCTGTCCGGGCCGCTCGTGGCGGACCGTTGTGTGCAGACCTGCACTCCATCAGCAACTGGCTTCCCCGTGGGCCGACCGGGCGAAAGCCTGCCTTGCTCCGCGCCCTGATGGCCCGGCGGTTGGACGCTTCGGGATCGACGGTCACCCGGTCCCATCCCACGACGGTATGGAGGTGCCGGACGAGGGCGCGGGCGGCGTCAGGGCCGCGGCCCTGGCCCTGCGCGTGAGGCAGGAGCACCATGTCGATGCCGCCTTCGTGAGGGCCGGCGGTGACGTACTGGGCGTAACCCACGGAATCGACGCCCTTGAGGACCAGCAACGAGACCACTGCGGGACGCCGCCTTCCGGTGTACTTGGCGGCCACTTCCTCGCGGGTGAGAGGCCGTCCGCCCCAGCTGCGGACGAACTCGGGGTCGGCGAACCACCTGGCCAGCAGCGACAGGTGCTCCTCCGTGGCGGGAATGAGCAAGGTAGCCTCGCCCGCGATGCCGCCCTCTGACGTGTTCTTCATGGAATGCCGACCCCTTTCGTGCGCGTGTCCCGCCCATGGTTCCAGCGTGGGGGCAGTCCGGCGAGGAGACGGTGCGGAGCGAGGGAATCTGTGTTGCACCGATTCGGGACGAGGGAGGATGCTGACATGTCGGAGGTGCTCCAGGTGATCAGTGTTGCGTTGGGACTGACCGTGCGTGACCTGGTGCACGCAGATCTGGCGTCGTGCGGCTGGGCAGGCTCCGCCCGTCATCTCGACGTCGTCGCCGCGCAGTTTGACCGTAGGCGGCACGGCGATGTCGACTATCTGGCTGTCTGCGCCCGCGCCGACATTCCGATCGCCATGGGCGGTGTCGACTACCGGGCCAAGGGCGGCGTGGGCACGCTGTGGCAACTCGCCGTCCACCCTGCACTGCAGTCCTGCGGCGTGGGCACTGTTCTCATCGAGGCTGCGGAACAGCGCGTCAAGAACCGAGGGCTGCGTCAGGCGGAGCTGGGTGTGGAGGAGGACAATCCACGTGCCCGTGCCCTCTACGAGAGGTTGGGCTACCGTGCCTACGACCGTCGGCCAGACGCATGGGACGAACAGGCCCCCGACGGGACACTGCGCCGCCACGAAACGATGTGCACCATGATGCGCAAGGACCTGTCGTAGGACGTCGCTTTCTCGGGGCGAGCCACCGTCCACCACATCGGGGCGCAAAGCCGAGCTCCCGACCGAACCGATTATGCGGAGAGGGAGGCCGAGCGCGTGGATCACCGGGCCGAACGGAGAAGCCTCACAACTGGACGCCCAGAGCGCCAGGTTGGAAAGGGCTCACTGTCGCGGCTCCACGCAGTGAACGGGGCGTTGAAGGTGCCGTCGGCCTTGGCGATGAAGGAAAAGACCTTGTCATTGCCTGCGGAGTAGTCGTACCAGACGGCGATGTCGTCGCGTCCGTCGAAGCGCCGCCAGGAACAAAAGGTCAAGGCGGAAGCGGCACGGGAGGAAGCCGAAAAGAACGAGTCCGATGGATATCGCCCCCAGGACGACTCGTCTAACGACGACGTCCACTTCGATATGAACGACAACGCAGGAGTCCCTGATGGCGTGCGAGATGTTGTTGGCTTCTTCAGCTTGCGGGGGGCGTGGACTACCTTCTCCCAAAAGGCGGCCCGGTCCGGTACATCGAACCTGGGCCATTCAACCGGCCTGCCCAAGAGCCCCCGATTAGCTGATGTGATGAGATGAAGAAGAGCGAAAATAAGCGGACACTACAGGGTGGCGCATTCCTTAAAGGCTCTGCGGCCGGTTTGAGCGAAATGCTTCTTGGGTGGCGATCGCTTTTCCTGGGCTGCGGCGGGACATTGGCCGGATTCATAGGGGCCATCACCAACAAGGGACTCACCACACGATTGACACTCGTAGCGATCGGCTGCGTATCGCTCGCTCTTGCGGCGGTTTCATGGAAATACATGAAGCGTCAGCAAGACGAACGAAATGCCCGACGTGACAATACGTAGACCTTCGACTCCTTAAAACGACCCGCTGCGATACTTGAGTTTGCAGCGAGTGCTGCAACACCTCAGTGCACCTCTTCTGTCCTGTATCGCAGGGGTGAAATGGGGCCGGTCAGGAGTGGTGAGGCGGCGAAGCCCCTCGTCATTGGTGTGGTGATCTCACTCAACACGCCGATGGCAGGGGGCTTCGCTTTTTCCGTACAGGGCTTTGCGAATTCCGGAGTCGCGCGGTCGGGCCGGTTGGGCTTGATAAAGTTCCTGTTGTGCCAGGGATATTGCCGAGTCCAGTCGGTCACCTCCCCGCAGTCCGCCCAGGTTTGCACAGACGAGCAAGACGGAGAAGGCCCATTACGGGCAGCGCGGCCGAGCGGAAGCAGAACCAGAAGCCTGCCGAGGGCGGCCTCGACATGTGCTTGTACTCGTGAGAAGGCAGTGAGTCTTTTTCATCTTGATCAGGTGGCGAGTTCGAGGGCGACGACGGCACGGACGGCGGCGGTGATCCGAGTGGTGCTGCAGCGGAGCTTCCGCAGGAGCCGCCAGCATTTGAGGGTGGCGATGGCGCGTTCGCCGAGGCTGCGGATCTTGGCGTGATCGCGGTTGTGACGGCGGCGCCAGCCGCGCAGGTTCTTGCCCCGGAACGGGACGCGGACAGCATGACCTGCGCCCTGATACGCCTTGTCCGCCCAGCACTTGATGTCGTCGGCGGTCAGAGCGGCGGGAATGCCGTGGGTCCGGGCCGCGGTCAGGTCGTGCACGGCTCCGGGTAGCGCGTCCGAGGCCCAGATCAGACGGCCGGCTGGATCCGCGAGGACCTGCACGTTCATCCCGTGGTGCCTATTCTTCCCCGAGTAGTACGGCTGGTCGGCGGCGATGCGGTCGATCGGCAGCACGGTGCCGTCGAGGATCACGTACGCCTTCCTCCGCACGGTCTGCATCGCCTGCTCCAGCGTGGGCGCCAGAGCAGCCCTGGTACCGCGGCAAGGGACAACCCGAGCTGGTGAAGGCCGGCGGATTCCGACTGGACGACCCGAAGGGCGAGGTGGGGATCGAGTTCATGGCGGTCACCGACACGTCGGGGGACCAGCCGGTCACGTACCAGGTGCCGTTCAGCTATCGCGGCGCACCGATCGTGGGCCCCGACGCAGCGCTCATCGGCACCACCGAGCACGGGGTGCTGGGGCAGCGGTGGGTGTACGACGGAACGCGTGACCCGGTCCTCGTCGCCCAACTGTTCGCGCTGATCGTCGGCGAGGCCGAGCCGCAGATGCAGAGCACGAGCGACACCCCCGACCCTTCCGTCACCGGTTGGTTCGCGGAGTCCGGGACCACGGCGGCGATCGCCTCCACGACCGTGACCGACGACCCGAGCGGTACGGATCTCGTCGTGGAGACAGCACCCGACGGACGCGGGCTGACCATCCACATCAACCGCCTGCTCCACCCCGGCCAGGACACCGAGGAGCAGGGGGCCCTCGGCCACGTCACCACAGACTTGCCGCTGCCCGACGGCACCACGGCACGCACCGCGTTCGCCGTCGTTCACGCACACCCGTAGTCCAAGGCCCGCGCCACCGGCCGCGCCCCACCGCTGTCAGTGGCCGCGTCTGGAGTCGCGGTCATGGCGACGCTCCCGAGCCCGCTCCCTTCACGAGGACGCGGAGCGGCTCTGCGCGGTGCCGCGTTCCTGGGAAGACAGGTTCGGCATACGGGTGATGGCGCTCGGCTTCGCCACTCTCGTCGTCTCGGTAGGGCGCCCGCCCACGACAACGGCCGAGGCCGAAGCACTGACAGCCGAGCACTACGCCTTCTGCGATCACAGCACGCAGCCAGGCCGGCGGGCCGCACGCCTGCGGGCCGCCGACCTGGCGATGGAGCTCATCGACAGAACTCGGCCTGGGCTTTCAATGCGGCTGCGGGCGCTTCGCCCTTGCCGTATTTCGTAGCGCAGACCACTACTCCGGTTTCGGCGTCGATCCACGTGGCGAGTTTCCCGTGGACGGTGATCCCGTCATGACATTTCAGAGACAGGGGCACCGTTACCCTTTCCACCGCCGCATATCCAACGTACGCCTTCTTTTCCTTGACGTCGGACAGGAAACGATCCAGTTCCGAAACGGTATCGCTGCTTCCGGACACGTTGAGGTCCAACTCGCCCTCAATAGCGGCCAGCGCGGCCGGTTCATCGACGCGATCGGATTCCCATTCCACTGTGGCGACGAAAGGTTTATCGACCACGACGTCGCTCTTTTCGCCTCCCCACCGGGGATCCGTCTTCCGAACCGCTGTGAACGTCCAGGTGCGCGGCAGACCCTCCACCGGCGGTGCGGTGACCGCGGCACTGCCGCAGCGCGCCCCGTCGGCCGCGCTCGTGGTGGCCGTCCCGTCGGACGGCTTGGGGCCACCGCCTTTCGTGCAGCCGGTTGCCAACAGGGTCAGCACGGCAACAGCCACCGCGGCCGGAATGGGCTTCATCAGCAGTAGGAGCTCTTGGCGAGAGCGGCCAAACTGCCGGACGGCTGCGTGATATCGCACTGGACCGCCCCCACTTCCTGTACATGGTGCGATCTACCGGTGCCCTGGGCCTGGACGAGAACGCCGGCGTTGCCGCTGGAGCAGTAGCTCTTCGTCCAGTTGCCGGTGACCTGGACGCGTCCCGCGTACGTGACCACGTACTTCTTCGGCTTGACGGTGGCGGTAACGGAGACCGACGAGCTGGAGGTCGAGGATCCGGAGGCGGCGAGCGACAGGCTCGCGCTCGCCGACAACTTACCGATCACCGCGCTGGCCTCAGCCGTGGCGCCAGAAGTGTAGGTGATGCCGGCCGTGAGCGTCAGCTGATGCCCGGTGGTGAAGTTGGACGACATGTCGGACGACGTGCCGTTGTAGTGCCGCGTCGCGTGGGTGACCTTCTTCGGCTTGGCCACGTTGGAGACCGTGTACCACGTACCCGAATAGCCGTCACACGGGATTGACATCACGCCGATATCACCATCGGCGCTCTCGAGAGTCGGCGGCGCAGGCTCGTCTGCGGAAGCCGTCGAGCTCGCCGCGGCCACAGCACCGAGGGCCAGGAGAGCTGCTGCCACAGGCCGGGATATCATACTGAAAGTGCGATTCACGTCACTTCTCCCATTCATGATGTCCGTGAGTTGCAATAAATGCGGAGTCGCGATTGCAGCGCGACTCCGCATTCAAATAGCGAACAGTAAATCAATGCGCATAAACAATCCGACCGACCCATACGCGGAAGGCGACCAAAAATATTCCCCCCGAAGCCGGAATAGAATGCACGCGCACAGCTGAAAGTCACCCGCTTTTTTCATACCTCCAGCGCGGAGCTACGGTAACACCGGCCGATCTCTAAAAAATAGCGATCAGCAGGAATTTGACAGTGGCATATTTCAGGCATCTTTTCTCAAATTGCGCAAATGCGGATCCGGGCGAGCTGGGGATTTGATGATTACTTGAGGTTCTCGCCGCATCGCCATACTGGAGACCCGCGCGGCTGGGAAGTTTTCGTCCCGCGAGCGATCACCAGACGCGAGGTTCACCACCTCCGCGCCGTCGAACAGGTCACCGGCCGGCGGCCCACGGTCGCCCCTGGGGTGGGCGCGGGAAGTCGACCGCGCCCACCGTTGATGCTCCTATTGGCTGTCAAGCGGCGGTTAGCCAGTCGCGGTAGGCGTTGGCGAGGGTGTCGTCGCGGCGGGTGCCGCGTTCGATGCAGGA